>NZ_JBIBWD010000007.1:0-193819 GCF_043080985.1 Streptomyces sp. NPDC014894
TCGCCGAGCGTTCCACCAGCGGTGAGGTGCAGTCGCGCATCGTGGACCTGCTGGCGAAGATCGGTACGAACTAGTCGCGCCCACCGGGACGGGCCGCGGCTCTCAGAGGCGGGTGACGTCCAGCTCCCCGTCGGCGTACAGCTTGCGGATCACCTTCTTGTCGAACTTGCCCACGCTGGTCTTCGGCACCGACGCGACCAGCGTCCACCGCTCCGGCAGCTGCCATGTGGCGACCCGCCCGGCGAGAAACGCCCGGAGCGTCGCGTAGTCGGCGGCCGAGCCCTCCCTGAGGACGACCGTGGCGAGCGGGCGCTCGCCCCACTTCTCGTCGGGGACGGCGACGACGGCGGCCTCGACCACCTCCGGATGCGCCATCAGCGCGTTCTCCAGCTCCACGCTGGATATCCACTCGCCGCCGGACTTGATCACGTCCTTGGCCCGGTCGGTGAGGGTCAGGAAGCCGTTCTCGCTGATGACGCCGACATCGCCGGTCCGCAGCCAGCCGTCCTCGCTGAACTTGTCGGCCGGCCTGATCTCCTCGCCGCCCGCGCCCCCGTAGTACGCGCCCGCGATCCAGGGCCCCCGGACCTCCAGCTCGCCCGCGGACTCGCCGTCCCAGGGCAGCGGGTCCCCGGCGGGTCCGATGAGCCGGGCCTCCACGCCTGCCGGGAAGCGCCCCTGGGTGACGCGGTACGGCCACTCCTCCTCGGCGCTCAGTCCGCCCGGCGGGTGCGCCATCGTGCCGAGCGGGGAGGTCTCGGTCATCCCCCAGGCGTGGCAGAGCCGTACGCCGAGCTTGTCGTACGCCTCCATCAGCGCGGGCGGACAGGCCGAGCCGCCTATGGTGACCTGCCGCATCGAGGAGAGGTCGCGGGGGTTGGCGAGCACCTCGGCCAGCAGGCCCTGCCAGATGGTGGGGACGGCGGCGGCGTGCGTCGGCCTCTCGCGTTCGATCATCTCGGCGAGCGGGGCCGGCTGGAGGAAACGATCCGGCATGAGGAGGTTGATGCCGGTCATGAAGGTGGCGTGGGGCAGGCCCCAGGCGTTGACGTGGAACTGGGGCACCACGACGAGCGAGGTGTCCTGGTCGCTGAGGCCCATCGACTCGGCCATGTTCACCTGCATGGAGTGCAGATAGATCGAGCGGTGGGAGTAGACCACGCCCTTGGGGTCCCCGGTGGTGCCGGAGGTGTAACACATCGCGGCGGCGGTCCGCTCGTCCAGATCCGGCCAGTCGTAGTCGGACGGACGGTCCGCCAACAGCTCCTCGTACTCGTGCACCCGCGCGCGGGCGCCGGCCAGCGGCGCGCGGTCGCCGGGGCCGGAGACGACGATGTGCTCGATCGTCGGCAGACGGGGCAGGAGCGGGGCGAGCAGCGGTATCAGCGAGCCGTTGACGATGACGACGCGATCGGCGGCGTGATGGACGATCCACACGAGCTGCTCGGGCGGGAGGCGCAGATTGAGCGTGTGCAGCACGGCGCCCATGGAGGGGATGGCGAGATACGCCTCGACATGCTCCGCGTTGTTCCACATGAGCGTGGCGACCCGCTGGTCGGCGTCGACGCCGAGTTCGTCACGGAGAGCACCCGCCAGCCGGCCGGCTCGCGCCCCGGCCTCGGCGAAGCTGCGGCGATGCGGTTCGGCCTCCCCGGTCCACGTGGTGATCTGCGACTTTCCATGGATCGTCATCCCGTGCCGCAGGATGCGGGTCACGGTCAGCGGTACGTCCTGCATGGTGCTGAGCACGGCGTCCTCCCGGTGGGCGCTGGCGCTACGTGGCGGTAGGTTGTGCAGATTCTGCGCCTGTACCAGCTGGTAAGTCACTACCCACGGAACGGGGATTCAGCGTGCGCGGGACGCCGGAGGGCCCTGCCGGGTCAGCGCACCGGGGCCAGTTCCGGGTCCTCGCGGAGTTTGCCGAGCGCCCGCGACACCGCGCTCTTGACCGTGCCGATCGACACCCCGAGCACCTCCGCCGTCTGGGCCTCGCTGAGATCCTCGTAGTACCGCAGGACGACCATCGCCCGCTGCCGGTCCGGCAGCTTCATCACCGCGCGCCACATCGCGTCGCGCAGCGCCTGCTGCTCGGCCGGGTCGGGCGCGGGGACGGTCTCCGGCTCGGGCATCTCGTCGCAGGCGAACTCGTCCACCTTGCGCTTGCGCCACTGGGAGGTGCGGGTGTTGAGCAGGGCGCGGCGCACATAGCCGTCCAGGGCCCGGTGGTCCTCGATCCGCTCCCACGCGACATACGTCTTGGTCAGCGCGGTCTGCAGCAAGTCCTCCGCGTCGCACGGGTTGGCGGTGAGGGAGCGGGCCGTGCGGAGCAGCACCGGCCCCCGGGCACGGACGTACGAGGAGAACGACGCGTAACCGGTGTAGGGCGCGGACCGTGCGTCGGCCCCGTACGACGGAGGCCCCGCGAGAGCCGCCTTCGAGGCGTTTGTGCAGACTGGCGTGGTCATGGCTCCACGCTAGGAGCGGGGCCGTTCCGGCGGATCGGCCGGAGGGCCTGAAGCCGTCTCCGCCTCAGGTTGTACGGGTGGGGCCGGCCCCACCTCCTGAAGGTGGAGGAGACCCTCAGAGGCGATGACATCGCTCTCAGGGCCGATTCGCCCCTCCGAGCGGAGGAGAGGGCCCGTCCGGACCGGCCCGGGACCGCTCCGTTCAGCGGCCCGCGCGTGCCACCCGCGCCACGGGAGCGTCCGTCAGATTCCGTCCGACGGTCAGCCGGTGGCCGCCGTGCTCCTCGCTGACCTCGCCCTCGTACTGGTGGATCCGGCGCTTCACGCGCCAGGCGTACGGGTGCAGAACCGTCTCTCCGTACAGGGACGGCCTGCGGTTCCAGCGGGCGAACCAGAGGGCGGAGGGCAGATCGCCCGTGCCGGCGCGGCGGGCGGTCTCCATGTGCCGGGCGCCCGTCTCGGCGTCGCCGCGCAGGCCCGGGACGTAGCCCTCCCGGCGCACCTCACGGTTCCAGGCGCGGACGTAGTCGAGGGTGGCGCGCACACAGCCGGCGTCGTCGAGGTCGTACGACCTCAGGCTGACATAGAGCGCGCTGCCCCGGTCCATGCCGAGCGCGCGGGCCTGCCGGACGGCGTCGCCTCCCTCGCGCTCGCCCTGGGCGGCGGGGGTGGCCCCGATGGTCTCCGGGGTGCCGGGGGTACTGCGGGTCTCCGGGGCGCCAGGGCTGCTGCGGGGCCGCTCGCCGTCGGCGGGCCCGCGGGCGCAGGGGGGCTGGGAGCCGGCGAACACCGGCAGCACCCGCCAGCCCATCCGGTGCACCTCGGCGACCCAGCCCCGGGTCAGATGCGGCTGGTCGGGGCATTCGCGCCCGCGGCCCCCGTAGGGAACGCCGACCGCGCCGTACGGGGACGACGCCCGCCACGCGCTCATCACGGCGAGCGACGGGACCCGGCAGACGTCGAACGCGAGACCGCGGAAGGTCCAGTCGGTGTCCGCGGTGGTGTCGGGGACCGAGGCGGCCCCGGGGTCGGTCAGGGCCCCGGGCTCGGTCAGGGCGCTGGTCGTCGACGCCTGGCGGGCGCCCGCCGAGGTCCCGCCGGACGTCGGGGCCAGCAGCAGATCGGGCAGCCCGATCAGCGCGGTCAGTACGAGAGCGGCGGCGACCTGGGCCCGGCTGCGGGTGCGCATGGCCGAAGTCAACGGCGGCCCGGCGCGCGCGGCCAGCGCTGCGGCCCGCCGCTCAGCCGTCCGCGCCCAGGATCAACCCGGACGTGGGAACGCCGGCGCCCGCCGTGACCAGCGCCCTGGCCGCGCCCGGTATCTGGTTCACCGCCGTGCCCCGGATCTGGCGGACGGCCTCCGCGATCCCGTTCATCCCGTGGAGGTACGCCTCGCCCAGCTGACCGCCGTGGGTGTTCAGCGGCAGCGCGCCCCCGGCCACGAACTCCGACGCCTCCCCCGGCCCGCAGAATCCGAACTCCTCCAGCTGCATCAGCACGAAGGGGGTGAAGTGGTCGTAGAGGATCCCGACGTCGATGTCGGCCGGGGCCAGCCCCGACGTCCGCCAGAGCTGCCGGGCGACCGCGCCCGTCTCGGGCAGACCGGTGAGATCGTCCCGGGCGAAGCTGGTCATCTGCTCCTGGGCCCGCCCGGCCCCCTGCGCGGCGGCGACGATCACCGCGGGCGGCCGCCGCAGCTCACGGGCCCGCTCCGCGCTCGTCACCACCAGCGCCTGGCCGCCATCGGTCTCCTGGCAGCAGTCCAGCAGCCGCAGCGGCTCCACGATCCAGCGGGACGCGGCGTGGTCGGCGAGGGTGATCGGCCTCCCGTGGAAGTACGCGGCGGGGTTACGGGCCGCGTACCGGCGGGCGGTGACGGCGACCGGGCCGAACGCGTCGGGCGTCAGACCGTGGACGTGCAGATAGCGCCGCGCCGCCATCGCGACCCAGGAGGCGGGGGTGAGCAGCCCGAACGGCATGTTCCAGCCCAGCGCCGCCCCCTCCGCCGACGGCTCCCGCCGTGCCGCCCCGGAGCCGAAGCGCCGTCCGGAGCGCTCGTTGAACGCGCGGTAGCAGACGACGACGTCGGCCACCCCGGAGGCGACGGCGAGCGCGGCCTGCTGCACGGTGGCGCAGGCCGCGCCGCCGCCGTAGTGGACTCGGGAGAAGAAGGACAGTTCGCCGATGCCGGCGGCCCGGGCGACGGTGATCTCGGGGCTGGTGTCCATCGTGAAGGTGACCAGCCCGTCGACGTCGGCGGGGGAGAGCCCGGCGTCGTCCAGCGCGGCGCGCACCGACTCCACGGCGAGCGCCAGCTCACTGCGCCCGGAGTCCTTGGAGAACTCGGTGGCCCCGATGCCGGCGACGGCCGCCCGGCCCCCGAGCGCGTCCCGGTGGCGGAGGCTCATCCGGCGGCCTCCGGGAGGGTGACCGTGACCGTGCCGGTCACATGGCGGCCGAGGGCGTTGACCCCGACGACGCTCACCTCGGCGACACCGTCCTCGACGGAGAGGACCGTGCCGCTCAGCACCAGGGTGTCTCCCGGGTGGTTGGGCGCGCCCAGCCGGATCGCGACCTTGCGGAGCACCGCGCGCTCTCCGAAGAAGTCCGTGATGTACCGCCCGACCAGGCCGTTGGTGGTGAGGATGTTCATGAAGACGTCGGGGGAGCCCTTGCTCCGGGCCAGCTCGGCGTCGTGGTGCACGTCCTGGTAGTCCCGGGAGGCGATCGCCCCGGCGACGATCAGGGTGCGGGTGACGGGGATCTCCAGCGGCGGCAGCTCCACGCCGACGCGCGCCGGGCGGACCCGCGCCGGGCCGGGGCGCACCGGGCGGACCCGCACCGGGCCGGCGCGCACCGGGCCGGGGGTGAGGTCGGGGCCGGGGCGGGGGGCGGCGGCCGCGCGACCGTCGCCGCCGCCCGGGCCGCCGCCTTCGGCGCCGCTGTCGGTGCCGTACACGGGCTTCATGACGCCCCCTCCCGCGCGAGCGGCGCGCCGAGTTCCGCGAGGACTTCGCTTCCGCACCCCGGACGGGCGTTCCGGTCGCCGACGATCCGCGCGGCCGGCTCCCGGGCGGCGGACCGCGCCTCCGTGGGGGTGACGTCCATGGTCAGCCCGCCTCCCCGGCCGAGGCCCGGAAGACCGGAAGCTCAAGCTCCGCGTCTGCCCGGAGGAACTCCAGCTCCACCGCCATCCCGATCCGCACCCGGTCGTGGGGCACCCCGGTCACATTGCTGACCATGCGCACGCCCTCCGCCAGTTCGATCAGGGCCACGGCGTAGGGCGGATCGAAGGCGGGGAAGGGCGGGTGGTGCATCACCACATACGAGTGGACGGTCCCCGCGCCGGCCGCCTCGACCGTGTCCCACTCGGGCGAGCCGCACTCGCCGCACCCCGGCAGCCAGGGCAGCCGCAGCCTGTCGCACGCCGTACAGCGCTGGATGAGCAGCCGGTGCGCGGCGACGCCGTCCCAGAAGCCGGCGTTGTCCCGGTTGACGACGGGCCGGGGCCGCCGGGGCGGTTCGTCCGTGCTGTCCGTGACCGTGACCGCGCCTGTGCCCATGGCCGTGAGCGTGGGCGCGGCCCCGCCTGTCCGCGATGCCCCGGCCGTCCCGGTCCCAGCGCTCGACGCCCCCGTGACCGGCGCGGCGGTCCCGGCGGGGGCGTACTTCAGGACGCGGAAGCGCTGTGTACCGGCCGGCTCCCCGTTCGCCCGGACGTCCGTCCGGGTCGTCACGAAGTGGCCCGCGCCCAGCCTGGTGTTCTTGCGCCCGGACACGGACTCGATCACGGTCTCGAAGGTGATCTCGTCACCGGGCCGCAGCGGGCGCGCGTACTCCTGCTCGCAGTCGGTCGCGACCACCGCCGTGCACCCCGCCCGTTCGAGCAGGGCGAACAGCTCCTCCTGCGCCCCCGAGCGGCCCGGTCGCCCCAGGAGTCCGCCCATCGTCCAGGCCTGGAGCATCGTCGGCGGAGCGATGGCGTCCGGCCCCCGGTACGCCGGATTGGCGTCCCCCATCGCCTCGCACCAGTGCCTGATCATCGGCGCGTTGACCGGATCCGCGCCGACGCCCGGCGGAACCGCCGATCGGCCCTCGTACGCCTTCAGCCGCCGGTCGAAGTCCTCGGCCGAGGCCGCAGCCTGAGCCGGAACAGCCGAGGCCGCAACCGAAACGTCCGCGCCCATGTCAGGCGCCGCCCCCGGGCGCGTCACTGGCGCCCCCTCCTCACGCCGAGCCGCATCGTCGCGACGGCTCCCGCGCCGCGCCCGTCCCGCGCGGCAGCGCGCGCCGGTCCGCCGGGGCCTCGGCGGGCGGCGGGCCGTCCGGCACGACGGACCGGAAGGGGGTGCGGAGTTCGGTGCGCAGCCGCTGCTGCTGCCGTTCCGTCGGAGCGAGATCCACGGGGCCGCCTCCCGGGCGTACGGATCGCGTCGTGAGCGTCGTGAGGGTCGTGAGGGTCGTGAGGGTCGTAGGCCGTGCCGTGATCCGTGCGGGGACGCGCCGACGGACGCGCCGTCGGACGTGTCGCAGGACGTGTCGCAGGACGTGTCGTACGACCGCGTGCGGACCGTGTCCCGGATCGCGTCGGCCCACTTTCTGACTGTCCGTCAGACTCAGTCCCGGTGTCAAGGCCGCCCGCCCGAAACCCCGCGAACGGCCCCGGCGGCGCGGCGCGTTCGCACCCTCGCGACAGCACGACGAACGGCCCGCGCGACGACGCCGAAGCGTCCTCGCGCGGGCCGTTCGTCACCCCCTGACCGGTCGCCCCGCGGCCGGTCCCCCCATCGGGCCGGACATCACCACAGAGGAGTGAAATTCAGGGCCAGGGCGTCCTGGTCGACACTGGTGAAACCGGAGCCGCTCACACTGGCGATATTGCTCTGGTTGGTCGACCCGAGCCCGGCCACCTGCTGACCGGTGGTCGAATTGCCCAGATTGCCCACGCCGACGCCGCTGCCGACGATCGAGGCGACGGTCGCGTTCGATCCGTTGTCCGCGAACCCGCCGTTGTCGGCCGCGGCGACGCCCGAGAAGGCGGCGACCGTGAGGGGCAGGGCGGCAACAGCGGCGAGAACACGGGCGGTACGGATGCTTGCCATGTCGTTCCTCCAGGAACCTGTGGTGCGGAAGTGCGGCTGGGCTCTCCCGGCCGGCGGCCCACCGCCCAGGAAATCGATCACGACGTCGCGACCTCAGAGTTGCCCACCGAATCCCCCGCGAACCATCCGAGAGCCGCCTATTCCCCCTCAAGCGTGAGGACATGTCGATAAACCTCTTTCACCACCCCCGGAACGGTGGTTGAGCCCGGGCGCCGACGGTGAGCGGCACCCCTCAGCCGCCGGCGAGGGACGCGGGCAGCACCGCCCCCGCGCCGAACCGGGCCCGCGCCCGGTCCGCCGAGGACTCGATCCGGCGGGCCCTGTCGTCGGCCGGGTCGAAGGTCAGCTGCGTCGTCCCGTACTCCTCCGGTTGCAGCTCCTCCGCCCGCAGCGCGAAGCCCCGGACCCGGGCCCGCTGAAGCCCCAGGCTCTCGTAGAGGCCGTACGCGACCCGGGCCAGGGCGAACCCGTGGGCGGTGGGCTCCGGCAGCGTCCTGGTGCGGACCGTGGTGGTGCGGTCGGCGTAGCGGACCGTCAGCGTCAGCCTGCGGGCGATCCGGTGCTCGGACCGCAGCCGCGCGCCGAGCTGTTCGGTGAGACCGAGCACGGCCCGGCGGTGCCGGTCCGGGTCCAGCTCATCGCGTGCGAACACCTGGTCCGCGGCGCAGGAGCGGGCCGGCGCCCGCGGGGTCACCGGGCGCTCGTCCAGACCGCGGGCGCGCTCATGGATCCTGCGCCCCTGGACCCCGCCGAGCAGCCGCTGCAAGGTGCCGAGCGGGGTGCCGGCGACGGACCCGACCGTGTACAGCCCGTGCCGGACCAGCAGCGAGGCCATCGCGGGACCGACGCCGTGGAGCGCCCCGACCGGCCGGGGGAAGAGAAACGCGGCGATCGCTTCCGGTTCCGGTCCGAGATGGGTGACGCCCCCGGGCGCGGTGGCGTCGGCGGCCATGGCGGCGAGCATGCGATTGCCCGCGGAGCCGATGGTCGTGTCGACCCCGTACAGCGCGAGCGCCCGCATCCGGACCAGCTGGGCCACCCCCTGGGGATCGCTGTGGAAGTAGCGCAGCGCGCCGGTGACATCGCAGTCGGCCGCGTCCGGGGGCAGCGCCTGGGTACGGGGGGTGATGCCGTGGAGCAGCTCGATCAGCCGCTCGTACAGCTCGGCGTCGTACCCGTGTCCGGCGGGTGCGGAGCCGTGTCCGCCGGACACGGACCCGTCGGGCCCGGCGGGTCCGGCGTACGCGGAAGGCCCAGCGGGCCCGGCGGGTCCCGCGTACCCGTACCCCAGGTGGAAGTGGATGTGCAGCACATGCCGTTCGGTCATCGCGGATCACCCGGCGCTTCCGGGGCTGGTGTAGCCCAGGGTCTTCAGATCGGTGGAATCGGGCCCCGGGTCCAGGGCCCGGGGATCGGCGGCGCGCTCGCCGGCGGGCCGGAGATCCGCCCAGGGGTGCAGCCGCGCCCCGGTCTCCTGCGGGATCGTGCGCGAGGGCGCTCCCGGGCCGTGGCCGTGGCCGTGGCCCGGGCCCCGGCCCCGACCGCGCTGCCCGTCCGGCCGCACGGCAGCCCCATCGGCCCCGTCGGCCCCAACGGCCCTGGTGGTCCCAGCGGCCCCGGCGGACCCGCCGAGGCCGCCCGTCCCGAGCAGCCGGTGCACCGCCTCCGGCCCGTCGTCGCGCCGGGCGACCGCGAGCGCCTCCAGATCCCAGGCCATCGTCCCGACGACGGTGCCGCGCCCGCCCCTGCGCTGGACGGCGCCGCGCACCAGCAGCAGCCCGGAATGGAAGACCGTATGGGCGCAGGCGGCGTGGCTGTCCTCGAAGAAGGCCAGGTCGACCAGGCCGGAGCCGTCGTCGAGGGTGACGAAGATGATCCGCTTGCCGGAGGCGATGGGCGGAGTCTGGGTGGCGGCGCGCACCCCCGCGACCAGCACCGTCTCCCCGGCCCGCAGCTCGCTCAGATGCTTGGCGTCGACCGCGCCGAGTTCGCGCAGCAGCCGGTGGTGGTGGTCCATCAGATGCCGGGTGACATCCATGCCGAGGACGTTCAGTTCGGCGCTGAGCGCCTCGCGGCCGGTCATCTCGGGCAGCCCGGCGCTCCGGGTGTGCGGGTCGTACCCCTGGATCGGCAGCTGGCCGTCGTCGAGGGGCCGCCCCCGGTACTGGCGGTGGAGTTCGGCGATCTGGAGCAGCAGATCCCGCCGGGTGGGCCCGCGTCCACCGCGTCCGCCGCGTCCACCGCTCCCACCGCCGCGCGGGCCCGAAGCGCCCAGCACGTCCCGTACATCCAGGGCATCCGGAACATCCGGACCATTCGAAACGTCCAGCGCGTTCAGCCCGTCCAGCGCGCCGATGTTCACCAGCCGTTCGGCGGTCGGCCGGTGGGGCCTGGCGCGCTGCCACAGATCGGCGAGCGAGGTGTAGGGCTGTCCGGCGGCGATACGGGCGACCTCGTCCTCGCTGATGCCGCGGACCTGGGACAGGGCCAGCCGTACGCCCCAGGAGCCGTCCGCGGCCCGTTCGATCGTGTGGGTCGGCCGGGAGCGGTTGACGTCGACGGAGAGCACGGCGATGCCGTGCCGCCGGGCGTCGGCCACGATGACCCGTTTCGGCCACATTCCGGGGTCGTGTTCGAGCAGTCCGGCGTAGAGGGCGGCCGGGTGGTGCGCCTTCAGCCAGGCCGACTGGAGGGCGGGCACGGCGAACGCGACCGCGTGGGCGCGGGAGAACCCGTACGCCCCGAAGGCCTCGATCGTCTTCCACACCGTCTCCCGCACCGCGGGCGAGTAGCCGCGGGCGGCGGCCCGCCGGTGGAACCAGTCGCGGACCAGCGGCAGCCGGGCGCGGTCGCTGAGGGCGCGGCGGGCGTAGTCGCCGAATCCATGGTCGCAGCCGGTCATGGCATGGAACATCTCGATGATCTGCTCGTGCCAGATCACCACTCCGTAGGTGTCGGAGAGCACCTCTTCGAGGTCGCGGTGCGGGAGCGTGACGGGCCGGCCGTGGCGGGCGGCGACGTACTGCTCCGGCATCCCGCCCGCGACCGGACCCGGCCGGAAGAGGCTGATGTCGGCGATGACGTCCTGCGGATCGCGCGGCTGAAGCCGGCCGAGCAGATCCATCTGTCCCGGCGACTCCAGCTGGAACATGCCGAGGGTGTCCGACGCCTGGATGAGTTTGAAGGCGAAGTGGTCGTCCAGCGGCACCTGGCGCGGATCGTCGAGGTCGACACGGCGGCCGGTGGCGCGTTCGATCTCGGCGGTGGCGTGGGCCATCGCGGACTGCATCCGGACGCCCAGGACATCCAGTTTGATCATCCCGAGGTCCTCCACGTCCTCCTTGTCGGCCTGGACCATCGGATAGCCGCCGGTCGGCGTGGGCTGCACGGGGAGCCGGTCGAGCAGGGAGGCGTTGGTGAGGATCACTCCGCAGGGGTGCATGGCGATGCCCCGGGGAAGCGCGTCCAGGCCCTCGGCCAGCTCGAAGAGGAGCCGGTACGGGGCGGCTCCGGCGGCCAGCCGGCTCAGCTCGGGCAGCTCGGCGAGGGCCGCGGTGATGTCCGAGGCACGGATATGAGGAAACGATTTTGCAATCCGGTCCACCTCGCCGGGGGCGATGCCCAGGGCGAGCCCGGTGTCCCGGAGCGCGTGCCGGGCGCGATAGGTCTCGGGCATGCCGGTGATGGCGACCCGCTCCCGTCCGAAGCGTTCGATGATCCGGTCGTAGACCTCCAGCCGTCGCGCGGACTCGACGTCGAGATCGATGTCGGGGAGGTCGGTGCGCTGCCGCGACATGAAGCGGGCGAACAGCAGCCGGTGCTCCAGGGGGTTCGCGGTGGCGATGTGGAGGGCGTGATTCACCATGCTTCCGGCGCCGGAGCCGCGGGCCGCGACCCGGATGCCCATCTCGCGTACGTCGGAGACCACCTGAGCGACGGTCAGGAAGTATGTATCGAACTCCAGTTCGGAAATAAGGGCGAGTTCTTCTTCGAGACGGGCACGGGCGGCGGGGTCCCGGTCCAGCCCGCGCCGGACCAGACCGGCCTCACAGCGCTGCCGCAGCACCCGGGCGGCGTCGGCGGCGTCCACCGCGCCGACCGTATGGGGCTCGGGCAGCTGCCTGCGGCCCAGACCCAGATCGGCGACGGGGTCGACCCGGCACAGCTCCCCGGTCTCCACCGTCCGCGCCAGCAGCCGCGCCGCCCGGCCGCGGCCGAGCCCGGCCGCCTCCGCGATCCGCTCGGCGACGGCGTGCATCTCGGACGGGCCCTTGAGCCAGCGCTGCCCGGAGTCGAGCCGGCGCGGGTCGACGGGGCGCAGCAGCCGTGCCGCGTCCAGCACATCGGCGAGACGGTGCTGAGCGGGGTCGGCGTACCGGACGGCGTTGGCGAGCACGGCGGGCACTCCGGCCCGGTCGGCGAACTGGAGCGTACGGGCGGCGAGGCGCAGCGACCCGGGGCCGGTGCTTCGGGCGTCGAGGGCGGCCCTTGGGGCTCCCGGGCCGGTCCTTTGGGTCCTTTGGGCGCCGGGGGCGGGGCGGCCGCCGAGGGCGCCGGGGGCGGGGCTCCGGCCGTGCCACACCGTTTCCAGGCGCAGGGACGGGCCGAAAAGATCCCGCCAGGGTTCGATCAGCCGCCCGGCGAGGTCGGGGCGGCCGGCCTGGAGCGCGCGTACGGGCTCGGACACCGGTCCGAGCAGGGCGAACAGCCCGTCGGACGGCCCTGCGTACCGGCGCAGGGCGGCCCAGGACACGACGGGGTAGCCGTCGACCGGGTGGGCGTGCGCGGCCGAGACCAGCCGGCAGAGCGCGGCCCAGCCCGGGGCGTCCCGGGCGAGCAGCGTGAAGCGCAGGGGCGGCTCCTGGAGATGGGCGCCGCCGCGTACGGGCGTACGCCGGCGCTGCCCGGGCCGTTCGCGGTCGGCGGGGCGGTACGGGTCGGGCCAGGCGGGGCCGGGGGCTCGGGCCGGGGCGGCGGGGCGGCGGCCGTCCGCCGGACGGGGTTCGCCTGCCGTGCGGGGTCCGTCCGCCGCGCGGGGTCCGGCGAGCGGCTCGACGGCGAGGTCGACGCCGAAGACCGGCCGCACACCGTGCTCGGCGGCGGCCTTGGCGAAGCGCACAACCGCGGTGACCGAGTCCCGGTCGGTCACCGCGAGCGTCGTCATACCGCGCTCGGCCGCCCGTAGCACCAGGTCACGGGGGTGGGAGGCGCCGTAGCGGGTCGAGTAGCCGGAGGAGACGTGCAGATGCGTAAAGCCCTCCATGTCGTACCTCCAGCCAGGACCCCCTCTGTCCGTCTCGTGCGGATCACCCCGAAAACGTCATCGAACCTCTGTTCGATAAGCGTAACGCTTGAGATGTGCGGAGGCGAACGAGGCAGGTGAGACGGGTGCGGCGACTCTGGCGTACGGCCGCTGACCTGGGGCGGTTCCGGCGGGCTCGCGGGGCGGGAAACGGTCGCTCCGGCCTCGTACGGTCGCTGTCGGGGGATCCGTTTTCGAACGCGGCGTACGAACGATCCCGCCCCGAGGGGGGGTGCCCGGGCCCGACCGGGGCCGCCCGGGGCCGCCCGGGGCCGTCGTAAACCCGGTGCCGGCCGCGCCGCCCCGGCCCTACAGTGGCGCGATGCCGCGGGTACGAGAAATGACCGAAGCCGACATCGACGCCGTCTCCGCCCTGCGGGTGGCGGGCTGGCGGTCCGCGTACCGGGGCATCGTGCCCCAGTCCCATCTGGACGCCATGTCCGCGGAGGCCGACGCCGTCCGCCGGCGCGAACGCTTCTCCCGGCCGATCCCCGGCACGACGGATCTCGTCGCCGTCGACTCCGGCGTCCCCGTCGGCTGGGCCTGCCTCGGCCCCTGCCGCGACCAGGCCCCCCGGCCGAAGACCGCCGAGCTGTACGCCCTCTACGTCCGCCCCGACCTCATCGGCGCCGGCATCGGCCACACCCTCCTCACCGCGGCCCACACCCACGCCCGCGCCGCCCTCTCCACCGCCATCACCCTCTGGGTCCTCGCCGCCAACCACCCGGCCCGCCACTTCTACGAACGCGCCGGCTACCGCCCCGACGGCACCACCCAGGACGACGTGTACGACGACATCACCCTCACCGAACTGCGCTACCGCGCGGCGCTCTGAAGGAGCGGCGGGGCGACGGGGGCGGGTCTACGGGGGCGACGGGGGCGGCGACCCCGTCGGAACCTCGCGAGGGCGCGAAAATACCGGCGGCCACCCGCCATAAGGCGGACCCCTTGTCGATCCGACAACAGGCCGGCGTGGCCACCGGCACCGAAACCCGCCTCGAAAAGGCGAACCGGTGACACCGTGCCTCGACCAACTCGCGTCCGCCGAAGGCCCGATGACCACCTCCGCCAGTCCGGCTACTGGCGGGGCCGGCCCTGCGACGAACTCCTGATGGACGCCATCGCCGACGACCACGTGCCGACCACCGGAGCCGCCTGATCACCCAGTGCCGGGACGCGACGCGGGGCATCCCTGTGGATCAACTCCGGGGTGGACCCCGCAGAAACCACACAGCGGCCGGGCACAGCCCGACCGTTGACGCAGAAGACGCAGAAGGGGCGCCTCTCACGAGAGGCGCCCCTTCTGACCTGCACACACCTTGAACTGGCGGTGGGTGTGGGATTTGAACCCACGGTGACATCACTGCCACGACGGTTTTCAAGACCGTTCCCTTAGGCCGCTCGGGCAACCCACCCTCGCTCCGTGCCGGGTGTCCGGGAGCGGAGCGGCCTACAGAGTACCGGCATGAGGGTGGAGGTCGCAGCAGCGTTCCGGGGCGGTGGGTGGGTCAGCTGTCGCCCTCGCGTTCGCCGAGGGTGACGGTGGCGGTGCGTTCCTTGCCGTCGCGCTCGTAGGTGAGCTTGACCTTGGCGCCCGGGGCGTGGTTCCAGATCTCGCCGATGAGGGTGGGGCCGCTGTCGATCGGCTTGTCGTTGAAGCGGGTGATGACGTCGCCGGCCTTGAGGCCGGCCTTGGCGGCCGGGCCGTCCGGGGTGACCGCCGAGCCGCCGCCGGAGCCCTGGGTGGTGATCTTGGCGCCCGCGCCCTTGGAGGACATCTCGACCGTCGCGCCGATCACCGGGTAGACCGGCTTGCCGGTCTTGATGAGCTGTTCGGCGACGGTCTTCGCCTGGTTGATGGGGATCGCGAAACCGAGACCGATCGAACCGGCCTGGGACTGGCCGAAGCCGCCGCCGGTCGACTGGATCGCCGAGTTGATCCCGATCACCGCGCCGCGCGCGTCGAGCAGCGGACCGCCCGAGTTGCCCGGATTGATCGAGGCGTCGGTCTGCAGGGCGCTCATGTACGAGTTCCGGCCGCTGGAGCCGTCGCCCGATGCCACGGGACGGTTCTTGGCGCTGATGATGCCGGTGGTGACCGTGTTCGACAGGCCGAAGGGCGCGCCGATCGCGATGGTGGAGTCGCCGACGGCGACCTTGCCGGAGTCGCCGAGCGGCAGCGGGGCGAGCCCGGGGGGCGCGCTCTTCAGCTTGAGCACCGCGACGTCGTAGCCCTGGGCGCGGCCGACGACCTCGGCGTCGTACTTCTTGCCGTTGGAGAACGTCACCGAGAGCGCGCCGCCCTCCGCCGCGGAGTCGACCACATGGTTGTTGGTGAGGATGTGGCCCTCCTGGTCGTACACGAAGCCGGTGCCGGTGCCGGCCTCCTGCTCGCCGCCGGCGCCGCCGAGGTCCCCGCCGCCGCCCGCGTTCGACTTCGCCTCGATGGTGACGACGCTCGGCAGCGCCTTGGACGCGACCGCCGAGACCGTGCCCGGGGCGCGCTTGAGGTCCTGGGGGGTGTCGGCGGCCGACACCGTCGTGGAGTTGACGCCGTCGTCATTGCGCTCGGCCGCCCAGTAGCCGATGCCGCCGCCGACGCCGCCCGCGACCAGCGCGGCGACCAGCACCGCGGCGAGCAGACCGCCGGAGCGCTTGCGGCGGGGCGGCTCGGCGGCGTGCGCCGGAGCGCCCCAGACCGCCGTGTCGCCGCCGTGCGGGCCCGCGCCCTGCTGCTCGGGGCCCTGGGGTCCGGCGCCGTAGGAGGGGAAGGCGGGCGGGGGCGGCGGCCAGCCCGCGCCCTGCTGGTGCGGCGCCGCAGGCTGCTGGTGCGCTGCCGGAGCGGGAGCCTGCTGGTGCGGCGCCGGAGCCTGCTGGTGCGCGGCCGGAGCGGCGGCGGGCTGCTGCTGATGCTGCTGCTGCTCGTACGCCGCAGGAGGTACGGGGGGTACGGGCCCGGGCGCGGGGGCGTGCGCCGGGGGCGCGGAGGCGGGCTCCGTGGGCCGGTGGCCGGGGATGTGGTGGTCCGCGGGGGCGGCCGGGGGAGCCGCCGGGGGCGCGCCCTCGGGAGGTGCTGCCGGCACAGGAGGTACGGACGGGGCGGCCGGCTGCGCAGTGCCCTCGTTGCCCTCGTTCTCAGTGCTCACAGCTCTCTCTCCTCAGTTCCACGTCGATCACTCCGGCAGACGTCCACTGGCGCCGTTGCCGCGGGAAGGATGTCTCACGGTGTCGCGGTCCAGCATTTCCCACGGCTCGTCAGGCCACTGTAAGCAGGAGCTGTGGGTATTCGGGCAATCATTTACTTAGGGCGAAACGGACACCCTCCCGGGTGCCCCGACACACCGCCCGCACCCGTGGCGGAGGCGTGCCGTCCGTACGGTCGCGCGGGCGCGCCGTTCCAGAGTGCCGGACCCGCCGCCGGGGCGGGAGGCCGGGACGGACACCGCGCCCGGCGCACGCGCCGGGGACCGCCCCCGGCCCGTACACATCTGCCCCCGACTCGGTGACACCATGACTCGGTGACCCCAGCACGCCAGCACCAGATCCAGGTCGTCGCCCACCGCGGAGCCTCCGAAGACGCTCCCGAGCACACCCTCGCCGCGTACATGAAGGCGATCGAGGACGGCGCCGACGCCCTCGAGTGCGATGTCCGGCTGACCGCCGACGGCCATCTCGTCTGTGTCCACGACCGGCGCGTCAACCGCACCTCCAACGGCCGCGGCGCGGTCTCCGCCCTGGAGCTGGCGGATCTGGCCGCTCTCGACTTCGGCACCTGGAAGGGGCGGGAGGACTCCTCCGAGAGCCCCGACTGGGGCGATCCGTCCCTCACCTCCGTACTGACGCTGGAGCGCCTGCTCGAACTCGTGGCGGACTCGGGGCGGCGGATCGAGCTGGCCATCGAGACCAAGCACCCCACGCGCTGGGCGGGCCAGGTCGAGGAGCGGCTGCTCCAGCTCCTCGGCCGCTTCGGCCTCGCCGCGCCCGCGGCGGCCGAGGACTCCGCCGTACGGATCATGAGCTTCTCGGCCAGGTCGCTGCACCGGGTCGCGGCAGCCGCGCCGACCGTGCCCACCGTGTATCTGATGCAGTTCGTGAGCCCCCGGCTGCGCGACGGACGGCTGCCGGCCGGGGCGCGCATCGCCGGTCCCGGCATCCGGATCGTCCGGAACCATCCCGCCTACATCGAGCGGCTGCACCGGGCCGGCCACCGGGTCCACGTCTGGACGGTCAATGAACCGGAGGACGTCGAACTCTGCGCCGGGCTGGGTGTGGAGGCGATCATCACCAACCGGCCGCGGCAGGTCCTGTCCCAACTCGGCCGGGTGTAAACCCCAGAAGCACCCGTCACACGCATGACAGGGAGCGCACCGGCGCGTTCGATCCGTACTCGGCCGTCAGGAGTGCGCCCACTGGCCCGTCCTCGAACGGTTTCCGGTCCAGTCCATTGGGGCATTCACACCGTGGCGTGGGGCAAAGGAGGTCTCGGGGGTGGCGTTGGTGGTGGCACAAGAGGTGCCCACGTCGTCGAGCATGGCCGTACCCCATGGCCCTGCGGGCGTGGGTGAGGCAAGGCGCCGTATGCGCGAGGATCTGCGCCGCGGCGGGGTCCCGGAAGCGGTCGTCGACGACGCAGTTCTGATTCTTTCCGAGCTACTCAGCAATGCCTACCGGCACGGCAGGCCGCTGGGGCACGTGGAGGTGGGTGAGGGAGACGTCCACGCCGCATGGCGCGTGGACATGACCGGCCGGCTGACGGTCGAGGTGACGGACGGAGGCGGTCCCACCCGTCCGGTTCCCGCCACGCCCTCGGTGACCGCCCGGGGCGGTCGCGGGCTGAACATCATCACCGCGCTCGCGCGTGAGTGGGGTGTCCGCGACAACGCGGCGGGCGAGGTCACCGTCTGGGCGATCGTGCGTGAGGGGCAGCTCCGCGGCAATTTCGCTACGCGCGTCACTGCCCCCGGATTCGACCTGGTGGAGGCCTACGACGACCTTGGCTGAGGAGCACCACGAGAGACCACAAGAGGGTTACGGGATGCCTGGCGGCTCGGGCTTCCCGTACGGCCGTTCCGGACGGCGCCCGGCTCCGGGGATCCCGCCGCGCGCTCCGTGCCCGGCGGAAGCGCCCGTACCGCCCATGCCCCGTGTCACCGCCGGGTGCCATGGCGAGGCGGGCCCGGCGGACGGCTAGGCTCGCGGCCAGACAGAGCACCGCCGCAAGCAGCGCCGCACGGCGCACACCGCCGCGAGCACCACCGCCGCACCCGGGAGAAGCCGCACCATGGCCAAGAAGCGCCCCCAGAACAAGGCAGCGAAGCCTCAGCCCAGGAACCGGGCCCTCGGCGCCAATGAGCCCGTGCCCGTGGTCGGCGCCCGTGAGCCCTGCCCCTGCGGTTCGGGCCGCCGCTACAAGGCCTGTCACGGCCACGCCGCCGCGCACTCGGTGACCGAGCTGGTCCAGCGCCCCTTCGAGGGGCTGGCCGGCGAGTGCGACTGGGTCGCCCTGCGCGAGCTGGTGCCCGCGGCCACCGTGACGCTGACGCTCAAGGACGGACTGCCCGACGGAGTGCCCTCGGTGACGCTGGCGACCGTGCTGCCGATGGCGTGGCCCGCACTGCGCCGGGACGACGGTTCCGTCCTCCTCGGTCTGCAGAACGACACCTCCTCCGGTGACCTCAGCCGCGATCTGGCGGACACGCTGAGCCGCGCGCTGACGGCGGAGCCGGGCAATCCGGTCGCCGGGGAGCGGGTCTCCGGCGACGGTCCCAGGCTTCAGGACCTGCTGGACCCGGCCGCCGCCTTCGAGCCCGAGGTGCACTCCGGTTTCGAGTTCTGGATCCCGGAGTCCGCGCAGAGCCCCGCCCCCGAGGTGGCCGCCTCCCTGGAGCGGGCGAACTCGGCGGCGATCCCCACCGTCAAGCTCGCCGGCGTCGACGCCGCGTACTGGTGCGAGACCCCGGAGAAGAACCATCTGCGCTGGGTCATGCCCCACCCCGAGGACGCGCTGCTGGACGCGCTCGCCCGGCTGCACGCCGACGGCGGCACCTCGCTCGGTGAAGGCACCCGGCTCGTGGGCTCGTTCCGCGCGCACGGTCTGATGGTCCCGGTCTGGGACCTGCCGAGCACGATGGGCGCGAAGGAGTGCGAGAAGCCGGCCGCCGAGTTCGCCGAGCGGCTGGCCGGGGCGTTGGCGTCCGACGCCCCGCTCACCCCCGCCGAGCGCCGGGCGCGCGGCGGCCTCACCAACCGCCAGGTCACCCTGAGCTGATCCGGAATCGGAACCGGCGCCGATCCGGAACCGGCACCGATCCTGAACCGGACCGGACCGCCGGGCGGCGCCCGCCGGGACCGGAACGCACCGGCGGCGTGTCCGGCGTCGGAACCGCCCGGCGCGTCCGACCCTCCCGGCCCTCGCGGCCGTCCGGCGACCGTCCGGCGGCCCCCGGAAAGGCCGAGTGACTCCAGTCACAACTCGCGCTGAGTGAAGCTGAATCGCTGTCCGAATACCCGAGATCGAATTTGCGAACCGCCGATCTCTTGTTACGGTTCTAGAAGCCCGGTCGCTGGTGCATCCCCCGTCGCCAGCGATCGGGCCTCTCCATTTGCTGAAACTTCAACGGAACGCATTGGCCCGTTGACGGTACGTCAACCTCCGGTGGACGCGCGGCAGTTGCCCCCGCGCCGGAGCAGCGGCGGAGTCCCGCGCCGACCCGCCAGGACCGGCCTTCGCCGCGAACTCCGCAGCCGCCGAATATCTCATGGTCATGCCAGTCATACGACCCCGGGAAAGACCTCGGGGATCTCACCGGCACCGGGATCATCATCCGCATCGACCACGTCGCCGATACCCGGATCAGAGCCTTCGAACCCCGTCGACTTGCCCGGGGAACAGAATTCCGCCGCCTTCCGGTATTGCGGCGGCAGTCGCACAAACAGCCGTCAAGGCCGCCCGACAGGGTCCGGGCCCGTAGCGCGAAGATCTTCCGGAGCTGTGGGTTCCGCTGTGTTTTCCGGCCGCGCCTGCCGAAATCATTCGCTCGGAACCGCGTGATCACGCTTGGTTTCGGCCGACTCCGGCGCTCTTGACCGACCGTCTGATTTCCCGTACGTAACCAACCGTCGCAGCCGGTCGTCGTCACCATCCGTCATAACCGGCCGTGCGGCCCCGCCGCCCGGTCAGCCCCGATCCACCCGGCCCGCCCCGGAGACCGGGGCCCGGCACGGACGGGAGGGCTCCGGCACGGACGGGAGGAAGCGGCCGGAGGGACGGCCGGGGGAAAGGGGACGGTGGGAAAGGGGACGGCGGGAGGGCCGGAGGAGGGGGGAACGCGGACGGGAGTGCGCGGACGGCGTCCGCGCCGCCCGCTCAGAACGAGAGCTTGCTGCCGCCGTCCGGTGCGTTCATGCTCGCCTCGACCAGCGCGTCCACCACCGCTTCCACCCGTGGCAGCCAGGGGGTGGCCGACCCCGGCAGCGGCGCCCGCTCCCAGCGGACCTGCCCGGCCCCCGTCTCCGACGGCGGCAGCACCAGATACCCGCCCTCGCCGTGGAAGCGCAGCGAACTCGGCACGCAGTCCTTGGCGAAGAGCAGCTCACCGAGCTGTTCGAGGCTGTACGGGGCGACCAGCAGCGACCACCGGGTGGGGGTCGCGACCACCGGCCCCAGCCTCAGGTCCATCCGGTCGAGCGCGGCCAGGGCGCGGGCCCCGGCCGGGGCCGGCAGGCTCACCGCGCAGGGGGCGCCGCCCCCGGTGGCCAGCACGACGGGCGCGGCGGGCCGGTTCGCCCACCACCAGCGCAGCATCCTCTCGTCGGTGGTCGCCGCGAGGATTCCTGGGTCGAAGGGGTGTGCGCCGGGTACGACGCACTCGGGGTCCGGGCAGGCGCAGCCGGGCCCGCGGTCACCGCGACCGCCGGCCGACGTGAGCCCCGCGCCGGGAAGTACGGGCCATCGCCACTCGGTGGCGCAGATGAGCGCCGCTTCCAGCTGTGCGGGCTGCGCGGGTCCCTTCTTGCGCCAAAACCGGAGCCTGCGTCGCCTTCCGAGGATCTCGCGCATGTGCGCTCGTTCCTTTCCGTTGAACGCCGAGGTCCACATCACACCATGTGTGCAGCTCTTCACTGTGCGTACAAAATGCGTACTGGGCGTACGAGTACGTACTGGTCGGCGTATCACCGCCCCGTGCCAGCGGCCTGGGTGACCCTCGCTTCGCCTGCGACAGGATCGCCGCCGAGGGCCGAACGTGGGCTCTACTCCCTTGCAACGCGCGGCCACGAGTGGCGCGCGTCTGGCGCTTGCTGTCCGCGCCCACAGCTTCCGGGATCGTCCCGCTGTCGCGGGTCTGCTGTGGTTCTGTCGCGGCCTACGGCTGTTAGGACGCCCGAGCCGACCGCCAGGTTCCGGAGCGGTACCAATTGCCCCTGGCCGTCACTGTTTACGTACCCACCACGTTTGGTATGACGCGTTCCGCGGCGGCCCCTCCAGGGCCTCACCCCGGAGAGATCCACCGAGGGATCCACTGCCGAACGCCCTCAGTCGACCCCATTGACCTCCATCAGGCGCTTTTTTCGGCCAAGTTCAAGATTGTCCCAAGGGGAGTTCAAACTCCCCTAGACACCATCAATCCCACTGGTGCAATGCTGGACATCCCCTTACTTCTGCGTGTAGATGTGGATCCATGGGTAGCCGCGCAGAATGACATGAATGACATGGGGGTTTGCGATGCTATTGAGCAGAACGCACCGGGTGGAAAGCCGACTGCGATGAGCACCCCTCATCTGCCGAAAGTGGCTGGAATCAACTCTCCGGTTCCGTATCCGCCGCACAATGCGACGGCTCTTCCCGGTCTCCCCTCGGCGGATCCGGAGACGGGCACGGTGGCGGGTCCGGAGACGGGCACGGCGGGTACGGCGGGCACGGCGACCGCCTCGACGTCGGACACGGCGGCGGACCCGGCCGGGACCCGCCCCTCGACGACTCCCGACCCGCGCCACGACCCGAGCCGCGCCACGGGCCGCGACACGACCGCCCGCGGTGCTCACGGCACGGCCCCCGGGCCGACCGCCGGGGCACTGCTCCAGCACCGGCTCGCCGACCGCGTCTCCGATCTGACCGCCCTCCACGGGCTGACCGGCCGCCTGGCCGGAACCGACTCGCTCGACACGGCTCTGCGAGAGCTGCTGGAGGCCGGGGCCGCGCTGCTCGGCGCCCGCCGCGGACTGGTGATCCTCGAACCCCGCCCGGCCGCCGGGGCGGACCGTTTCGCCGCCGACCACGGCCCCGCGCTCACCCGGGGCCTCGGCCTCACCCACGCCGAACTGGGCCAGATCGAGACCGTTCCGCGCGACGCGACCGCCCACGGCCGGATCCTGGAGCACCGCGCGGGCGGCCCCCCACGGGCCGTCGCCCACCCCGACCTGCTCGGCGATCCCTCCGTCGATCCCCGCCACCGCGAGGTCGCCGGCCGCCTCGGCTGCGCCGCCGGATACACCCAGCCCCTGATCGCCGAGACGGCCGGCGTCCTGGGCGCGGCCGTCTGGCTGTACGACGAGCCCACCGCCCCCGGGCCGCGCCCATGCCGTCTGACCGGCCTCTACGCGCGGTACGCGGCCGAGCATCTGGCCCGGCTGCTGGAGCTGGAGCACGCCCGCCGGACCGTGGCGACCGTCACCGAGGAACTGCTGCCCGGCAGACTGCCCCGGGTGCCCGGGGTCCGGCTCGCCGCCCGGCGTCTGCCCGGGCCGCGCGGCGGCGGCGACTGGTACGACGCCCTGCCGCTGCCCGAGGGCGCGCTCGGGCTGTCCGTCGGCTCCGTCAGCGGCTCGGGGCCGGGCGCGCTGGCCGCGATGGGCCGGCTGCGGGCCTCCCTGCGGGCGTACGCCGTGATGGAGGGAGAGGATCCGGTCGCCGTGCTCTCCGATCTGGAACTGCTGCTGCGGCTGACCGAACCCGCCCGGACCGCCACCGCGCTCTTCGCCTACGCCGAGCCCTCGGCCGGGCGCGTCGTACTCGCCGGGGCCGGGCACACCCCTCCGCTGGTGACCGGGGAGCGGCGGACCGAGTTCGTGGAGACGTCCCTGTCGGCGCCGCTGGGCATGCTCGCCTGCTGGGAGGCGCCGAGCGTGGAGCTGTCGCCCGAGCCCGGAGAAACGGTGCTCCTCTATACCGACGGTCTGCTGCGGCGCACCGGCGATCCCGTGGACCGGGCCTTCGCCCGGCTGCGCTCGGCCGCGGCGAGCGTGCCGAGGGCGGCCCGCGAGGACCCGGGAGCGGTCGCCGACCACGTACTGAACACGCTCTTCCGCCAGGAGCCGGACACGGGACCGGGGCCGGGGCCGGGGCCGGGACCTCGGCCCGACGGAGAGGACATCGTGCTGCTCGCCGCCCGCTTCGGATGATCCGCGCACCGGGTGCGGGAGGGCCCGGGCAGGACCGAGCAGGCCGTACAGCAGGACCGAGCACGCCGGGCAGCAGGTCCGGGAGGACCGGGCAGGACCGAGCAGCGGGCCCGGGCCCGGCTCCGGGCAGGCCCGGACGGCTCCGCGATCAAGCCTGCTCCCGCCGCCTCCGTACGGGACCGGGTCCAGCCGCTCCGTACGGGACCCGCACCCGCCGTTTCCGTACGGACCTGCTCCGGCCGCCCCCCTGCGGGGCCGGGTCCCGCGCCCCGCGTCAGGCGGCCCGGAGGCCCGTTCCGCCCGATTCGGCCGCCCTCACCCAGAAGCCCCTTATGTCTTACTTCTCACACCCTGTCGGGCCGCCTTCGGCGCAGACATACGATGGAGGCCGGTCCAGTGTCGTATCGAGGAGGCTGACGTGACCGAGGAGCTCACCCCGAGTACCCCGGAAGAAGAAGAGCAGCAGATCAAGCCGCGCAAGAACGGCCTGTACCCGGGCGTGTCCGACGAACTCGCCGAGAGCATGGCGAGCGGCTGGGCCGACACCGAGCTGCATGACCTGAGCCCCATCGCGCAGGCCGGCCACACCGCCGACCGCCGCGCCGCCCTCTCGGCCCGTTTCCCGGGCGAGCGGCTGGTGATCCCCTCGGGCAATCTGAAGACGCGCTCCAATGACACGGAGTACTCCTTCCGCTCCTCCACCGAGTACGCCTACCTCACCGGCGACCAGTCCGAGGACGGCGTGCTGGTGCTGGAGCCCACCGCCGACGGGCACCGGGCCACCGTCTATCTGCTGCCGCGCTCCAACCGGGAGAACGGCGAGTTCTGGCTCTCCGGCCAGGGCGAGCTGTGGGTCGGCCGCCGGCACTCCCTCACCGAGGCCGAGCGGCTGCTGGGCATTCCCGCGAAGGACGTCCGCGAGCTGGCGGCGGCGCTCACCGAGGCGACCGGCCCGGTCCGCGCCGTGCGCGGGCACGACTCCGGCATCGAGGCCGCGCTGACCGACAAGGTCACCGCCGAGCGCGACGAGGAGCTGCGCGTCTACCTCTCCGAGGCCCGCGCGGTGAAGGACGCCTTCGAGATCGCCGAGCTGCAGAAGGCGTGCGACTCCACCGCCCGCGGCTTCGAGGACGTCGTCAAGGTCCTGGACAAGGCCGAGGCGACCAGCGAGCGCTACATCGAAGGAACGTTCTTTCTCCGGGCCCGCGTGGAGGGCAACGACGTCGGCTACGGCTCGATCTGCGCCGCCGGCCCGCACGCCACCACCCTGCACTGGGTCCGCAACGACGGCCGCGTCCGCTCCGGCGACCTGCTGCTGCTCGACGCCGGCGTGGAGACCAACGACCTCTACACCGCGGACGTCACCCGCACCCTGCCGATCAACGGCCGCTACAGCGAGCTGCAGCGCAAGATCTACGACGCGGTGTACGACGCCCAGGAGGCGGGCATCGCCGCGGTGCGGCCGGGCGCGAAGTTCCGCGACTTCCACGACGCCGCGCAGCATGTGCTCGCCGAGCGTCTGGTGGAGTGGGGGCTGCTGGAAGGCCCCGTGGAGCGCGTGCTGGAGCTGGGCCTCCAGCGCCGCTGGACCCTGCACGGCACCGGTCACATGCTCGGCATGGACGTCCACGACTGCGCCGCCGCGCGCACCGAGGCGTATGTCGACGGCACGCTGGAGGCGGGGATGTGTCTGACGGTGGAGCCCGGGCTCTACTTCCAGGCCGACGATCTGACCGTGCCCGAGGAGTACCGCGGCATCGGGGTGCGGATCGAGGACGACATCCTGGTCACCGAGGACGGCAACCGGAATCTGTCGGCGAGCCTGCCGCGCCGGGCCGACGAGGTCGAGGCGTGGATGGCGGCGCTCAAGAGCTGAACCGCTCGCACGGCACACGGCCGACCACGGCCGAGCATCCGGAGGGCGCGCTCGCGCAGGGTCTCACGAGACCTTGAGCAGCGCGTCCTCCCGCCATTTGAGGATCTTGTCGAAGCTGACCACCGCTCCGTGCCCCGGTCTGTTGCCGAAGTGGACATGATCGGCGAGCTGCTCGATCAGACAGAGCCCGCGCCCGCTCTCGGCCATCGCCGGGACCTGCGCCCTGGTGTGCGCGCAGCCCCCGCTCCGGGCGGGGAACCCGGGCCCGGAGTCGGCCACCTCGATACGGCACTTCTCGCCGTCCAGATACGCGGTGACCCGATACGCCCCAGAGGTCTCGCCGGGGCCGTGGCCGCCGCCGTGCTCCACCGCGTTCGCGCAGGCCTCGCTGAGGGCGACCGAGAGATCGAAGGAGATGTCCGGATCGACTCCGGCGGTCTCCATCGTGCCGAGCAGCAGGCGCCGCGCGAGCGGAACGCTCGCAGCTTCGCGCCGCAAGTGGAGAGACCACCAGATGCTCATGCTCCAGCCTCCTGGCTGCGGCTCGACATACCGATACGTATTGCCCCCCGACACGGTTCGTAAGCACGCCGTCGATGTGATTGCGCTCATTCGGCCGACCCGCCCGGCGGGCGCGGCGGGGCCCGGGACGCGGGGCGGTCGCGGGTGCGGACGGATCGCGGGCGCCGGGTGTACGAGGCACGCGGGCCTGCCGTAGGGCGGCGCGGGGCGCAGTGGGATGATGAGCCCGCCATGTCGTCCCTGTCGTCCCCACCGACTTCGCCGGGGCTCTTCGGTCCCTGTGCCGGAGCCGGCCCACGGCTGCTGCGGGCCGCGGTGTTCACCGCGGTCTGCGTCGCGCTGTCCGCGACAGGACATGTGCTGGCCGCCTGTGCGGCCGTCCCCGGGTGGACGCTGGTCGTCGGCATGGCGGGGATGTTCGTCCTCGTCGTCCCCTTCACGGGCCGGGCGCGCTCGCTGCCGGCGGTCTCCGTCGCGCTGGGCGCGGGTCAGCTGGCTCTGCACTCCCTGTTCGGACTGGGCCAGCAGCATGAGCTGCGGCTGCCGCCGAGCGCCGACGACGCGCTGATCAGAATGGCCGCCAAGCTCGTCTGCGGGGCGGGGGCCTCCTCGCTCTCCCCCGCCGACGCGCACCGGATCGTCACCACGGCGGGTCTGACCCCGCCCGCGCATCCGGCGGCGCACTCCCCGGCGGCCCAGCCGGAGCTGCTGCCCTCGCTGCCCATGCTGCTGGCGCATCTGCTGGCCGCGCTCGCGACCGGCTGGCTGCTGCGGCGCGGTGATCTGGCGCTGACCCGGCTGGTCAAGCTCGCCGACCGCTCCGCACACGAGGTCGCCGGGGCCGCCGAGGCCGCCTGGCTGCGCTCCCTGCGGATCGCGCTCGCTCTCGTACGGGCGCTGTGCGGCGGTCTCGTACGGACTCCGGCTCCGCGGGCGCGCGCGCCGCGCACCCGGGACGAACCGCCTCCGCCGGGTACGGGCGAGGCGCTGGCGCACACGGTGATCCGGCGCGGGCCGCCCGCCCCGGCGCTCGTTCTCGCAGCCTGACCCGGCCCGCTCGCCAGGAGCGCGGCCGTGGCGCGCCCGCGCGGCTCCGCCCGCGCGCGCCTCCGTCCCTCCTCACCGTGGAGTGTCTTCGTCATGAGTGCCACCAGAGTCCAGAACGTCTCTCGCACCTCCTCCCGCGCCGCCGCCCGGGCCACAGCCGTGACCGCGATCGCCGCCTCGGCCGTACTGCTGCTCTCCGGCACCGCCGCCGCGCACGTCAGCGTCCAGCCGCAGGGCGAGGCCGCCAAGGGCGGATACGCCACGGTCAACTTCAAGGTCCCCAATGAGCGGGACGACGCCTCCACCGTGAAGCTGGAGATCAGCATGCCGACCGAGCACCCGCTCTCGTCGGTGCTGCCGCAGCCCGTGCCGGGCTGGAAGGTGACGGTCAGCAAGTCCAAGCTGGCGAAGCCGCTGGAGTCGCACGGCCGGCAGATCACCGAGGCGGTCTCCAAGGTGACCTGGACCGCCGACGGCTCCAAGATCGGGCCGGGCCAGTTCCAGCAGTTCCCGGTCTCCCTCGGGCAGCTGCCCGAGAACGCCGACCAGCTGGTGTTCAAGGCGCTCCAGACCTATGACAACAAGGAGGTCGTGCGCTGGATCGAGGCTCCCCAGGAGGGGGCCGAGCCCGAGTCGCCCGCTCCGGTCCTGGAGCTGTCGGCCCCGGCCGACGACCACCACGCCGAGGACGCGAAGGACGGCAAGGCCGCCGAGGACACGAAGGGCACGAAGGACGCCCAGGGCTCGGCGCACGGCGAGAAGTCCGCGAGCGCGTCGTCCGACGGGTCCGACTCCACCGCCCGGATCCTGGCGGTCGTCGGCATCCTGGTCGGAGCCGTCGGCGTCGCCTTCGGCGTACTGTCCGGCCGCCGCCGCTCCTCCTGACCGACGGGCCGCGCGCGCCCGACGACCGACGGACCGACGGACCGACGGACTGACGGACCGACGGACCGACGGACCGACGGACCCATGGACCGGCTGACCGGCTGACCGGCTGACCGATGGACCCGCCGGCCGATGGACCGATGGACCGCCAGGCCATGCGCCCGGCGGCCGACGGACCCCGGCCACGGCTACCGCTCCGACCGGCCGACGGACCGCGCGCCCGACGGAACTGACGGGTCCGGGGGCCCAGGCCCCCGGACCACCACCCCTCCCCGTACCTCACATCTGGGACGACTCTCCATGCGCAAGAAGACCGGGCCGGCCGCCGCACTCCTGCTGGCCGCCGCCCTCACCCTGTCCGCCTGCTCCTCCGGCGACGGCGACAGCGGCTCCGGCGACGCCGCCAGTGCCGTGACCGACCTCTCGGGCCGTGACCAGTCCGGCGCCGGCACGGCGCTGGACCAGCCGTACACCAAGCCCGACCTGGTGCTCACGGACACCAAGGGCAAGAAGTTCGACCTGCGGGAGCAGACCAAGGGCAAGCCGACGCTGCTCTTCTTCGGCTACACCAACTGCCCGGACGTCTGCCCGCTGACGATGAGCAATATCGCCATCGCCGAGAAGTCGCTGCCCAAGGCCGACCAGGACAAGCTCCAGGTCGTCTTCGTGACCACCGACCCGGAGCGGGACACCCCCGCCGAGCTGGCCAGGTGGCTGCCCAGCGCCGGGGACTCGTCCTTCATCGGACTCAGCGGCGACTTCCCGACCATCCAGGCGGGCGCCCGTCAGGTGGGCATCGGCATCGACCCGGCGAAGAAGGAGAAGGACGACACCGTCGTCTCCATGCACGGCGCGCAGGTCGTCGCGTTCTCGCCGAAGACGGACAAGGGCTATGTCCTGTACGGGGAGAGCACCTCCTCGGACGATTTCGCCAAGGACCTGCCGAAGCTCGTCCGGGGGGAGAAGCCGTGAGCCGGGGCAGGACCCTGATCGGCGCCCTGGCGCTGACCGGCGCGCTGGCGCTCACCGGCTGCTCCGCCCAGGGCGGCGAGGACGGCGGGGCCGAGCCGAAGCTCACGGTCGACGGCGCTTTCATGCCGCAGCCCGTCAGCGACATGGCCGCCGGCTTCCTCACCGTGCGCAATGAGGGAGGGGCCGACCGGCTCACCTCCGTCAGCAGCCCGCTCTCCGACGATGTGACGATCCACGAGTCGAAGGATCAGAAGATGCGGAAGGTGGCGGGGTTCGACGTCCCCGCCGAGGGCGAGCTGGATCTTGAGCGCGGCGGCAACCACCTCATGTTCGCGGATCTGAAGGAGCGGCCGAAGCAGGGCGAGAGGATCCCGGTGAAGCTGCACTTCGAGAAGTCGGGACCGATAACGGTCGACCTCCCGGTCAAGGCGCCGACGTACAACCCCGCGAAGCACTAGGCACAGGGGAGTCAACCAGCCATGACAGCCACCGCCCCGCCCCTTCGCCCGGACCGGGACCGGGACCGGCCCGTCCGGCCCGCCGGGCCGCCCGGGTCGTCCGTACCCCCGGCAGGGTCGTCCGTACCCCCGGTCGCGGCCCTGCTGCGGACGCTGCTCGCCCTGACCGTGCTCGTCGGCACGGCCCTGGGCGCGCTGCTCGCCGCCGCCGGGCCCGCGTCGGCGCACGCGGCGCTGACCGGGAGCGATCCCCAGGACGGGGCGGTGGTCGCCACCGCCCCCGCGGAGGTCACCCTCACCTTCTCCGAGCGGCTCGCCATGGGGAAGGACGCCATCCGGGTCCTCGGCCCCGACGGCGACCGCGCGGACCGGGCGACCGTCCGCGATCTCTCCCGGGACGGCACGGTCGGCTACGGCGTCGACCTCCGGCCCTCGCTGCCCGACGGCACCTACACGGTCGCCTGGCAGGCGGTGTCGGCCGACAGCCATCCCATCTCCGGCGCGTTCACCTTCTCCATCGGCGCGCCCTCGGAGACCTCGGTCTCGCTGCCCGGCGCCTCGTCGGGCGGCGGAGCCGTCGGCCTCCTCTACGACATCGCGCGCTATGCCGCGTACGCCGGATTCACCGTGATG
This sequence comes from Streptomyces sp. NPDC014894, assembly GCF_043080985.1. Lineage (NCBI taxonomy): Bacteria > Bacillati > Actinomycetota > Actinomycetes > Kitasatosporales > Streptomycetaceae > Streptomyces > Streptomyces sp. NPDC014894. The sequence continues at coordinate 29,661 of NZ_JBIBWD010000007.1, forward strand.
GCCGGCGGCGCGGCGTTCATCCTGCTCTGCTGGCGGCGCGGGGCCACCGTCCGGCCGCTGCAACGGCTCGTCGCCCACGGCTGGGTGACGCTCACCGCGGCCACCCTCGCGATGCTGCTGCTGCGCGGCCCCTACACCGGCTCCGGGCGGCTCGCGGACGTCCTCGACCTCGGCGGGCTGCCGGACGTCCTGGAGACCAAGACCGGTGCGGCGCTGGTCTCCCGGCTGCTGCTGCTCGGCGCGGCCGCGCTGTTCATCGCGGTGCTCTTCGGGACGTACGCGCAGCAGAGCCGCGAAGCCCCCGAGGACGTGGCCCGGCGCAAGGACCTCACCTTCGGACTCGCGGTCGGGGGCGCCGTCGTCGCCGCGGGGATCGCCGCCACCTGGGCGCTCTCGGAGCATGCCTCCACCGGGATCCAGACGGGGATCGCGATGCCCGTCGACGTACTGCATCTGCTGGCCGTGGCGGGCTGGCTCGGCGGGCTGGCGGCGCTGCTGACCGCGCTCCACCGGGTTCCCTCGATCGAGGCGGCGGCGGTACGGAGGTTCTCGCGGGTCGCGTTCGTGAGCGTGGTCGTGCTGGCGGTGACCGGGCTCTATCAGTCCTGGCGTCAGGTCGGCTCGTGGTCGGCGCTGACCGGGACCTCCTACGGGCGGCTGCTGCTGCTCAAGGCGGTGCTGGTGGCGGCGCTGGTCGGGGTGGCGTGGTTCTCGCGGAAGTGGACCGCGCGGCTGGGGTCGGACCGCCGGGAGGCCGGGGAGTCCCCGGCCGCGTCCGGTACGGCCGCCGTTCCGCGACAGGTCGCGGCGGCGCGACAGGACGCGGTGACCGTCCCGGACCGGGCCGGGCACGCGGAAGCGGAGGCGGACGCAGAGGCAGAAGCAGAAGCAGCGGCGGGCGCGGAGGCGGAAGCGGGCACGGAAGCAGAGGCGGAAGCAGAGGCGGGCGCGGAGGCCGCCGGCGGAGGCGAGCCCCCCGAGCGGGCCGCGCAGCTGGCCCGTCAGCGGGCCGCCCTTGACACCGCCCGGCGCAAGAAGGCGCGCGACGCCGACCCCGGGCGGTCCGGACTCCGCCGTTCCGTTCTGGCCGAGGCGGCCGTCGCCGTGGTGGTGCTCGCCGTGACCACCGTGCTGACGGCCACCGAACCGGGCCGTACGCAGGAGGAGGCGGCGAAGTCCGGCTCCGGCGCCGCCGCCCCCGCGGCGGCCCAGGGTCCCACCGAGCTGAAGCTGCCGTTCGACACCGGCGGCCCGGACGGCAGGGGGACCGTGCGGCTCACCCTGGACCCGGCCCGGGCCGGCGGCAATGAGCTGCATCTGTGGGTCGAGAGTCCGGACGGGAAGCCGATGGACGTGCCCGAGGTGAAGGTCTCCCTCACCCTGCGGTCCCAGCAGATCGGCCCGCTGCCCGTGACGCCTGCCCGGCTGTCGGCGGGCCACTGGAGCGCGGGCACGGTCCAGATCCCGATGCCCGGCGACTGGACGGTCAAGGTGACCGTGCGCAGCTCCGACATCGACCAGACCACCATCGACAAGAGCGTGAGGATCGGCTGAGCAGCTCATGAACACCGTGAACACCGCGAACACCTCAAGCACGGCGGCCGCCACGGAGACCGCGGAGAGCACGGACGCCACGGGCGCCGCGGAGCCTTCGGGCGGCGCTCCCGGCGGCGTCTCCCGGCGGCGGCTGCTCTCCACCGCCGGCGCGGCGGGCGCGGCCGGTCTGGCGCTGGGCGCGGCGGGCGGGGCGGGGGCCCACGCCGCCGCGGCCGATCCGGCCCCCGCCGCGCTGGCCTCGGTCGGCGCCGGCACGGTCGCCTTCCACGGCGGGCGCCAGCCGGGCATCACCACCGCGACCCAGTCCCACGGCCATCTGATCGCCTTCGATCTGGCCCCGGGCGCGGGCCGCAAGGAGGCGGCCGCGCTGATGCGCCGCTGGTCGGCGCTGGCGGCGGAGCTGATGGCGGGCCGGCCCGGGGGACCGGGCGACACCGGTGTCGCGCTGGACGCGGGCCCCTCCTCGCTGACCGTCACCTTCGGCTTCGGCCGTACCTTCTTCGGCCGTACGGGCCTGTCGGCGCGGCGGCCCGCCGGGCTCGACCCGCTGCCCGCCTTCTCCGCCGACCGGCTCGACGCCCGGCGCTCGGAGGGCGATCTGTGGGTGCAGATCGGCGCAGACGACGGTCTTGTCGCCTTCCACGCGCTGCGCGCGATCCAGCGGTCGGCGGGCGACGCCGCCCGGGTGCGCTGGCAGATGAACGGCTTCAACCGCTCGCCCGGGGCCACCGCCCGGCCGATGACCACCCGCAATCTGATGGGCCAGGTCGACGGGACCAACAATCCGAAACCCTCCGACGAGGACTTCGACCGGCGGATCTTCGTCCCCTCGGGCGGGGAGCACTCCTGGCTGGCGGGCGGCTCCTACGCCGTCGTACGCCGGATCCGGATGCTGCTGGACGACTGGGAGGGGCTCACCCGGGCGAAGCAGGAGGCGGTGATCGGGCGGCGGAAGTCGGACGGCGCGCCGCTGACGGGGGGCGGTGAGACGACCGCGCTCGCCCTCGACCGGCTGGACGCCGACGGCAGGCCGGTCATCGCGGCCAACGCGCACGCCCGGATCTCGGCGCCGGAGCAGAACGGCGGGGCGGCGATGCTGCGGCGGCCGTTCTCGTATCACGACGGAATCGACTCGGACGGGACGCCGGACGCCGGGCTGCTCTTCATCTGCTGGCAGGCGGACCCGCTGCGCGGCTTCGTGCCCGTCCAGCGCAAGCTCGACCGGGGCGACGCCCTGTCGCCGTTCCTGCGGCACGAGGCGAGCGGGCTGTTCGCGGTGCCGGGGGGCGCGCGGGAGGGCGAGTACGTGGGTCAGCGGCTGCTGGAGTCGTGATCGCGGGGCGCGTGCCCGGTAAGGGGCGAGGTCCAGGAGGTGCGCCTCTTACCGGGTCGGTCCCGGGGCGTCCCCGGCCCCATTAGGGTGACCGTATGTCAGCCACGCGCTACACGTATCTGGGGCCCGAGGGCACGTTCACCGAGGCGGCTCTCCGCACGCTTCCGGAGGCGGCCGCCCGCGAACTCGTCCCGATGGTGTCCGTGCCCGCCGCACTCGACGCCGTACGCAACGGGGACGCGGCCGCCGCCCTCGTGCCGATCGAGAACTCCGTGGAGGGCGGCGTCACCGCGACCCTCGACGAGCTGGCGGCCGGCCGGCCGCTGATGATCTACCGCGAGGTGCTGCTGCCGATCGCGTTCGCGCTGCTGGTGCGGCCGGGCACCGAACTGTCGGCGATCAAGACGGTGACCGGGCACCCGGTCGCCCAGCCCCAGGTCCGCAACTGGCTGCGGGCGCATCTGCCGGACGCCCTGTGGGAATCGGCGGCCTCCAACGCGGACGGCGCGCGGCAGGTCCAGGAGGGGAAGTACGACGCGGCCTTCGCGGGCGCGTTCGCGGCGGCGACGTACGGCCTGGAACCGCTGGTGACCGAGATCCACGACGCGGAGAACGCGGAGACCCGGTTCGTGCTGGTGGGCCGGCCCGCCAGGCCCGCCGCGCCGACCGGCGCGGACAAGACGTCGGTGGTCATCTGGATGGGCGCAGACCGGCCGGGCGCGCTGCTCGAACTGCTCCAGGAGTTCGCCGTGCGCGGGGTGAACCTGATGCTGATCCAGTCCCGTCCCACGGGCGCGGGCATCGGCAACTACTGCTTCGCCGTGGACGCCGAGGGACACATCTCCGAGCGGCGGGTCGCGGAGGCCCTCATGGGGCTGAAGCGGATCTGCCCGAACGTGCGGTTCCTCGGCTCGTATCCGCGCGCCGGGGTGGCCCCGGAGGAGGTGGGGCCGCCGCGCCCCGGGACCTCGGACGAGGACTTCACGGCGGCGTCCGACTGGCTGGTGCGCTCGCAGGACGGCAGGCCGTAGTCGCGGGGCTCCTGCGCTCCCGGACCCGGACCCGGCCCTGGCCCGGTCCCGGACTTGGCACCGGACCCGGCCCAGGTCGCGGACCCGACGCCGGGACCCGCACCGGCTCCGGACCCGGCGTCGGCCACCTGTCCTACCTGCTGATTTTCGGCATCCACAGAGTTATCCACAGGCTTGCGCCCAACCTGGGGACAAGTCGACAACTTCGCGCACTCCGGTCGACAAATCGGCCCCGCCGGCACCCCTCTCTCCACAGGTCCGGGGGCGGACCTGCCACCTCCCCGTCATCTCCCTTTCATTGATCAACTCTTTGGAGCGAGCAATTCCCACCCGAATGAGTGGGTGCGACGGGTTTGGGAGAGGAATCGCAGGCCCTGTGCACCGACTCGTGAATGATCACTCTCACGATCCACAACTTTTCCGCACAGGCTGTGGATAACTTTCCGGAAGGGCGCATCCCTGTGGACAAGAGCGGCCCAAGTACCGCCTCCCAGAAGGGAAACCGGTCAATTCCGGCCTCCCCCGGGTGCCCCGTTCCAGCGAATGCCATGGTGTTTACTTGACGCTCGCCTCCTCGATTCAGGAGCACTTTCCCTTTCAACGCAAAGTGCATCAATTGGGGCGAAAAGCCACGCAAGGCTATAACGAGTGGCTGGACCGGGAGTCCGCACCGGTAGCCTGGTGGGGTGATTGACCTTCGCCTGCTCCGTGAGGACCCCGACCGTGTCCGCGCCTCCCAGCGCGCCCGTGGAGAGGACGTCGGCCTCGTCGACGCCCTGCTCTCCGCCGACGAGCGGCGCAGGTCGTCGGGTGTCCGCTTCGACGAGCTGCGCTCCGAGCAGAAGCGGCTCGGCAAGCTCATCCCCAAGGCCGCCCCCGAGGAGCGCGCCGAGCTGCTGAAGCAGGCCGAGCAGCTGAAGGCCGACGTCAAGACGGCCGACGCCGAGCAGCACGAGGCCGACGAAGAGGCCCGCCGGCTGCTCCTGCTGCTGGGCAACATCGTCCACGAGGACGTTCCGGTCGGCGGCGAGGAGGACTTCGTCGTCCTGGAGACGCACGGCACGATCCGGGACTTCGCGGCCGAGGGCTTCGAGCCCAAGGACCATCTGGAGCTGGGCGAGGCGCTGGGCGCCATCGACGTCGAGCGCGGCGCCAAGGTGTCCGGCTCGCGCTTCTACTACCTCACCGGCGTCGGCGCCCTGCTGGAGCTGGCCCTGGTCAACGCGGCGATCGCGCAGGCCACCGAGGCCGGCTTCATCCCGATGCTCACCCCCGCGCTGGTCCGCCCGCGCGCCATGGAGGGCACCGGCTTCCTCGGCCAGGCCGCCGAGAACGTCTACCACCTGGAGAAGGACGACTACTACCTGGTCGGCACCTCCGAGGTCCCGCTCGCCGCGTACCACATGGACGAGATCATCGAGGCCGAGAAGCTGCCGCTGCGGTACGCGGGCTTCTCCCCGTGCTTCCGCCGCGAGGCCGGGACGTACGGCAAGGACACCCGCGGCATCTTCCGGGTGCACCAGTTCGACAAGGTCGAGATGTTCTCCTATGTCGCCCCCGAGGACGCGGCGGCCGAGCACCAGCGGCTGCTGGAGTGGGAGAAGCAGTGGCTGACCGGTCTTGAGCTGCCGTTCCAGGTGATCGACGTGGCCACCGGCGACCTGGGCTCCTCCGCCTCGCGCAAGTACGACTGCGAGGCGTGGATCCCGACCCAGGGCAAGTACCGCGAGCTGACCTCCGCGTCGAACTGCGACAGCTTCCAGGCCCGCCGGCTGTCCGTCCGGATGCGGGAGAACCAGGACGGCAAGAAGACCGTCCAGCCGCTGGCGACGCTGAACGGCACCCTGTGCGCCGTACCGCGCACCATCGTGGCGATCCTGGAGAACCACCAGCTGGCCGACGGCTCGGTCCGGGTGCCGCCGGTGCTGCGCCCCTACCTCGGCGGCCGGGAGATCCTGGAGCCGATCGCCACGTGAGCCAGGCCCCCTTCCCCTACCGGCTGATCGCGACCGACCTCGACGGCACCCTGCTGCGCGGCGACGGCACCGTCTCGGGGCGCACCCGGGACGCGCTCACCGCCGCCACCGCGGCGGGCGCCGCGCACATCGTCGTGACCGGCCGGTCCGTCCCCTGGACCCGCCACATACTGGAGGACCTCGGCTACGAGGGACTCGCGGTCTGCGGACAGGGCGCGCAGCTCTACCACGCGGGCGAGCGGCGGCTGCTGACCTCGGTGACCCTGGACCGGCAGCTCGCCGGGCTGGCCCTGGCCAAGCTGGAGGCCGAGGTCGGCCCGCTGGCCCTGGCCGCGAGCCGGGACGGGCTCGACGGCGAGGTCCTGGTCAGCGCGGGGTACGCGGTCCACGACGGCCCGCTGCCGTATGTCGCCCTGGCGGATCCGGCCGATCTCTGGGCGGCTCCGCTGAACAAGATCTACATCCAGCACCCGACCCTGGACGACGACGCCCTGACCGCGGCCGCGCGGGGGACGGTCGGCGGACTGGTGGACGTGGTGATGGCGGGCGCAGGCGTGGTGGAGATACTCCCACTGGGCCTCACCAAGGCCACCGGGCTCTCCCTGGCCTCCCGCCGTCTCGGGCTGCGCGCGGCGGACACGATCGCCTTCGGCGACATGCCGAACGACATCCCGATGTTCGCCTGGGCGGCCCGGGGAGTCGCCATGGCCAACGCGCACACCGAGCTGAAGGCCGTGGCCACGGACATCACCGCCTCCAATGAGGAGGACGGCATCGCGCTGACCGTCGAGGGCATGCTGCGGGGCTGAGCGTCTTCCCCGCCCACCGCGGAGGAAACGATTCCGCCCCCTCCCGCCCTTTCGTCGGCCGGGGCGGGCCGCCGCCGGGCGCACCGCGCGCCCGGCCGGGAACGGCCCGTGGAGGCCGGCACGCCGGAGTCCCGAGGCCCGGGTCCGGGCGACGGATCCTGGTCCGCGGAGCCCAGGTTCGGGCGACGGATCCTGGTCTGCGGAGCCCGGTCCGGGCGGCGGAGCCCGTACCCCGAAGTCCCCGGGTCCGGGGGCCGAGGTCCCGCGCTCTCCGGTACGAAGCCCCGTACGGCCCCGTGGCCGCCGGGACCGTACGGTCCTTCTCCCGGCCTCGGCGAAAGCTCGCCCGGCCAGGGCCGTGGAAGGCCCGGGAGCCCCCCGGGAAGGGGCGGTCCGCGCTCTCGCGCGCTCGAAGCGACCGCCCCCGGGCAGCCGCCGGACGGCTTCGCGGAGCCCCTGAGGGGCTGTCCGTGCCGCCGCCCGCGCTGCCGCGCCGGCAGCCCGACGGACCCGTGCGTACGGTCGTCGTCGCGCTCCGCCCCGGCGGGTGGCCCGGCCGTGCCGCAGCGCGGCCGGTCCCCTCACTGTGCCCCGCGCCCGCCGCGCACCGCCACCGATTTGTCCGGCCGCCGAGAGGGCCGGGCCGCCGTGCTCAGCCGCGCTCGGCAGCCCGCTCCGGCGCGTCCGGCACCAGCCGGAAGTTGAAGACGTACGAGCCGAGCGCGCCCGCCGCCCCGATGAAGAGCAGCGCCAGATGCTCCTGGCCGCGCGCGGTGCCGATGCCGCCGAGATCCGTACGGGAGTCCTCGGGCCATCCGAACTCGCCGAGCAGCTCCGCCACCCGCGCCTTCGCCCCGGCGTCGTCGCCGGAGAGGAAGACCGTGCTGGGGCCGGAGAGCCGGCCAGGGTCGACCATCACCGTCGCGTCCATGGTGCACAGGGTCTTGACGACCGAGGTCCCCGGCAGGGCCTCCTGAAGCTCCTCGGCGATGCTGGAGTTGGGGTGGGCCAGGCCCAGATCGGCGGTGAGCCCGACGGCGATGTCGAGGAGGATCTTTCCCCGCAGCGGTGTCGCGAAGGGAGTCAGCAGGGCGAGGGACTCGGTCCCGGGCGTGGCGTTGACGACGATGTCGCCGTGGTCGATCGCGTCGCCGACGGACACGACGGGAAGGCCCAGGCCCTTTCTGCCCGAGGGATCGCGCGAGCCGAGCACGACGTCGTGGCCGGCCTCCGCCGCCTTGGCCGCGACCGCGCGGGCGACGTTTCCGGTGCCGAGTATTCCGATGTTCGTCATGCCGGTGACGCTAGGCGCGCGCCCCGCTCACGGCATCGGTCGACAGGACCAGTGGGTAAGGGCCTTGAGTCCTGGTGCGAGGGTCTTACCGGCAACGTCCGTCATACGTACGCCCCTTAGGGGGTTGCCCGCACGGACGGACTCCCCCGGACGTACGTCCCCGAGGGGCTTCCCGTACGGGACAAGGGGCCGGCCCCCGTCCGTGTCGCGCGGACGGGGGCCGGGGCCCGGTGATCGCATGAGCGGAGGGAGGGGCGTCTCACTCCTCGCCGGCGAGCTTCAGCACCCGCAGCTTCTGCCCCGCGTACCAGGTCGCCGCGACGGTGACGCCCGCCAGCAGGCCGATCGCGAGGGGCAGTCCGACGTCGGAGCCGATCAGGCCCTCGCCGCCGATGTCCTCGGCGAGCGCCAGCGCCCACTGCTGCACGCTCAGCGTGCGCGCGCCCGCCACCAGGCTGCCGAAGACGCTCTCCCACACGATGGCGTAGATGAGGCCGATGACGACCGCGTTCCTGCTGACCGTGCCGAGCAGCAGGAAGAGCGCGCTGTAGGCGATCGAGGCGACGAGCGCCGCCACGGTGTAGGCGATCGCGACCTGCTGGCCGTTGCCGTTGAGGATGAAACCGGCGATCAGGGTCGGTATCGCGGAGAAGGCCATCGTCACGGCGATCGCGACGATCAGCTTGGTGAAGATGATCGAGGAGCGCTTCACCGGCTTGGCGAGCAGATAGACGATCGAGCCGTCGTCGATCTCGGGCCCGATCGCGCCGGTGCCCGCGATCACGCCGATCAGCGGCACCATCGCGGCGATGGCGAATCCGCCGAGGAGGTCTGCGGCGATCTGGTCGTCCACACCGTTGAAACTGCGGACGGCGACGGCCATGACCAGCAGCAGGGCGGGGAGGATGAACAGGATCGCCGCGCGGCGCCTGCCGAGCACGGCCCGGTAGGTGAGCCGGGCGACTGTGGGGTTGTACATGACGTCACAGCTCCTTTCAGGCCGATACGAGGTAGGAGAAGACCGATTCGAGGGACTCGTCCGAGGGCGAGACCGTGAGCAGGCGGATCGAGTGCTCCCGGGCCACCCGGGGGAGCAGCCGGGTGAAGCGGCCGAAGTCGACGGCCTGCACCCGCAGCCCGCCCTCGGTGAGGTCCACCTCGATGCCCGCCGTGGACGGGTCCGCGATCAGCGCGGCGGCGAGCGCGCGGTCGTCGCTGGAGCGCACGAGATAGCGGTGCGGGCGGTCCGTCATCAGCCTGCGGATCTTGCGGAAGTCCCCGGACGCGGCGTGGCGTCCGGCCACGATCACCTCGATGTGCGAGGCGAGCTGCTCGACCTCCTCCAGGATGTGGGAGGAGAAGAGCACGGTCCGGCCCTCGGCGCCCATGGTCCGCAGCAGCTCCATGAGCTGCATCCGCTGCCGCGGGTCCATGCCGTTGAAGGGCTCGTCGAGCAGCAGCACGGACGGGTCGTGGACGAGCGCGGAGGCCATCTTGACCCGCTGCCGCATGCCCTTGCTGTACGTGGAGATCTTGCGGTCCTGCGCGTACTCCATCTCGACCGTGGCGAGCGCCGCCTGGGCCTGTCGCGCGCCCAGTCCGTGCAGTTCGGCGTTGGCGAGGACGAACTCGCGGCCGGTGAGGAAGTCGTACATCGCCTCCCGCTCCGGCACGACGCCGATCTGCCGGTAGACGGACTCGTTCCGCCAGATCGGCAGTCCGTCGAGGGTGACGGCGCCCGTGGAGGGGGCGAGGAAGCCGCCCATCATGTTGATCAGCGTGGACTTGCCCGCGCCGTTGGGGCCGAGGAGTCCGGTGACCCCGGGGCCGACGGTCATCGTGACGTCGTTGACGGCCACGACATTGCCAAACCACCGTGAAGTGTGCTCGATGTTGATGGTGGTCACAGCCCGGCCTTTCGGTAGCGGCGCATCAGAACGGCGTACGAGCCGGCGATGAGCGCGAGAACGACGAGCAGATAGATCACGCCGACCCCGGCCCCCGGTCCGGCCTCGCCGGGGAAGCCCGAGGTCGCGCCCAGGAAGGCGGTCTGCACGCCGTCGATCAGCGAGGTCGGCGAGAACAGGCCGAACCACTTGATGACGTCGATGGAGTCGGTCGCCCGGGCGATCTCCTGGACGACGGTCACGGCGACGGAGCTGATCGTCAGGGTGGCGATGATGGCGGCGACGCCGAAGCCCCGGCGGGGGGTGAAGGCCGCGAGCACCAGGGCGATCCCGCCGAAGAGCACGGACATCAGCGCCGCGGAGACCAGGGACTGGCCGAATCCGGCCGCCTGGTCGGCGAAATCCATCTTCGCCAGCAGCGAGCCGAGGAAGAGGATCAGCAGCGGCACGCCGGTGAGGATGAACAGCGCCGAGGCCATCGCGCCGTACTTGGCGAGCACGTAGTCGGCGCGCTCGATCGGCCGCGAGAAGTAGAGCGGGACCGTCTTGAACCGCAGATCGCGGGAGACGGACTGCGGCGCCTGGGAGGCGAGGTAGAGGCCGATGATCGGCTGGGTGAAGAGGGCGTACGCGGTGTACTCCAGCGGCAGCTTGTTGGACTCGGTGGCCACGGCCACCGCCACCACGATCGCCGCCGGCACGCACATCAGCGCGAAGAGGATCATCGGCAGCACCTTGGACTTGGCCGAGCGGCCGAGACCGTAGGAGCCGCGCAGGGACTGCGAGTACAGCGACCGGCGCACATAGGCGCGGCCGAGCCGCCGGCCCTCGTAGTTGCGGTATCCGATGTTGTGGATACGGGTGGTCTCGGGGGAGGCCCCCGGGGTCTGGGTGCTCATCGGGTCGGCGCCTCCGTCGGCTGGTTCGCGGCCGGGGCCGCCGCGTCGGGGCGGAAGACCTCCGCGATGTGGTGGCGTCGCTGTTCCATGCGTACGAGTCCGAGGCCGAGCCCGGCGACGGTGTCGCGCACCACGTCGTAGGTCTCCTCGCCCGCGGCCTCCAGGAGGAGGACATGGCCCGCTCCGGGCAGCCCCTCCTCGGCGCTCGCGTGCAGGGTGAGGCCGGCGGCGGTGAGCTTCTCGCGGAGCACGGCGCTGCCGTCGGGGTGCTCGTCGCTGTCGGTGACCTCGACGGCGAGGGTCGTGGTGATCTGGGTGAAGTCGCTGGTGGAGCTGGAGCGCAGCAGCGAGCCGCCGTCGATGACGACGACGTGGTCACAGGTGCGTTCGAGTTCGCCGAGGAGATGGGAGGTGACCAGGACCGATATGCCGAAGTCGGTGTACACGCGGCGGATCAGGCCGAGCATCTCGTCGCGGCCGACCGGGTCGAGTCCGTTGGTGGGCTCGTCCAGGAGGACCAGCCGGGGATCGTGGACCAGCGCCTGGGCGAGCTTCACCCGCTGCTTCATGCCGGTCGAGTAGCCGCCGATGGGGCGGTATCGCTCCTCGTAGAGGCCGACGTGCCGCAGGGTGTCCGCGGTGCGCTCACGGGCGGCGGTCGGGGGCAGCCCCGACATGCGCGCCATGTGGACGACGAACTCGGTGGCGGAGACGTCGGGCGGGAGACAGTCGTGTTCGGGCATGTAGCCCACCTGCTCACGGATGGCTCCGCCGCTGGTCGCGACGTCGAGGCCGAGCACGGCGGCCCGGCCTTCCGTGGCGGGGGAGAGCCCCAGGAGAATCTTGATCAACGTCGACTTGCCGGCTCCGTTGGCGCCCACCAGACCGGTCACACCCGGTCCGATGTCCAAGGAGAGCCGGTCAAGAGCGGTCACCCTCGGGTACCGCATGCTCAGGCTTTCGGTCACGATCACAGTCACATTCCGACCGTAGTGGCGCACCCCACACCGGGCGTCAGCCTGGACGGCTGGATCGGTGTCCGACTCCAGGCGTACGGCCCCTAGGGGGGTCGATACGAAAGAGGACACGGCCCGGCGACGAAGGGATCGGGCGGGGCGACGGAAGTCGCCGGGGGCTTGTCCACAGGGCGGTGCGGGGCCCTTGACGCGGCCGCCGCTCATTGTCACATTCGTCAGTGTCACGTTACGGCCGCGTACCGTGCGCGGTGCGGGAGTGGGGAGACGGCGTGGGTCTGCAGGACGCGCGGGAGCGCTGGGTCCGTACGGGCGGAATCGAGCTGTGCGTCGCCGAGCTGGGCGACCCCGCACGGCCGTCGGTCGTCCTCGTCCACGGCTATCCCGACAGCAAGGAGGTGTGGTCCGAGGTCGCCGCCCGGCTCGCCGACCGCTTCCATGTGGTGCTGTACGACGTCCGGGGGCACGGCCGCTCGTCCGCCCCGAAGCCCCTGCGCGGCGGCTTCACCCTGGAGAAGCTCACGGACGACTTCCTCGCGGTGGCGGACGCGGTGAGCCCGGACCGCCCGGTGCATCTGGTGGGCCACGACTGGGGATCGGTGCAGTCCTGGGAGTTCGTCACCGTGGCGCGGACCGAGGGGCGTATCGCGTCGTTCACCACGGTCGCCGGGCCGTCGCTGGACCACTTCGGGCACTGGATCAAGAAGCGGACGGCCCGGCCGACGCCCCGCCGGCTCGGCCAGCTCGCCGGCCAGAGCGCCAAGTCCTGGTACGTCCTCGCGCTGCACACCCCGGTCCTGCCGGAGCTGGCCTGGCACGGTCCGCTGGGCAGACGGTGGCCGGGGGCGCTGGAGCGGCTGGAGCGCATGCCCCGGGGCGACTATCCGACGGCGTCGCTGCCCCGGGACGCCGCGCACGGGGCCTGGCTCTACCGGGACAACGTGCGCGCCAGGCTGGCCCGTCCGCGCCCCGACGCGTACGCGCACGCGCCGGTGCAGCTGATCACCCCGACCGGCGACCACTTTCTCTCCCAGCGGGTCTACGACGATCTGGAGACCTGGGCCCCGGGACTGACCCGGCGCACGATCACGGCCGGGCACTGGGTCCCGCGCACCCGGCCGGACCAGCTCGCCGACTGGATCGGCGACTTCGCCATGTCCCGGGAGGGCGGGGCGGCTGCCGGCGGGGCGGGGGTGCGGTCCGGGGCGGGGGTGGTGGGGTCCGGGGCGGCGGCGGTGGGGTCCGGGGCGGGGGTGGTGGGGTCCGGGGCGACGGCCGTACGGTCCGGGGGGCGGGATCCGTACGCCGAGCGGTTCGGCGGCCGGCTCGTGCTGGTGACGGGGGCGGCGAGCGGGATCGGGCGGGCCACCGCCCTGGCCTTCGCGAAGGCCGGAGCGCGGATCGTGGCGGTGGACCGGGACGCGGAGGGGGCGATCGCGACCGCCGGGACGGCCCGGCTGATCGGATCGCCCATGGCCCGGGCCGAGACGGCGGACGTCGGCGACACCGAGGCGATGGAGAAGCTCGCCGAGAAGGTCGCCGCCGAGTACGGAGTGGTGGACGTCCTGGTCAACAACGCGGGCATCGGGCTCTCCGGATCCTTCCTGGAGACCGGCCCCGAGGACTGGAAGAACGTCCTCGACGTCAATCTGTGGGGCGTCGTCCACGGCTGCCGGCTCTTCGGCCGGCAGATGGCCGAGCGCGGACAGGGCGGCCATATCGTCAACATCGCCTCGGCGGCGGCCTATCAGCCGACGAAGGGGCTGCCCGCCTACAGCGCCTCGAAGGCCGCGGTGCTGATGCTCAGCCAGTGTCTGCGGGCGGAGCTGGCGGGCCGGGGCATCGGGGTCTCCGCGATCTGCCCGGGGCTGATCAACACCAACATCGCCGCCACCGCCCGGTTCGTCGGCGTCGACGCGGCCGAGGAGAGGCGGCTGCGGAAGAAGGCCTCCCAGTTCTACCGCCGGCGCGACTACCCGCCGGAGAAGGTCGCGGACGCGGTGCTGCGCGCCGTGCTGCGGAACCGGGCGGTGGTGCCGGTGACCCCGGAGGCCCGGGGAGCGCTTCTCCTCTCCCGGTTCGCGCCCCGCCTTCTGCGCGCCGTGGCCCGCGTCGACCCGCCGCTGTGAGCGAGTACCGGATCGAGGATCTGGCGCACCACAGCGGTGCCACGGTCCGGACGATCCGCGCCTATCAGGACCGCGGGCTGCTGCCGAAGCCGGAGCGACGCGGCCGGGCCAATGTGTACGGACCGGACCATCTCACCCGGCTGCGGCAGATAGCCGATCTGCTCGACCGGGGCTACACCCTGGCCTCGATCAAGGAACTTCTGACGGCGTGGGACGCCGGACGCGGTCTGGGCGGGGTGCTCGGGCTCGTCGCCGAGGTGCACGGGCCGTGGACGGACGAGCAGGCGGCCCGGATCACCCGGGCCGAGCTGGCGGAGACCTTCGGCGGCCCGCCCGACGGGGCGGCCGTCGCGGACGCGGCCGTCATGGACGCGGCCGTCGCGGAGGCGGTGGAGCTGGGGGTGCTGGAGCGGGTGCCCGGCCGGGAGGACGAGTTCCTGGTGCCCAGCCCGCAAGAGCTGGCGGTCGCCGCCGAGTTGCACGCGGCGGGCGTCCCGCTGGCGGCGATCTCGGGTCATCTGCGGGAACTTCGCGTCCAGGTGGAGCACATGGCCGCCCGTTTCCTGGAGTTCACCACCGAGCACGTCTTCGACCGCTGTCTGGGTCATCGTCCGCCGACGGAGGCGGACGCGGTCGAGGCGACGGAGCTGGTACGGCGGCTTCGCCCGCTCGCCCGGCAGACGGTGGACGCCGAACTGGCGCGCGCCATGCGGATCTTCGCCACCCGCGGCCTCCGGCAGCGGCTGACCCGGGGCGGACCGGTCCGGGAGGAGCCCGAGCCCCGATCGGTGCGACTGCCGCCGGAGACGATCCGGGCCGTCCGGGCGCTGGTTGGCCCGGAGCACGTCGGCGCGTTCATCGCGGCGGCGGCCGAACGGGAGGTGCGGGCGCGGACCTTGGACGCGTTGGCCTCAAGAGAGCCCGGAAGGATGAATATTGACCAACCGGGCATATAGGGTGGGCAGTTGTCCACAGGAACGTCAATTACCCTGTGGATAACTTGAGTTCTCTGTGGACCAAACCTCGGCGGCGATATTTTCTTCCGCCCGCTGTGACCAGGCGGTCAGCCGGTCAGCCGGCCGGCGGGGATGCCGGCCGGCGGGGATGCCGGCCGGCCGGTTGTCCATCGGTCAGCCGGCCGAGCGCCTCGGTGGCGATCCGCTCGAAGACGGCCTGGTCGGCGGCGAAGTCGGAGTCCGGGATCGGCGCGTGGATCGCGATCTCGGTGAAGCCCAGCTCGAAGTGGCGGCCCGCGAAGTCCACGAAGGCCTCCAGCGACCGCATCGGAGCGTCCCGGTCCGGAGTGAAGCCGGTGAGCAGGATCTTCTCCAGCGAGTCCACGTCCCGGCCGGCCTCCGCGCACACCTTGCCGAGCCGGGCGAGCTGCGCCCGGATCGCCTCCCGGGACTCCTCCGGGGTGCCCGTCTCGAAGATCGCCGGTTCACCGGTGGAGACCCACGCCTGCCCGTACTCCGCCGCGAGCCGCATCCCGCGCGGGCCGTTCCCCGCCACGGCGAAGGGCAGCCGGGGCCGCTGCACACAGCCGGGCACATTGCGCGCCTCGTCCGCCGAGTAGAACGTCCCCCCGCTCGTCACGGCGGGCTCGGTGAGAAGCCGGTCCAGCAGGGGCACGAACTCGCCGAACCGGTCGGCCCGCTCCTTCGGCGTCCACGCCTCCTGCCCGAGGGCCGTCGCGTCGAATCCGCTGCCGCCCGCGCCGATGCCGAGCGTGAACCGCCCGCCGGATATGTCGTCCAGCGAGATCAGCTCTTTGGCGAGGGTCACCGGATGCCGGAAGTTCGGCGAGGTGACCAGCGTGCCGAGCCGGATCCGCCCGGTCGCCGCGGCGGCGGCCGTGAGCGTGGGGACCGCGCCGTACCAGGGTCCGTCGCGGAAGGTCCGCCACGACAGATGGTCATAGGTGTAGGCGGTGTGGAAACCGAGCTGCTCGGCGCGCAGCCACTCGTCGCGGCCTCCGTCGAGCCAGCGGCGGACGGGGAGGATCACGGTGCTCAGACGCATGCGTTCGAGCGTACGCGGCGCGGCGGCGGCCCATGCGCCGGATCCGGCCGCTCTGCGCTCTTCGCGCGCCCCTCAGCGCACATCCCGGGGCCGTGTGCTCCCCCCTGCTCCCATCGCCCACTCACATGTGCGCCCTCCCGCACTCACGTGCGACGAGTGCGGGAGAATGGACCGGTGACCCCAGCTACCGATCCCCAGCCCGCGACCGCGGCCCCCCGGCTGATCGCCACCGATCTGGACGGCACCCTGCTCCACGACGACAAGACCGTCTCGCCGCGCACCGTCGCCGCTCTCGCCGCCGCCGAGGAGGCCGGGATCGAGGTCTTCTTCGTCACCGGCCGCCCGGCCCGCTGGATGAGCGCGGTCAGCGACCATGTCCACGGCCACGGCCTGGCGATCTGCGCCAACGGGGCCGCCGTGGTGGATCTGCACGCGGGCGGGAAGGTGCTCAAGGTCCAGGCCCTGGAGCGGGAGACCGCCCTCGACGTCGTCCACGCCCTGCGCGGGGCCGCCCCCGGCGTCTCCTTCGGCGTCGAGACCACCGTGGGCTTCCACCACGAGCCGAGCTACCCGCCGCTGCACGGCTTCGCCCCCGGCACCATCGTCGCGGTCGCCGAGAAGCTGCTCCAGGAGGACCGGCCGGGCGCCGGAGCCCCGGTGCTCAAGCTCCTCGCCCACCACCAGGAGCTGGACCCCGACGCCTTCCTCACCCTGGCCCGCACCGCCGCCGGACCGCTGGCCTCGATCACCCGCTCCAGCCCCTCGGCCCTGCTGGAGATCAGCGGCCCGGGCGTCAGCAAGGCCCGCACCCTGGCCCTGTGCTGCGCCGAGCGCGGCATCTCCGCCGAGGAGGTCGTCGCCTTCGGCGACATGCCCAACGATGTGGAGATGCTGACCTGGGCCGGCGTCTCCTACGCGATGGGCAATGCCCACCCCGACGTGCTCGCCGTGGCCACCGACCGGACCGCCTCCAACAACGAGGACGGCGTCGCCCTGGTCATCGAGCGGATCCTGCGGGACCTCCCCCCGAAGACCCGCTGAGCGCCCCGCTCCGCCCCGCGAGCACGAAGGAAGGCACGGGCGGCTCCGGCGCACGGCGGCCCCGGCCCGACGGCCCCGGCACGGGGGCACGGGGCACGGGGCACGGGGCACGGGAGGCTACAGCGGGGCCTCCCAGCTCACGGTCGTCCCCCGCCCGTCCTCCCCGATCCCCGGGCCGCAGCCGCTCGAGCCGCCCAGCGACTCGGCCCGCCGGGCGAGATTCCGCAGCCCGCTGCGGCGGCCGCCGTCCGGGATCCCCACCCCGTCGTCGGCGACCGTCAGCCGTACCCCGCCGGATCCGTCGGGAAGGGCGACGGTGGCGTCCACCACGACCTCGATACGGGACGCCTCCGCGTGCCGGAAGGCGTTGGACAGCGCCTCCCGCAGCGCCGCGATCAGATTCTTGCCGGTCAGCTCGCCGACGGCGGAGTCCACCGGCCCGACGAACCGGTGCCCGGGCCGGAAGCCGAGCGGCACCGCCGCCATATTGATCTCCCGCAGCACCCGGGTGCGCAGCCCCGCCGGCGCCTCGGCCGGGCCCTGCTGGAGCGCGAAGATCGCCGTACGGATCTCCTGGATGGTCACGTCCAGCTCGTCGACCGCCTTGCCGACGCCGTCCTGCACCGCGGGCACCATCGACTTGCGCTGGGCCCCCTCCAGCATCATCCCGGTGGCGAACAGCCGCTGGATCACCAGATCGTGCAGATCGCGGGCGATGCGGTCGCGGTCCTCGAAGACCGCGAGCCGCTCCCGGTCCCGCTGCGCCTCCGCCATGATCAGCGCCAGCGCGGCCTGCGAGGCGAACTGGGTCGCCAGGGTCCGCTCGGCCTCGCTGAACTGACGGGCGCCGCGCACCCTCGGCGTGGCGAGCGCCCCGAGCACCCGCCCGCCGCTGTGCAGGGGCAGCATCATGCTCGGCCCGTACCGCTCGGCCGATCTGGTGATGACGCGCGGATCGGTGGCCGCGTCCGCGATGAAGACCGGCTCACCGGCCAGCAGCGCGGCGACCACGGGGCTCTCCGCCGGGATGACCATGCCCAGCAGCGTGGACACGGGGTGGTCCGAGGCGACGGCGGCGATCTCCAGCCCGCCCTCCGCGGCGGGCAGCATGACGATCCCGGCGTCGGCGTCGGCCAGTCTGCGGGACTGTTCGGCGACGACGGAGAGGGCCTCGTCGGCGTCCTGGCCGGAGAGCAGGGCGGTGGTGACGGCGACGGATCCGTCGATCCAGCGCTCCCGCTGGCGGGCGGCCTCGTAGAGCCGGGCGTTGCCGATGGCGATGCCGGCCTCGGTGGCGAGGACGCGCACCATGTGGAGGTCGTAGTCGTTGAACTCGCCCCCGCCGTTCTTCTCCGCCAGATAGAGATTGCCGAAGATCTCGCCCTGGACCCGGATGGGGACGCCGAGGAAGGTCCGCATCGGCGGATGGCCCGGGGGGAATCCGGCGAAGCGCGGATCGGAGGTGAGATCGGCCAGTCTGACCGGGGCGGGATCGTGGATCAGCGCGCCGAGGAGCCCCCGGTGACCGTCCGGTCTGCGCCCGATCCGCCGGGCGACGTCCTCGCCGACGCCGTAGGTCACGAAGTCGGAGAGCCCCTTGCCCTCCTCGTCCACGACGCCGATGGCGGCATGGCGGGCGTCGGCGAGTTCGGCGGCGGTCTCGCAGATCCGGTCGAGGGTGGAGTGCAGTTCCAGACCGGTTCCGACCGAGCGCATGGCCTCCAGCAGCTGCGGCACCCGGGCGGTCAGCTCGGTGGACAGGCCCTGGAGGCTGCGCGTCGCCACGGTCGCGGCTTCGAGCGGATCCCTCGATCCGCCGGGTTCCGCCGGATCGGAAGGCTCCTCGGGGTCCCGCGCGTCCTTCGGTTCGGGCACGGTCATGCCGTCGAGCCTAGTAATTCCCATTTGGGGAGGAAAGTCGGCCACCGCTCGACCGACCGCTTTCCGCCGCCCGACGGCCCCGCTCCACGGCCGCCCGGGCAAGGCACCGGGCCGGTCCACGGCCGCCCGGCGGCGGGACACCGGGCCGGTCCGTCGCCGGGCGGCGGGCCTCCACCGCGCGGACGCGGGTACGGGGACGAGGGCGGGCGCCCCCGTTCCCGTACCGCCTCCCGCTCCCCCGCCGGTCAGCCGGTCCGCCGGTCCGCCGATCCCCTGGTCCGCCGGCCCGCCGCTCAGCCGGTCCCCTGGTCCGCCGGTCAGCCGCCGACCGTCGTCAGCCGCTCGCCGAGGAGATCCGCGGCCCGCTCCCGCTCCAGCATCCGCCGCAGCGGCCCCTCGGTCTCGGCCAGCTCCGCGTACGGGCCGCGCTGCACCGCCCGGCCGTCCTCCAGTACGACGATCTCGTCCACGGCGTCGAGGCCCCGCAGCCGGTGGGTGATCAGCACGGTGGCCGCGCCCCGTGCCGTACGGCCCTCGGTGGCCGCGAGCAGATCGGCGGTCAGCGCGTCGGCGGTCGCCAGGTCGAGATGCTCGGCGGGCTCGTCGAGCACCAGCACCGGGAAGTCCGCGAGGAGCGCGCGGGCCAGCGCCAGCCGCTGCCGCTGGCCGCCGGAGAGCTGTGCGCCGTGCTCGCCGACCAGGGTGTCGAGCCCTTCGGGCAGCTCGTCGACCCACTCCAGCAGCCGGGCGTCGGCGAGCGCCCGCCGCAGCTCGTCCTCGGTCGCCTCCGGACGCGCGAGCCTCAGGTTCTCCCGTACGGAGCTGTCGAAGAGATGGGCGTCCTGCGCGCAGAGCCCGACGAGCCGCCGGACGTCGTCCCCGTCCAGCTCCCGGGCGGGCGTCCCGCCCAGCGTGTAGTCGCCGCCGTGGGCGTCGAGGAAGCGGAGCAGCACCTGGGCGAGGGTGGTCTTCCCGGAGCCCGAGACGCCGACGACGGCGACCCGGCGGCCGGCGGTGAGCGTGAGGTCCAGTCCGGCGAGCGCGTCGCGCTCGGCTCCCGGGTACCGGGCCCGCAGCCCGCGCACCCGCAGCGGGAACGCGCTCGCGGGCGCGGCGGCCGGGTGCTCCGGCTCGTGGACGGGCACGGGCGCGTCCAGCACCTCGTACACCCGCTCGGCGCTCCGCCTGACCCGCTGGCGGTACTGGACGGCGAGCGGCAGCGCGGTGACGGCCTCGAAGGCGGCGAGGGGGGTGAGGACGACGACCGCGAGCAGGACGCCGTCGAGCCGGCCGTCGGCCACCGCCCGCACTCCGGCCAGGGAGGCGAGGACGACGGTGAGTCCGCAGATCAGGGTGGTGAGCCCGCTGCCGAGCGCGGTGGCGGCGGCGGTCCGTGCGGCGATCCGGGTGAGCCGGCGGTCGGCCTCCCGGGCGCCGTCGAGCCGGCCGGGGAGCGCCCCGGCGACGGTGAGTTCGGCGGTGCCGCGGAGCAGATCGACCAGCCGGGTGGCGAGCGCCCCGCGGGCCGGGGCGAGCTGCCGCTCGGCGCGGCGGGCGACCACCCCGCTGAGCAGCGGTACGAGCAGTCCCGCGGCGAGCAGGCCGACGGCGAGGACCGCCCCGGCCTCGGGCAGCAGCCAGACGGTGAACGCGACGGATCCCACGCCCACGGCCACGGCGGAGCCGACCGGCAGCAGCCAGCGGAGCCAGTAGTCCTGGAGGGCGTCCACATCGGTGACGAGCCGGGAGAGCAGATCGCCGCGCCTGGTCCGCCGGAGCCCGGCGGGGGAGATCCGCTCCAGCCGGCGGTAGACCGCGACCCGCAGCCCGGCGAGCATCCTCAGGACGGCGTCGTGGGAGACCAGCCGTTCGGCGTAGCGGAAGACGGCCCGGCCGATGCCGAAGGCGCGGGTCGCCGTCACGGCCATCATCAGATAGAGCACGGGCGGCATCTCGGAGGCGCGGGAGATGAGATAGCCGGAGACGGCCATCAGCCCCACGGCGGATCCGAGGGCGAGGCTGCCGAGCAGCATGCCGAGCCAAAAGCGCGCCCGCTCGGTCCCGGCGGCGTTCCGTACCCGGGTGAGCACCGGTTCGCCGCCGGAGGCGCCGTCTCCGGCGAAGCTGTACGGGTCCTCGTCCAGGGGCTCCGTCGTCACGGTCCACGGGTCCGGGGCCTTCGCAGGGGCGGTGCGCACCGGCTCCGGGACGGCGGAGGCGCGGCGGGCGAGGGTGACCACGCGGTCGGCCACGGCGAGCAGGGCGGGGCGGTGGACCACGAGCAGCACGGTCCGGCCCGCCGTCAGCCGGCGTACCGCCTCGACGAGGCCGGCCTCGGTCTCGCCGTCCAGTGCGGCCGTCGGCTCGTCGAGCAGCAGCAGCGGGCGGTCGGCGAGAAAGGCCCTGGCCAGGGCGAGCCGCTGGCGCTGACCCGCGGAGAGCCCCGCGCCGTCCTCGCCGAGCACGGTGTCCGCGCCGTCGGGGAGCGCGCCGACGAAGTCGTCCGCCCCGGCGTCCCGCAGCGCGGTCCGCACGGCGTCGTCGTCGGCGCCGGGCCGGGCCAGCCGGACGTTCTCGGCGATGGTCCCGGCGAACAGATACGGCCGCTGCGGCACCCAGGCGATCTGTCCGCGCCAGTGGTCCGGATCCAGCTCGCCGAGGTCGACGCCGCCGATCCGCACCCGGCCCTCGGTCGGTTCGGTGAAGCCGAGGACGACATCGAGCAGGGTGGACTTGCCGATGCCGCTCGGTCCGACCAGGGCGACGGTCTCCCCCGGCTCCACGGTCAGCGAGGCGGCGTCGAGCGAGGGTTCGCCGCGTCCGGGGTGGCGGACGGTGACCGCGTCGAGTTCCAGTCGCGGTGCGCGGGGCGTCCACCGGGTGCCGCCGGCGCGGGCGGGCGTCTCCAGGACGGTGAAGATCTCCTCGGCGGCGGAGAGTCCCTCGGCGGCCGCGTGGTACTGGGTGCCCACCGTCCGGATGGGCAGATAGGCCTCGGGGGCCAGGACGAGGATGACGAGGCCGGTGTAGAGGTCCATGTCGCCGTGGACCAGCCGCATGCCGATGGTGACGGCGACCAGGGCGACGGAGAGGGTGGAGAGCAGTTCCAGGGCGAAGGAGGAGATGAAGGCGATCCGCAGCGTGCGCATGGTGGCCCGCCGGTACTCCGAGGTGATGGAGCGGATCGAGTCGGCCTGGGCCTTGGCCCGTCCGAAGACCTTGAGGGTGGGCAGTCCGGAGACCACGTCGAGGAAGTGGCCCGAGAGCCGGGACAGCAGCCGCCACTGACGGTCCATCCGGTTCTGGGTGGCCCAGCCGATGAGCACCATGAAGATGGGGATCAGCGGCAGGGTGCCCACGATGATGGCGGCGGAGACCCAGTCCTCGGTGACGATCCGGACCAGCACCGCCACCGGCACCACGACCGCGAGGCCGAGCTGCGGCAGATAGCGCGAGAAGTAGTCGTCCAGGGCGTCGATGCCCCGGGTGGCGAGCGCGACCAGCGATCCGGTGCGCTGCCGGCTCAGGAATCCCGGGCCGAGTTCGGCGGTGCGGGCGAGCAGTCGCTCCCGCAGCTCGGACTTGACGGCCGCGCTGGCGCGGTGCGCCGCGAGTTCGGTGAGCCAGGAGACCCCGGCCCGGCCGACGGCGACCGCCGCCAGCAGGGCCAGCGGGGTCGCCAGGGCGGAGGCGGTGAGGTCCTTCTGGAAGGCCCCCACCACCACCTCGGCGATGAGCATCGCCTGGGCGACGACCAGCGCCGCCCCGACCAGTCCGAGAAGCACCACCGCGAGCAGAAAGCCACGGGTGGCCCGGGCGTACCGGAGCAGTCGCGGGTCGATCGGTTTCACGTGAAACATCCCCTGCTGATGAGACCGATGGGCGGTGCTGAGCCCTGGTTCGGATCGTGCCGGGCCCGCCCGGAAGACGGGCCTAGTGGGCGTCGGCGATGTGCTGGGTGCCGATCCGCTTGCGGAACACCCAGTACGTCCAGCCCTGGTAGAGCAGCACGACCGGGGTGGCGATCCCGGCGCACCAGGTCATGATGGTGAGCGTGTAGGGGGTGGACGAGGCGTTGGTGACCGTGAGGTTCCAGGCGTCGTCGAGCGAGGACGGCATGACGTTCGGGAAGAGCGTCAGGAAGAGCATCGCGACGGCGGCCACGATGGTCACTCCGGAGAGCGCGAACGCCCAGCCCTCGCGCCCCGCCTGATTCGCGCCGATCGCCGCCACCAGGGACACCACCGCGACGGCCATGGCGACCAGGCTGCTGCCGTCGCCGCGCATGGCCTGGGTCCAGACCAGGAAGCCGAGCGCCAGGACGGCGGTGAGCAGTCCGAGCTTCAGCGCCAGGGCGCGGGCCCGGGTGCGGATGTCCCCCACCGTCTTCAGGGCGACGAAGACGGTGCCGTGGAAGGTGAAGAGGGTGAGCGTGACCAGCCCGCCGAGGAGCGAGTAGGCGTTGAGGAGATCGAAGACATTGCCGACGTACTCCTTCTGCGCGTCGATCTTCACTCCGCGGACGATGTTGCCGAAGGCCACTCCCCAGAGGAAGGCCGGCAGCAGCGAGGTCCAGAAGATCGCGTTCTCCCAGTTGGTCTGCCAGCGGTCCTCGGGCCGCTTGTGGCGGTACTCGAAGGACACACCGCGCACGATCAGACAGACCAGGATCAGCAGCAGCGGGAGGTAGAAGCCGGAGAAGAGGGTGGCGTACCAGTCGGGGAAGGCGGCGAAGGTCGCGCCGCCCGCGGAGAGCAGCCACACCTCGTTGCCGTCCCAGACGGGCCCGATGGTGTTGATCAGTACCCGCCGTTCCTTCCGGTCCCGGGCGAGCAGTTTGGTCAGGACGCCCACCCCGAAGTCGAAGCCTTCGAGGAAGAAGTAGCCGGTCCACAGGACGGCGATCAGGACGAACCAGACGTCGTGGAGTTCCATGACTCAGCAGCTCCTCAGGGCCTCAGTACGAGAAGGCCATCGGACGGTCGGCGTCACGGTCGTCGCCGCCGATCTTGGTGGGCGGGTTGAGGTCTGCCTCGGTCAGCTCGGGCGGTCCCGCCTTGGCGTACTTGACCATCAGCTTGAACTCGATCACCGCGAGCACCGCGTAGAGGGCGGTGAAGATGATCATCGAGGTGAGGACCTCGCCCTGGGAGACCCCGGGGGAGACCGCGTCACGGGTGCGCAGCACTCCGTACACCACCCACGGCTGACGGCCCATCTCGGTGAAGATCCAGCCCCAGGAGGTGGCGATCAGCGGGAAGGTCATGGTCCAGAGCGCGGTGACCCAGTACCACTTGCTGAAGCGCGGGCTCAGCGGCTTGTTCCGGAAGAGCACGAGATGCGGCACCTCGTCCTCGCCCGTGCGCAGCGCGGCCGGCAGCAGGAACCTCTTGCGGGTGAGCCAGAGGCCGAGCAGACCGATGGTGACCGACGCCATGCCGAAGCCGATCATCCAGCGGAAGCCCCAGTAGGCGACGGGGATGTTGGGCCGGTAGTCGCCCGGTCCGTACTTCTCCTGCTCGGCCTTGTTGATGTCGTTGATACCGGGGACGTACGACTCGAAGTCGCCCTTGGCCAGGAAGGACAGCAGGCCCGGGATCTCTATGGCGACCTTGTTGTGGCCCTCGTCGACATCGCCGTAGGCGAAGATCGAGAAGGGGGCGGGCGCCTCGCCGTCCCACAGGGCCTCGGCGGCGGCCATCTTCATCGGCTGCTGGCGGTACATGACCTTGCCGAGCACATCGCCGCTGATGGCGGTGAGGAAGCCGGCGGTGATCAGGGTGACGAGACCGAGCCGCAGCGAGGTCCGCATCACGGGGATGTGCTTCTTGCGCGCCAGGTGGTAGGCGGCGATGCCGACCATGAACGCGCCGCCGACGAGGAAGGCCGAGGTGATCGTGTGGAAGAACTGGGTGAGCGCCGTGTCCTGGGTGAGGACCTTCCAGAAGTCGGTCAGCTCGGCCCGGCCGCGCTCCTCGTTGATGCGGTACCCGACGGGGTGCTGCATCCAGGAGTTGGCCGCCAGGATGAAGTAGGCGGAGCAGATGGTGCCGATCGAGACCATCCAGATACAGGCCAGATGGATCCTCTTCGGCAGCTTGTCCCAGCCGAAGATCCACAGCCCGATGAAGGTCGACTCGAAGAAGAACGCGATCAGCGCTTCGAAGGCGAGGGGGGCCCCGAAGATGTCGCCGACAAACCGGGAGTAGTCAGACCAGTTCATACCGAACTGGAACTCCTGCACGATGCCCGTGACGACGCCCATGGCGATGTTGATCAGGAAGAGCTTGCCCCAGAACTTGGTGGCCTTGAGGTACTTCTGGTTCTCCGTACGGACCCAGGCGGTCTGGAGCCCCGCGGTCAGGGCCGCGAGGGAGATCGTGAGAGGGACGAAGAGGAAGTGGTAGACGGTGGTGATGCCGAACTGCCATCGCGCCAAGGTCTCCGGCGCCAAAGCCAAGTCCACGTCGTCATCTCCTTACATCGACGAGGTCGAGCGGCAGTTTGCCTGAATAATCCCAGTGATCGCGGGATGAACAGGACACGCTTGTGAACGCGTTCACATTCACAAGCAATTATGACCCATACGAAAACCACACCTATGACCGGGGGGTGCCCTTCGGGCGGATCCGGGGTGATCCGGGCCGGAGGCCGGTGATCGCCCCGCCCCGGGCACACCGAAAGGGCCCGGACTGAGAGCGGTCCGGACCCTGCGGGAAATGACTGATCCACGCCCTTGACTCCGGGGGGCGGCCCCGGGGCGGAGGCATCCGGGACCGGGCGGTGCCGGGGCGCGTCCGGGACCGGCGGCGCTTCCGGAGCCGGGTGGTCGGAGGGCGCGCGCGGGCCCGGCGGAATCCGGGGGCGCGGCCGCGCCTCCGGAGCGCATTCCGCCCGGGGGCCGGGCGAGCGGGAGCCGGGCACGCGCCTCCGGGGCGAGCGGCCCCGGGTGCGCCTCCGGGTCGGCCCCGGAGGGCCCTGCGGATCCCGAGGCCCGGGGGCCCTGCGGATCCCGAGGCCCGGGGCCCCTGTGCATCCCGGCCCCCGGGAGCGCGACGGGGTGGAGGCCGCCAACGGGCCGCCCGGGAGGGCGGGGCGCCGGCCGGGGAGCGCAGGCTCGCCGACCCCCGGAAGCCCGGGCCGCCCGGGCCGCCCGGGCCCGGGCCTAGCCCTCCTTGCGGAACGTCTCCGCGGTGCGCAGGAAGAGATCATTGGCCTCTTCCTCGCCGATGGTGATCCGCACCCCCTCGCCCGCGAAGGGCCGCACCGTCACCCCGGCCGCCTCACAGGCCGCGGCGAAGTCCGCCGTACGCCCGCCCAGCCGCAGCCAGACGAAGTTCGCCTGGGTCTCGGGCACGGTCCAGCCCTGCCCGACCAGGCCCTCGTACACCCGGGTCCGCTCGCAGACCAGCGAGCCGACCCGGCCCAGCAGCTCGTCCTCGGCGCGCAGCGACGCCACCGCCGCGTCCTGCGCGAGCTGGGTCACCCCGAAGGGCACCGCGGTCTTGCGCAGCGCGGCGGCCACCGGCTCGTGGGCGATCGCGAAGCCGACCCGCAGCCCCGCGAGCCCGTACGCCTTGGAGAAGGTGCGCAGCACGGCCACATTGGGGCGGTCCCGGTAGATCTCCACCCCGTCCGGCACCTCGGGGTCGCGGATGAACTCCCGGTACGCCTCGTCCAGCACCACCAGCACGTCCGAGGGCACCCGGTCGAGGAATCGTTCCAGCTCGGCCCGGCGGACCACGGTCCCGGTCGGGTTGTTGGGGTTGCAGACGAAGATCAGCCGGGTGCGGTCGGTGACCGCGTCGGCCATCGCGTCGAGGTCGTGGACCTCGCCGGCCGTGAGCGGCACCTCCACCGGCCGGGCGCCGCTGATCCGGGTGATGATCGGGTACGCCTCGAAGGACCGCCAGGCGTAGACGACCTCGTCGCCCGGGCCCGAGGTGGCCTGGAGCAGCGACTGGGCCACGCCCACCGAGCCGGTGCCGGTGGCCAGATGCTCCACCGGCACGCCGAAGCGGTCCGCCAGCTCGTTCATCAGCCCGGTGCACGCCATGTCCGGGTAGCGGTTGAAGGAGCGGGCCGCGGCGAGCGTGCTCTCCATCACCCCCGGCAGCGGCGGATAGGGGTTCTCGTTGGACGACAGCTTGTACGCGACCGGGCCGTCGGCGGCCGCGGGCCTCCCCGGCTTGTATGTGGGGATGCCGTCCAGCTCGGCGCGCAGCTTGGGGCTCGTCTCGCTCACCGCAGGTCCTCCTCGACCGTCCGTCCACATCACGGAACCAGCACATCGCTTCATCTCGTCCGAAGCCTCATCCTGAGCTTCGGACGATCACGGCCGGAGCGCCGATCCGACGCCCCGGAACCATTACTGCTCACCTTATGAGGATTCCCGCCGACTGCGTACGGGTCGGGCCGTAAAGGGTGGGGGAGCGCCCACTTCCCTGGCGCGCGCCGGTGGCTCGCGCCGTGGCGCGCATCCCCCGTAGAGGTGAGTTGAGACCTCTTCGAGACATCCCCCCAGCGTCAGGGCCATGCCGCCAGACACCCAGTTCACCATAGATGTACCGGCCAACTCCTTTAAATTCCAAGGCAGTTGATGGGTTATGATCATGCAGAAACGTGCCTGTCAACGAGTGAATATGCGACCGGCCCAACCGTCCGCGCGAGCCCTACTATCGGCTCGCCATGACAGCAGCAGGGAAGCATCAGGTGAGCCGGACGGACACATCCCGCCGGGGGAGCCGGCAAGGTCGGGCGGGCATCCGAGACGTCGCCGCCGCAGCCGGTGTCTCCATCACGACTGTCTCCGACGCGCTCAACGGGAAAGGCCGGCTCCCGGACGCCACCCGCCGGCATGTCCGCGAGGTCGCCGACCGACTGGGCTATCGCCCGTCGGCGGCGGCCCGCACCCTCCGTACCGGAAAGTCGGGGCTCATCGGCCTGACCGTGACGACGTACGGGGATGAACCTTTCACCTTCACGGAGTTCGCCTACTTCGCCGAAATGGCGAGGGCCGCGACCTCGGCCGCGCTCGCCCGCGGCTACGCGCTGGTGATCCTCCCCGCCACCTCCCGTCACGACGTCTGGTCGAATGTCGCCCTCGACGGCACGGTCGTCATCGATCCCTCCGACCACGACCCGGTCGTGACCGAACTCGTCCGCCAGGGGCTGCCCGTCGTCTCCGACGGCCGCCCGGCCGGCACCCTCCCGGTCACCGCCTGGGTCGACAACGACCACGAAGCAGCCGTACTCGATCTGCTCGACCATCTCGCCGACGCCGGGGCCCGCAGAATCGGACTCCTCACCGGCACCACCACCGACACCTACACCCGACTGTCCACCACCGCCTATCTCCGCTGGTGCGAGCGCGTGGGACAGGACCCGGTATACGAGTCCTACCCCGCTCACGACCCCTGTGCCGGGGCCGTGGCCGCCGACCGGCTGCTCGCCCGCCCGGACCGGCCCGATGCCGTCTACGGGCTCTTCGACCCCAATGGCACCGATCTCCTCGCCGCGGCGCGGAGGTACGGTCTGCGCGTCCCCGAGGATCTGCTGCTCGTCTGCTGCAGCGAGTCCACGGTGTACGCCGCCACCGAACCGCCCATCACCACGCTCTCACTCAAACCGCGCAGAATCGGCACGGCGGTCGTCCAGCTCCTCATCGACGCGATCGAGGGAATCGACGAGGGGCGGCCGGTCGAGCAGGTGATACCGACGGAACTGATCGTCCGGACGTCCTCACAGCGCCGCTCGCCGAGGACGACGGTGAGCGCACCCCGTTCCCCCGCACCCGACTAGAACTCCTCAATCAGGACGAAACAACCGACGCATCAGGGGTACGGACCGATTCACCACCCCTGGTGCGTCACAGAGCGCGGACCTCATTCCTATGATGGGCGCACGACACCGCGGACCACCCCGACCAGGCTGGGCCGAGAGGTGAACGGCGGCGCGACGGTGGTGGAGGGGTCGATGACTCAGGGGGCCGGTCAGGGACCCGTGGTGCGGACGGCGACATTGCGCGATTTCCGCGTTCCGCCGTACGCGCAAGTACCCGTGCAGTCGCAGACGCCGGAGGGGCGGGAACAGCCTCCGGCGCCACAGGCGCCGCCCCAGGCCCATGTTCCACAGACTCCCCCGCCGCCGCAGGGGCCGCCGCCTCCGCCGCCCCCGCCGCCCCCGCCGGGCCCGCCGCCCGCGCCCCCGAGCCGCCCCGCGCCCGCCCACCCCGGCGACGCCGTGCCGGAGGGGGAGCTGCCGGACGGCTACACCCCCACCGAGCGCGATCTGCCGGTCATCGGCCGCGGCGCGCCGGTCGAAGCCGTCCCGGCGCCCGCGCCCGACGGCTCTCCCGGGGCCGACGGTCTCGGCCCGCTCTATGTGGTCGGCGACGTCCACGGCTATCTGGACGAACTCGTCGCCGCGCTCGCCGCACAGGGGCTGATCGACGCCGAGGGCCGCTGGGCCGCCCGGAACGCCCGCCTCTGGTTCCTCGGCGACTTCACCGACCGAGGCCCCGACGGCATCGGCGTCATCGATCTCGTGATGCGGCTCTCCGCCGAGGCGGCCGCCGCCGGCGGCTACTGCAAGGCCCTGATGGGCAACCACGAACTGCTTCTCCTGGGCGCCAAGCGGTTCTCCGACACCCCGGTCAACTCCGGGGCCGGGACCGCCACCTTCCAGGCCGCCTGGCTGCTCAACGGCGGCCAGAAGAGCGATATGGACCGGCTCCAGGACGTCCACCTCCAGTGGATGGCCCGCCTCGACGCGGTGGTCGAGGAGGACGGACATCTGCTCGTCCACTCCGACACCACGGCCTATCTCGAGTACGGATCGACCATCGAGGACGTCAACGAGACCGTCCACGAGATCCTGACCCGCAATGACGCCGACGAGTGCTGGGACCTCTTCCGCAAGCTCACCAAGCGCTTCGCCTTCCGCGACGAGGCCGGCCCCCAGGCCGTGCGGGAACTGCTCTCCACCTACGGCGGCGCCCGTATCGTGCACGGTCACAGCCCCATCCCCTATCTGTTGGGCGAGGTCGGCACCGAGGAGGGCGAGGACGGCGAGCGTCCGGTGGTCGAGGGGCCGCACGTCTACGCGGACGGGCTCGCGATCGCCATGGACGGCGGTGTGACCATGGCCGGAAAGCTGCTGGTCGTCCAGCTTCCGCTCCCCCGCTGAGCGGAACCGGCGCACGCTGTTACCGAAATCCCCTGTCACGCCCCGGTGTTGCGGCTCTACCATCGGCTTATCCGTAGCAGTCTCTCCTCCGTCCCAGCCCCGTGGTCCGGCCGTGTCCGGACCGCCCGGCGCGGCGGAGCATCGGGGGATGCACATGAAAAGCGCTCCGCACCTGCTGCACGAGGACCGCGCCGAGTACGAGCGGATCCTCGACGAGGCACTGCGCAACGCCCACGACCGTCCGGATCTCGCCGCCGTGGGACGGCGACTGAACCCCACACAACTGCGCACCATGGCCCTGAACGCCACGTCCCTGATCGCCGGGGCGGCCGCGGCCGAGTACGAGCACTACACCGCGATCCGCGAGGAGACCCGCTCCCCCTCGTCCCCGGCCGCCCCGCGCGCCGCCGCGACCTCCGAAGGCGGTACGCCCGGAAGCGGTACGGCGGAGAGCGGTACGGCCGACGGCGGTACGGCGGAGAGCGGCGCCGGGCTCACGGCCGTGATCACCGTGCTCGCGCCGGTCCTCGCCGGTACGGCGGCGCTGATCTTCCTCCTCGTCGGCCATCTGCTGAAAGCGCTCGATCCCGCTCCCTCCATCGCCACGCCCCTGGTCACCGCGGGCTGGTTCTTCGCGGCGGCGACGGCGGCCGCCATCCTCTTCGCCGCGGCGGCCCTGCTGCGCACCGCCCTGGGCAACGCCGCGACGGAGGTCCCCGCCGAGGAGCCGGCCGAGGGATTCCCCGACGAGGTGGACCGCGCCAAGGATGCCTGGCTCCACGCCCTGCTGGAGCGGGGCATTCTGCCGTTCCTGCGGGCGGCACTGTCGGATCCCGACGCGGATCCGACGTCCCCGGACCCGCCGGGTGCTCCGGAGGGTCCCGGGCCGGACCCGGCCGGGGGCGCGCCGCCCGACCGGGGAGCCGCCTTCACCAGCCCCGACTTCGGGGGCCCGCGGCCCGGCCCGGAGCGATGACCGCCGGCCGGGCCCGGCGTCCCGCCCACGGCTCCGCGGGCCCCGGGGCCGCCGGCCCGTCCACCGCTCCGGGGCCACAGGGCCCCGGTGAACGGACCGCCCGCCCGTTCACCCGGGTCACAGCACCCGGCGACACGGGCCCGGGCAGCCGCCCGGCTCGGGGCGGGCGCCCCGGCCGGTCTCACTCGGCGATCGGCAGATACACCCGGTTGCCCGCGGCGGCGAACTCCGCGGACTTCTCGCTCATCCCGTCCTCGATCTCCTGCTGCGACTGGCCGTGCTTCCTCCTGATGTCCTGGGAGATCTTCATGCTGCAGAACTTCGGACCGCACATCGAGCAGAAGTGGGCGGTCTTCGCCGGCTCGGCCGGCAGCGTCTCGTCGTGGAACTCCCGTGCCGTGTCCGGGTCGAGGGCCAGATTGAACTGGTCCTCCCACCGGAACTCGAACCGCGCGTCGGACAGCGCGTCGTCCCATTCCTGCGCCCCGGGGTGCCCCTTGGCGAGATCGGCCGCGTGCGCGGAGATCTTGTAGGTGATGACGCCGGTCTTCACATCGTCGCGGTTGGGCAGGCCCAGGTGCTCCTTGGGCGTGACATAGCAGAGCATCGCGGTGCCCCACCAGGCGATCATCGCCGCCCCGATGCCGGAGGTGATGTGGTCATACGCGGGGGCCACGTCCGTGGTGAGCGGGCCGAGCGTATAGAAGGGGGCCTCCTCGCAGATCTCCTGCTGGAGGTCGATGTTCTCCTTGATCTTGTGCATCGGGACGTGACCGGGGCCTTCGATCATCGTCTGTACCTGAAAACGCTTGGCGATCCGGTTGAGTTCCCCGAGCGTCTCCAACTCCGCGAACTGCGCCTCGTCGTTGGCGTCCGCTATCGACCCGGGCCGCAGACCGTCGCCGAGCGAGTAGGTGACGTCGTACGCGGCGAGGATCTCGCACAGCTCCTCGAAGTTCTCGTAGAGGAACGACTCCTTGTGGTGCGCGAGACACCACGCGGCCATGATCGACCCGCCGCGCGAGACGATGCCGGTCTTGCGGCGCGCGGTCAGCGGGACGTACCGCAGCAGCACCCCCGCGTGGACCGTCATGTAGTCGACGCCCTGCTCGGCCTGCTCGATCACGGTGTCCTTGTAGACCTCCCAGGTCAGCTCCTCGGCCCGGCCGTCGACCTTCTCCAGCGCCTGGTAGAGCGGGACGGTCCCGATCGGCACGGGGGAGTTGCGCAGCACCCACTCGCGGGTGGTGTGGATATTGCGCCCGGTCGACAGGTCCATGACCGTGTCCGCGCCCCAGCGCGTCGCCCAGGTCATCTTCTCCACCTCCTCCTCGATGGAGGAGGTGACCGCGGAGTTGCCGATGTTGGCGTTGACCTTGACCAGGAACTTCTTGCCGATGATCATCGGCTCGATCTCCGGGTGGTTCACATTGGCGGGCAGTACGGCCCGGCCCGCCGCGATCTCCTCGCGCACCACCTCGGGGGAGACGTTCTCCCGGATGGCCACGTACTCCATCTCCGGGGTGATCTCGCCCCGGCGCGCGTACGCGAGCTGGGTCACCGCCCGGCCCTCGCGGCCCCGGCGGGGCAGGCGCGGGCGGCCGGGGAAGACCGCGTCGAGGTTCTTGAGGCCGCCGCGCGGCGAGGTGTGCTTGACGCCGTCGTCCTCCGGGCGGACCGGACGGCCCGCGTACTCCTCGGTGTCGCCCCGGCCGATGATCCAGTTCTCCCGCAGCGGCGACAGCCCCCGCCGTACATCGGTCTCGACGGCGGGATCGGTGTAAGGGCCGGACGTGTCGTACAGCGTCACATCCGTGCCATTGGTGAGGTGCACCTGACGGACTGGCACCCGGAGATCGGGGCGGGAGCCCTCGACATATCCCTTGTGCCAGCCCGGCTTGCGCTCGCCGTCCCCGGCGGTCCGGTCGACGGCAGGCGTGCGTGCATCCTGAACGGTCATGAGACCTACTCCCTACGCCGGCATTACCCGGTAACAGGTTCGGCGGTCGACGCAGCGGTTCCCGCGGCCCGTCACCGGCGTCGGCCGGTCGGCTCGTACGGAGATCAGCGCCCTCTCAGCCCGGTGCTCCGAGCTCCCGCGTGTGCAAAGGTGGCACCACGCTAGCGTCCTTTCTGGCGTGCTGAACAGAGGCCCTCCTCCGTTCTTGCGATGATCGGTCGGTGACCTCTTCGCCGCCCGACCCCCAGCAGGATCCCGATCCCCGACCGGATCCCGGTCCGCACCGGCCCCCGCCGGGCCCGCCGCCGGAGCCGCCGAGGCCGTATCCGTCCGAGCCGGCCGGGCATGCTCACGGTCACTCGCACAGCCACAGCCACGGCCCGGCAGCGCCCGTCTCCCGGCATCTGCGCCGGGTCATCGCGGCGGTGCTGATCCCCTTCGCCACCGCCGTGGTGGTGGGGCTCGTGGTGCTCTGGCCCGGCTCGGCGCCCGGCCACGAGCGCACCGGTGTGGGCTTCGACCGGCAGACCGAGGAGGCGATGGTCACCCGGGTCGTCCAGGTCGACTGCAAGGAGGTGAACGCCGGTCAGGTGCCGCCGACCGGGGACACCTCCACCCCCCAGGGCCGGGAGGCGGTCAACTCGGCCAAGGGAACCTGTGGCAAGGCCGAGATCAAGGTCACCACCGGGAAGAACCAGGGCCGCACCTTCACCGAGATCGTCCAGCCCGAGGCGTCACGGCAGTTGAAGCAGGGGCAGGAGGTGGTGGTGGCGTACGCGCCGGACGCTCCCCGCGAACTCCAGTACGCGGTGATCGATGTGGACCGTACGCTTCCGATGGCCCTGCTGGCCGGCGTCTTCGCGCTCGCGGTGGTGCTGGTGGGACGGATGCGCGGGTTGATGGCGCTGATCGCGCTGGCCGCGTCGTTCGCCGTGCTGACCCTCTTCATCCTGCCCGCGATCCTCCAGGGCTCCAATCCGCTGATCGTCGCGGTGGTCGGGGCGAGCGCCATCATGCTGATCGCGCTCTACACCTGCCACGGACTGACCGCGCGCACCTCGGTGGCGGTCCTGGGCACCCTGATCTCGCTGATACTGATCGGGCTGCTGGGGTCGGTCTTCATCGGGTGGGCGAGTCTGTCCGGCAACACGGACGACAACACCGGTCTGATCCACGGCCTCTATCCGAACATCGACATGAGCGGACTGCTGCTGGCTGGTGTGATCATCGGTTCGCTCGGTGTGCTGGACGATGTGACGGTGACCCAGACCTCGGCGGTGTGGGAGCTGCGCCAGGCCAATCCGGACATGGGGCCGAGAGCGCTGTACCGCGCGGGCATCAGAATCGGCCGGGACCATATCGCCTCGGTGGTCAACACCCTTGTCCTGGCCTACGCGGGCGCCGCGCTGCCGCTGCTTCTGCTGTTCTCGATCGCGCAGAGCGCGGTGGGGACGGTCGCCAACAGCGAGGTGGTGGCGGCGGAGATCGTACGGACCCTCATCGGGTCGATCGGTCTGGTCGCCTCAGTGCCGGTGACGACGGCGCTCGCGGCGCTGGTCGTCTCCGCCGACCGGCCCCAGAGTTCGCCCGTGGGCGGCGGCGCCGGCTCCGCGGTCTTCGCACGGGCCGCCGCCCCGGCGACGGCCGCCCCGGTCGTCGCGGAGAGCGCGGGGGCGCGGCGCGGCGGTCTGCCGGGGCTGGGCGGCGGCAAGGGACGGCGGCGGAAGAAGTAGCGCCGAGGACCGGCTCTCGTTCCCGCCAGGAGCAGCGCCGAGGACCGGCCCCGTTCTCCTCAGGAGCAGCGCCGAGGATCAGTCCGCGTTCCCCCGGAGCCGGCGCCGAGGATCAGCCCGCGTTCTCCTCGGCCTCCACGAGGATCCCGGTGAGCGCCCGGTCGAGATCGCCCTCGAAGTCGCCGTACGCCCGCTCCTTGCCGAGCGGCACCAGCCTGTCGGTGCGATCGAGGAAGGCCACCACCGGCGCGGCGCTCACCAGGAAGAGCGCCCGGTCGCCGCCGACCTGGAGCCGGATGCCGAGATCGGCCGGCTCCTCCGGCCCGGCGGGCGCGATGTGGACATCGCCCTCACCGGCCGGGCCCAGCAGCCCGTCCAGCAGCAGATCGCGACTGAAGGCCCAGGTCACCGGTGCGTCTCCGGGCAGATGGAAGGTCATCCGCACGGCGTACGGATCCTCCGTCCCGTACCGAAGCTCCACCGGGATCCGGAACGAGAGCTCCTCGGAGACGAGAAAGCTCATCAGGACCTCGGCCTGCACCGATTCGCGCATCGTTTACCCCGCAGTGAAGGAAGACTGCTGAATGACCGTCGAAAACGGCCAGGAATGATCCCCTTGACCCTCTTGCCGCAATCGTGCTGTATGCGCTAGAGGACTACAAGCAGTGATTTTTCAGATACTGATAGAGAAGGCGAGCGTGTTCAGCAGGCCGCCCACTCCGTTGCGTAACTGTTCGACGGCGGGAAGCAGCCGGCTCTCCTGGTGGAGAGGCAGGGAAATCGCCATCGCCGCGGCGGTCGATCCGACGGTGACCGGAACGGCGGCGCAGACCGTGCCGAGCGCGTACTCCTGGCGCTCGATCACCGGCTCCATCCGCCCCGTGGCGTCGAGCCGTTCCAGCAGGGCGCGCCGGTCCCGTACGGAGTAGGGCGTCACCGGCTGCACCGGGTGACGGTCGAGATGGTCGGCCCGGGCCCTCCGGCCGAGCTGGCTCAGCAGGCACTGGCCGACGGCGTGCGCGTGGCCGGTCTCCCGGAAGTTCGCCCACTCCTCGACCGCGGGGGCGTACGGGGAGTCCGCGCAGCCGACGAGTTCGATCTCACCCTCGCGGTAGAGCGCGAAGTAGACCGGCGCTCCGATGGCGTCCCGCCAGTGCTCCAGCGTCTCGTCGAGTCTGCTGCGACGATTCTGCACGGACTCGCCGAGCACCAGTCGGCCGACCGCGCCGCCGAGGAGGAAGACGCCCTTCTCGCGGCGCAGATAGTCCTCGTGGGTCAGGGTGCGCAGCAGATGGTAGGCGGTGGGAAGGGGAATGGCCGCTTCCCGGGCGAGCTGCTTGGCGGGCGCGCCGTCCGGATGACCGGCGACGGCCTCCAGCAGCCGCAGGGCCCGCTGCACCGAACCGATGAGCGTCGGGGCAGTGTCGCTCGTACCTGTGGCCAAAGGTCACCCCCGGGCATGGTGACGGGCGACTCGCCCGCCCGCGGGGGCCGCCCCCGCGTGCCCGCCGCACAGGGCTTCCGGGAGTCTCCCGGAAGGGACACCAGAGGCCGTGGCGGCGGCCTGTCACTGTAACGGCCGCCCCAGCGGATGGATCTGGTGGTCAACAGGTGTTCCCCCGGCCGGGTTAACACTTGTACCGCCAGTGGTTACCAGTCCCCTCGCGAGTTCGAGGAAGCCGTGAACTTCCGTACGACGAAGACGAGTCCGGCGACCAGCGCCACCAGGAGCAGCGCCTTGAAGAGCAGGCCGATCACGAAGCCGACCACGCTGAGGATCATCCCGCCGAACACGACGAGGACTATGAGGGGAACCGCGACCCACTTCACCCACCACGGCATCCCGGTGAAGATCTCCTTCACTGCCATCGCCCTACCTCTTTCTCTGCTGCGTCCGACGGTGTCCGACGGCTCTCCGGGATCGTGCTCGTGGTCTCGATGCTAGGCGGCCGGAGGGCGGAACGGGGGGCCGTGATCCCTTGCTCTCCCCTGACCGAACCCTTAGGGAGGGGGCGGGGCCGGCCTCCGCTTCAGGCCGGAGGACCGGCGTCCGGTGGTCGGTCCCCAGGAGGACCCGCCGTTCCTCGCGCCCGGGGCCGTCCGGTCCGGCCTGGCGGCCTTCCCCAGGAGGCGGGCCTTCCGGTCCGGCCGCCGGCCCCTCCCGCGCCCGGGGCCCGTCCGGGAGGCGGCTCAGCCCTCGGCGGGCGAGAAGACCACCATGACCCGCAGGGCCTCGGTGATGTGGTGGAACCTGTGGGGCACTCCGGCGGGCACATAGACCACGCTGCCCCGTGCGACCTGCGTCGTCTCCTCGCCGACCGTGATCGCCGCCCGGCCGCTGACGACGAAGTAGACCTCGTCCTGCCGGTGCGGCCGCTGTGCGTCGAGCTGCCCCGCGTCGAGCGCGTAGAGCCCCACCGACATATTCCGCTCCCGCAGGAACTGCAGATACGCGCCGTCGTTCGCGAGGCGTTCCGCCTCCAGCTCGTCCAGCCGGAAAGCCTTCATCGTGCGTCCGCCCCTGCCGTCGTCCCGATCACGTCTGTCACGATCAGACACATGTTGAATTTCCTCGTCAAGACGCTCGCCAACGCGGGTGCGCTGGCCGTGGCCATCTGGCTGGTCGGCGGTATCACCCTCAGCGGTGACAGCACCGCGAAGAAGGCCGGGACCCTGCTGGTCGTCGCGCTCCTCTTCGGTCTGGTCAACTTCGTCGTCAAACCTCTGGTGAAGCTGCTGACGCTGCCACTGTTCATCCTCACGCTGGGGCTGATCACGCTGGTCGTCAACGCCCTGATGCTGATGCTGACCTCCTGGCTCGCCGACCAGTTCGACCTCTCCTTCCATGTCGACGGCTTCTGGACCGCCGTACTCGGCGGACTGATCGTCTCGGTCGTTTCCTGGGCCCTGAACGTCGCCCTGCCCGATGGGGACTGAGCGCGTATGACCAGGTCAGAGTTGTTGGGAGACGGTACGCGCGCGGTACGGGCGGGGCTGCCCGAGCCGGTGCGGCAC
The DNA here is from genome assembly GCF_043080985.1 of Streptomyces sp. NPDC014894. Lineage (NCBI taxonomy): Bacteria > Bacillati > Actinomycetota > Actinomycetes > Kitasatosporales > Streptomycetaceae > Streptomyces > Streptomyces sp. NPDC014894. The sequence goes on from NZ_JBIBWD010000007.1 coordinate 67,385, forward strand.
GAGCCGGCCCTGCCGGGGCCCGTCTTCGCGGCCCACTTCCATCTGCCGGGCGAGCCGACCGGGGCGTACACCTACGGGCGGGACTCCAATCCGACCTGGACGCATCTGGAGCGGGCGATCGGGGAGCTGGAGGCGCCGGGGGAGGAGGTCGAGACGGTGACCTTCGCCTCCGGGATGGCCGCGATCTCCGCGGTGCTCTTCTCCCAGCTGAGATCCGGGGACGCGGTGGTGCTGCCCTCCGACGGCTATCAGGCGCTGCCGCTGATCGGCGAACAGCTCACGGCGTACGGCGTCGAGGTCAGGACCGCGCCGACGGCGGGCGACGCCCAGCTGGAGGCGCTGCCGGGCGCGCGGCTGCTGTGGATCGAGACGCCGTCCAATCCGGGGCTCGATGTGTGCGATGTACGGCGTCTCGCGGACGCGGCGCACGCCCGGGGCATGCTGGTCGCGGTGGACAACACCCTCGCGACGCCGATGGGGCAGCGTCCGCTGGAGCTGGGCGCGGACTTCTCGGTGGCCAGCGACACCAAGGGGATGACGGGCCACGGAGACATCCTGCTCGGCCATGTGACCTGCCGCGACGCCGAGCGGGCCGCGGAGGTGCGGCGCTGGCGGAAGGTCGTCGGGGCGATTCCCGGGCCGATGGAGGCCTGGCTCGCGCACCGTTCGCTCGCCACGCTCCAGCTGCGGAACGACCGGAGCTGCGCGAACGCGCTGGCGGTCGCCGAGGCTCTCGTCGATCGGGCGGAGGTCACCGGGCTGCGCTGTCCCGGGCTGCCGTCGGATCCGTCGTACGCCCTCGCCTCCCGGCAGATGCGGCGGTACGGCGGGGTCGTCTCCTTCGTGCTGCCCGACCGCGGGCACGCGGAGCGTTTCCTCGACGCGCTGCGGCTGGTGGACGACGCGACGAGCTTCGGCGGGGTGCGCTCGTCGGCGGAGCGCCGGGGCCGCTGGGGCGGTGACGCGGTGCCGGAGGGCTTCATCCGGTTCTCGGCGGGCGCGGAGGACACCGCCGATCTGGTGGCGGACGTCCTGCGGGCGCTGGACGCGGCCGCCGGGTAGCCGTCGGGCGACCGGGGCGGGCAGAGCCCCGCACCGGTCCGGAGCGCGGCGATCAGTCTGCCGTGATCTCCGGAGAAAGCCGCGGAACCCGTCCGGGCAGGGTAGGTTCGCGAACATCCTGGCGGGCGGTCCGAGCCTCCCCCCTCGTGGCTCGGACCGCCCCGGTTCATCCCCCCGGAGAACCGCTCGACCCAGGCTAGTTGACTCTGCGTCAGTGTCCAATCACAGTAGCGACAGCGACCTATCGACATATTTATAGTTGTTCGGTCCGCAACCACGGCCGCTCGGGAGGGGCTCGGAATGGATCTGGCCCTGCTGCGCACCTTCGTCACCGTGCACCGAGCGGGCTCCTTCACCCGGGCCGCCGCGCTGCTCGGGCTCTCCCAGCCCGCGGTGACCGGTCAGATACGCACGCTGGAACGGCAGCTGGGCAGACCGCTGTTCCTGCGCCAGGCCCGGGGCGTCACCCCGACCACCATCGGCGACGAACTCGCCCACCGGGCCGCACCGCATCTGGACGCCCTGGTCGAGATCGCCGAGGCGGGACTCGACGAGGAGTCGGGCGTCCGGACCCTGCACCTCGCCGGGCTCCCCGAGTTCACCTCGCTGCGCGCCCTGCCCGCCCTCACCCCGCTGATCGCCCAGGGACTGGCGCTGCGGGCCTCGTTCGGCAACGCCGAGGAGACCCTGGAGGGCCTGGCCGCCGGGCACCATGATCTGGCCATCACCACGGCCCGCCCCCGCGGCGGACTGCTGACCTCCACCCCGCTCTGCGACGAGGAGCACGTACTGGTCGCCTCGCCCCGCTGGGCGGCGAGGCTGGGGCCCGACGTCCTGCGCGACGGCCATGTGGTCCTGGCTCAGCTGCCGGTGGTGGAGGTCCATGAATCCCTCCCGCTGGTCTCGCGCTACTGGTCCGCGATCTTCGATTCCCGGCCCGCGGCCGCGGGCACCGTCATCGCCCCTGACCTGCGAGCCGTCCTGGAGTCGGCCGCCTCGGGAGCCGGGCTCGCCGTACTGCCCCGCTATCTGTGCGAGGACGCCCTGGAGCGGGGGCGGCTGGTCGCCCTCCTCGATCCCCCGGTGCCCCCGCTGCGCACCTACTTCCTCGTCGTACGCACCGGAACGCTCGCCCTCCCCCATATCGCGCGGGCGCACGAGTGGCTGCTGCGCGCCGCCGTCGACTGGTGACCGGGCGACCCGGGGGAGTTTCAGAACGGCCGGTACGGGCCATTTTCCAGTCATGACCGAACGTCCCGTGGTCAAGCGCACCGCCCGCGCCATCCTGCTCGATGGCGACGATCTCATCCTGATCAAGCGGACCAAGCCCGGCGTGGATCCCTACTGGCTGACACCGGGCGGCGGGGTCGAGCCCGAGGACGACACCGTGGTCGACGCCCTCCACCGCGAGGTGGACGAGGAGCTGGGCGCGAAGATCACCGATGTGGTCCCGTGCTTCGTCGACACCGTCGAGCACATCGCCGGCGGCGGGGTGACCGGAGTGAAGGTGCAGCACTTCTTCGTCTGCCGGCTGGCCTCGATGGACCCCGCGCGCCGGCACGGCCCGGAGGTCGACGAGCCGTGCGGCGACTACGAGACCGTACGGGTGCCCTTCAGCCGGGTCGGAATCGCGGCGGTCCATCTCGTACCGCTTTCGCTCCGGCACTATCTCGACGGCAATATCGAGGGCGTACGGGCTCTGCACGCACCCGATCTGGGCTGACGCACGGGGCGAGGTGAGCCGCTGTGGCCCGGAGCCGCCCGGCGGGGGCCCGGTCCGCCGCGCCGCCGGGGCGGGGCGATCACTTCCGGCAAAGCACTGGACGAGCGATCACCGCTTCGGCCAGCCTGATCCCTATGCCCACACCGCTGCCAGAGCTGCCCATTCGTCGCCTCACCATGAGCGACCTCGTCTCCTGCGCCGATCTCGCCGAGCATCGCGGCTGGCCTCGCGAGGAGCACAAGTGGGGCCTGCTGCTCACGGCGGGCACGGCGTACGGCATGGACGACCCCGCCGGCAAGGGACTGGTGAGCACCTGCGTGGCGACCTCCTACGGCCCCGGTCTCACCACGCTCGGCATGGTCCTCGTCGCCGAGCCGTACGCCCGGCAGGGCATCGGCCGACGGCTGATGCGATATGTGCTGGAGCGGACCGGAGCCACCCCGGTCGGTCTGTACGCGACACAGAACGGCAGACCGCTCTACGAGCAGCTGGGCTTCGGCGCCGTGGGCCGGTCCGAGATGGTCCGGGGCCGGCTCGACGCGGGCGCGCGGGCCGGAGTCGGGGCGGCCGCCACCCGTCCGGCGACCGCCGAGGACCTCTCCGCGATCGTCCGGCTGGACACCGAGGTCTTCGGCCTGGACCGCACCCATATGATCGCGCGGCTGCCGGCCTTCGCCGACCAGATCCGGGTGGCGGAGGAGGACGGGGTCCTCACCGGCTACGCGGCCGCCTGGCCGAATGTGAACACCCATGTGATCGGCCCGCTGATCGCCCGGGACACCGCCACGGCCAAGTCCCTGATCGTCTCACTGGCCCCGGGCACGGACCGGCCCTTCCGCACCGACGTCGACGAACGCCACACGGAACTGCTGGACTGGCTGCGGGCGAACGGGCTGGAGACGGTCTCGCACAACACGATGATGGTCCACGGCCTCGACGACCTCCCGGGCGACTGGACCCGGCGTTTCGCCCCGCTGTCGGTCGCGCTCGGCTGACGCCCCGAGGGCGGCGGCCCGGCCCTTCCGCGCGGACCGACCCGCCCGCGCGGAACGGCTCCCCGGCGGGACGGCGGACACGGCGGGATCCGATCTCCGACGACGGCCGCGGGCGCGGCCCTTCGCACGCCTCCTCTACTCTGGGGAGTACGCCACCCCGGGTGTGGAGGAGGACATCGGATGACCGCGGCCGAACCCGCGCTCACTGCGCTCCCCGAGAACTGGTACGCCCTCTCGCTGCTCCACGGGAAGGTCGAAACCCGTCTTGAGCGGGCCCTGGAGAGCCGGCACGGTCTGAGCGTGCGGGAGTTCTCCCTCCTCGACGTCCTCAGCCGCCAGCACCCCGGCGCCGACGGGCATCTCCAGATGAAGCAGGTCGCCGAGGCCGTCGCGCTGAGCCAGAGCGCCACGACCAGACTGGTCACCCGGCTCGAGACCAGAGGTCTGCTGCGCCGCCATCTCTGCGACACCGATCGCCGGGGGATCTACACCGAGGTGACCGAGCCCGGCCGGGCGCTGCTCGCCGAGGCCCGGCCCACCCATGAGGCGGCCCTGCGGGAGGCCTTCGGCGCGGCCGCCGGGATCCCCGCCCTCGCTCCCCTGGTCAGAGCGGTCGAGGAGCTTCGGACCCCGGCATAGCCCGAGGTGCCAGGGATCTCCGGCGTAGTCTGCCGATCGTGAACGATCTGGAGATACGGCCCGCGGCGGCCGACGACATCCCGGCCATCGTGGCGATGCTCGCGGACGATCCGCTGGGCGCGGAGCGCGAGTCCCCCGGCGATCTGACCCCGTACAGCGCCGCCTTCGAGCGGCTGGCGGGCGATCCGCACCAGCTGCTGACCGTCGCGGTCCGGGGGAGCCGGGTCGTCGGCACCCTTCAGCTCACGCTCGTTCCCGGGCTGTCCCGGCGCGGTGCGACCCGTTCGCTGATCGAGGGGGTACGGGTCCACTCCGACGAGCGCGGGAGCGGTCTCGGCACCCTGCTGATCGAGTGGGCCGTCGAGGAGTCCCGCCGCCGGAACTGCCAACTGGTGCAGCTCACCTCGGACGCCTCCCGGGTGGACGCCCATCGTTTCTATGAGCGGTTGGGCTTCGAGGCGTCCCACATCGGTTTCAAGCTTCCGCTCTGACCGAGCGACACCGAGAAGCCGTACTGCCCTGCCGGGAGGTGTGTTTCACGTGAAACACACCTCCCGGCAGGGTGTTTCACGTGAAACATCGCCCGTCTCTCACGGGCGGAGCCCGCGCCACCCTTCGCTGTCGACGCCGCCGGGCACTCCCGCGTCCGGCTCATAGGGCTCCCGGGTGAACACGAACGACCCCAGGTCGAGATGGCGGACCGAGCCGTCCTCCCGGCGCACCACCGTCAGCGTCTCCCCCGCGAAATAGCCGTCCTGACCGGTCCAGGCTCCGTCGCTCCCGGCGACGAAGCGCGAGCCCCGGCCGCCGCCTCGGAGCGGCTGGAGTTCCACATCCCGCCCGGGGAGCAGCTTCAGCGCGAACGACTGGGTCCCCCAGTACCAGGGGCCGGTGAGGGCGAGCAGCTCCCGATCGACCTCGGGGCGGGGCTGCCACGGCTCGGGGATCCGAGGCTCGGCCTCGGCCACGATCCGTACGAGATCGGCCGCCGTGGGGCTGGGGAGCGGCCCGGAGGTGGCGTTGGCGAGCACGGCGGCGGCGACTCCGTCCTCCACGCTCACCCAGAGCCCGGCGACGAAGCCCGGCAGCGAGCCGGTGTGCCCCACGAGGGTGCGTCCGCCGTTCCGGACGATCTGCACCCCCAGGCCGTAGGCACCGTCCCACTCACCGGCCTCGGCCGGGGCCGACGGCGTCCGCATCTCCCGTACGGAGGCGGCGCCGAGCACGCGGTCGTCGCCCTCGGCCAGGAAGTGCGCGAATCGGCAGAGGTCCCCCACGGTCGACCAGAGTCGGCCGGCCGGGCCCATCAGCCCGAGGTCCTCACAGGGCTCGGGAAGCAGCACATCGGCCCAGGGATGCACCGCCCAGCCCTCGGCCCGGGGGCCGTGCGGCTCCGCGCTCGTCCGGTCGAGGGCGAGCGGCCGGAGAATCTCGTTCCGCAGGACGTTCTCCCAGCTGTCGCCGCGCACCGCCGCCACCAGCGCGCCGAGCACGGTGTAGCCGGTGTTGGAGTAGTGGTGGCGGCGGCCGACCGGGTGCATCCTCGTCCGTTCGCCGAGGACGTCGGCGAGTTCGGGGCGCAGCGCCCCCGAGGTCCGCTCCCACCAGGGCGACGGGGATTCGGCGCTCAGTCCGGCGGTGTGGCCGAGCAGCTGGGCGATGGTCACCTGCCCCACTCCGGTGTCCGGCAGATGCTTCTCCAGCGGATCCCCGAGATCGAGCAGTCCTTCGTCCCGCAGTCTCATCACCAGGACGGCGGTGAAGGTCTTGGTGATCGAGCCGATCCGGTACTGGGTGTCCAGGGTCCGGTCCTCCTCGGCCGAGGGCCGTGCGCCGGACCACACCAGTCGTCCTTCCCGCGCCACTCCGGCGACGAGGGAGGGCGCGCGGCCCTCCGACTGGGCGGTGGCGACGCGGTGCAGCAGAGCGCGCTCCGTGGCCGGGAGAAGCGCTGTCAGGGGTGAGGTCATGGGCAAGGTCTATCGGACCGACCCGGCCGCGTCGATCTCGCACCCCCGCCATTTAGGCATGCACATGACATTACGAAGACGGCCGTCAGATGGCCCGCGGGCCGAAGAAACAAGGCCCGGCGCACCTTCCGCTTCCCAAGCGGCGGCGGAATGCTTACCCCGAGCGAACCGACACTCTCCGCACGGGACGGGTCAGCCGATGACCGATGACGCCGGAACCCCCGGCTGGTACGTGGACGACCGCTGCACCAACTGCGATGTCGCCAGACAGCTCGCTCCGGGCCTGATCGGCGAGGTCGCGGGACGTTCCGAAGTCCTCCGCCCGCCGCACGGCGAGGCCGAGGAACGGATGATGCGCGCCGCCGCCCTCGCCTGCCACACCCGCTCGCTCAGACGGACCGACGAACGGCCCGACCCGGGCCCGGATCCCTTTCCGCTCGCTCTCGACGACACGGTGCTGCTCTGCGGGCACAACTCCCGGCAGACCGCGGGGGCCAACTCCTATCTCGTCCGCCGGCCCGGCGGCACGACGACGATGATCGACACCCCGCGCTGGAGCGAGCCCCTCGCCGCCCGCTACGAGCGGCTCGGTCCCGTCACCGATGTCCTGCTCACCCACCGGGACCACGCGGCGCACGGACGGCGGTACGCCGACCGCTTCGGCGCGCGGCTCTGGATCCACGAGGGCGACCTGGACGCGGCCCCCGACGCCGACCGCGTCCTGCGCGGCGACGCGAGCGTCGAGGTGAGCGTCGGGCTGCTCGCCCATCCGCTCCCCGGCCACACCAGAGGGAGCGTCCTCTACATCGCCGACGACCGGTACTGCTTCAGCGGTGACAGCTTCTACTGGTCGCGCACGACCGACGACCTCGAAGTGGCGGAGAGCGTCACCTGGTACTCAGTCGAGGTGCTGGCGGCCTCCCTGGCCCGTACCGCCGGCCGGCTCCGGTTCGAGTGGCTGCTGCCGGGCCACGGCGACCGCAAGCGCCTGCCCGCCGGGCAGATGGCGCACCGGCTGCGCGCCCTCACGGACCGAGCCCGCTCCATGCGGCCCCGGCCGATCGACTTCACCGCCGTCCGCTGGTGACGCCCCACGGCGGACGGGCGGCCTCCGCCGACCTCTCCCGCCCGGCCGGGGCGTCAGCGGGCGTCAGCGGCCCGCTGAGCCGTCCGCCGGAGCGGCTACGGCCCGACCGCCGACTCGATGACACCGGTGATCGCGGACGCGGTGTCGGCGGCGATCCGCGTGGGCCGGTAGTCGGCCGCCGGCCAGGGGCGGCCGTCCGCGACCCAGACGCTGCGCACGCCGAGCCGGTGCGCCCCGGCGATGTCCGCGTGCGCCGAGTCGCCGATGACCCACGCGCCGTCGAACGAGGCCCCGATCGTCTCCGCCGCCGCCAGGAAGATCCGCGGATCCGGCTTCTTGTGGCCGACGGCCTCGGACACCACCCAGCCGTGGACGAGCGCGTCGAGCCCGGTGCGCCGGATCTTCGCCTCCTGCTGCCTCGTACACCCATTGGTGACGATCACACAGGACCAGCCCCCGGCGACCGCCTTGGCCAGCGCGTCCCGAACAGCCTCGGAGAGCACGACCCGATCGGCGGAGCCCCGATCGAGAAACGCGCGGACCGCGCTCTGCGGCAGCGCCGCCCCATAGCGCTCCGCCATGGCGCGCGCGACCTCCGGCCGCGGCGCGTAGCCGTTGGCGTCGACCGACATCACCCACTCGACGTCCGTCGCGGGCAGCGCGCGCTCCGCCAGAAACGCGCCGGCCGCGGCCCTGAAGGCCGCGTCGCGGTCGACCAGGGTGTTGTCCAGGTCAATCATCAGCAGCGCCATGCCCAGGAGTAGACCACGCACCCCTCACCCGGCGGCGCGGTTTCCCTCTTCTCCTGTTTCCAGGGGCCCTCAGCGGGCGGCCGTCCCCCGAGGTGCCCACCAGAGCCGTCCCGCGGCCGTGTCCACTGTCCCCGGCACGGTGGCCCTCGGGCCGGCCGTGCTCAGTACGGCGGCGGGGCCCGGACCGCGCGTCGCGGTCCGGGCCCCGCCCTCGTGCCGCGGCAGCGGTGTGTCAGCTCTGTGCGGTGTCGTCGTCCGCGTGCTCAGCGCCCTCGGCCGTGCCGGTCTTCTCGCGCATCTTGCGCAGCAGCTCGGCCTTGCGGTCGGCCGCGCCCTGGCGGTCGAGGTTGCGGTGCGGGCCGTTGTTCTGCCGTTCGGCGCGGGACAGCTTCTTGCGCTGGCCGCCGCCCATGCCCACGGGGTTGTTGATGTTCTTGCTCACGGTCACGGGTTCTCCCGGTAATGATGTGAAGTGATCTACGGATGGCGGGCATCGCCCGTGGGAAGAGAAGACGGGATCGGGGATCCACAAGAGCGACAGATCAGGTCTGCGCCATGTCCACGAAGCGCGAGTAGTGCCCCTGGAACGCCACCGTGATCGTCGCCGTCGGGCCGTTACGGTGCTTGGCGACGATCAGGTCGGCCTCGCCCGCGCGGGGGGACTCCTTCTCGTAGGCGTCCTCGCGGTGCAGCAGGATCACCATGTCGGCGTCCTGCTCGATGGAGCCGGACTCGCGGAGGTCCGAGACCATCGGCTTCTTGTCGGTGCGCTGCTCGGGGCCACGGTTCAGCTGGGAGAGCGCGATGACGGGGACTTCCAGCTCCTTCGCCAGCAGCTTGAGGTTTCGGGACATGTCCGAGACCTCCTGCTGACGGCTCTCGGCGCGCTTGGAGCCGCCCGACTGCATCAGCTGGAGATAGTCGATGACGACCAGCTTCAGATTGTTCCGCTGCTTCAGCCGGCGGCACTTCGCCCGGATCTCCATCATCGAGAGGTTGGGCGAGTCGTCGATGTAGAGCGGGGCCTGGGAGACATCGGGCATACGGCGGGCGAGGCGGGTCCAGTCCTCGTCCGTCATCGTGCCGGAGCGCATGTGGTGCAGGGCCACCCGGGCCTCGGCGGAGAGCAGACGCATCGCGATCTCATTGCGGCCCATTTCGAGCGAGAAGATCACGCTGGGGAGGTTGTTCTTGATCGAGCAGGCGCGGGCGAAGTCCAGGGCGAGGGTGGACTTTCCCATCGCGGGCCGGGCCGCGATGACGATCATCTGGCCCGGGTGCAGACCGTTCGTCAGGGAGTCGAAGTCCGTGAATCCCGTCGGCACGCCGGTCATCTCACCGCTGCGGGAGCCGATCGCCTCGATCTCGTCGAGCGCGCCCTCCATGATCTCGCCGAGCGGCAGATAGTCCTCGCTGGTGCGCTGCTCGGTGACCGCGTAGATCTCGGCCTGGGCCGAGTTGACGATCTCGTCGACGTCGCCGTCGGCCGCGTAGCCCATCTGCGTGATCTTGGTGCCGGCCTCCACCAGCCGGCGCAGCACCGCCCGCTCGTGGACGATCTCCGCGTAGTACGAGGCGTTGGCCGCGGTGGGCACGGACTGGACCAGCGTATGGAGATAGGGGGCTCCGCCGACCCGGGTGATCTCGCCGCGCTTGACCAGCTCGGCGGCGACGGTGATGGGGTCGGCCGGCTCGCCCTTGGCGTAGAGATCGAGAATGGCCGTGTAGACCGTCTCATGGGCGGGCCGGTAGAAGTCGTGGCCCTTGATGATCTCCACGACGTCGGCGATCGCGTCCTTGGAGAGCAGCATGCCGCCGAGCACCGACTGCTCGGCGTCCAGGTCCTGGGGCGGCACCCGCTCGAAGCCGGGAGACCCTCCCTCCCAGCCACCGCCGCCGTCGCCCCGCTCCTGCTGATCGTCACGGCCGCCGCGATGATCCTTGCGGCGCTGACGGGAGACGGGCAGGCGATCGCCGGGGCCGCCGTCGGCCGCCCACGGGTCGTCCAAGGGCTCGGAAATGCTCAACCGGGCCACCTCCTCCCGTCCGCTCAGCGGACCTCGCCGTGCCCTCTCTTTCTACGGCACGGCACTGACAAATCGAGTGGCCCAACTCCGCTTCCGGCGCGTCGGGCGACGGTCCACGGTAGGCCCCACGGCACCGTCAGCCAATCTGGTTATCCACAGGCCATGTGGACGAGCGACCAGATGCTGTGGAGAACCTGCCAGAACCTGTGCACGGACCAGGGGACAGCACTGTGGACAAAATCATGTCGAACTCATCATGCAGCCTCTGACCTGCATGTTTTCCATCCACTGGCTGTGGGGGAGAAAAACTTTCCCGACCGGGCCAAGATCAGAACAAACGGCGCACACCCTGGCCGCCACCCCAGCCCGATGTAATAACCCCAGGGCGATTGCATCTCTTACCTGTGGAAGATTACATTGAGCGCATGACACAGGCCCCCGCGACACCGAAGGCGCTCCGGCGACGCCATGACCGAGAGATCATCGCACTCGCCGTCCCCGCCTTCGCGGCCCTGGTCGCCGAGCCGCTCTTCCTGATGGCGGACAGTGCCATCGTCGGCCATCTCGGCACCTCCCAGCTCGCGGGGCTCGCCATCGCGGCGGCCCTTCTGATGACCGCCGTGAGCGTCTTCGTCTTCCTCGCCTACGCCACCACGGCGGCCGTGTCCCGGCGCGTCGGCGCGGGCGACCTCCCGGCCGCCATCCGGCAGGGAATGGACGGCATCTGGCTGGCGATCATCCTCGGCGCGGCCCTGGTCGCCGTCACCCTGCCCGCCACCCCCTGGCTCGTCGACGTCTTCGGGGCCTCCGACACCGCGACCCCGTACGCCGTCACCTATCTGCGGATCTCCAGCCTCGGCATCCCCGCCATGCTGATCGTGTTCGCCGCCACAGGAGTGCTGCGCGGCCTCCAGGACACCCGGACCCCGCTCTATGTCGCCGTCGGCGGCTTCACCGCCAACGCGCTCCTCAACGTGGGACTCGTCTACGGCGCCGGTCTGGGCGTCGCCGGTTCCGCCTGGGGCACGGTCATCGCCCAGTACGCCATGGCCGTCGCCTATCTGGTCGTGGTCGTCCGCGGCGCCCGTAAGCATCACGCGTCACTGCGCCCCGACGCGGCCGGCATACGGGCCAGCGCCCAGGCCGGCGTCCCCCTGCTGGTCCGGACCCTCTCCCTGCGCGCCGTCATGCTGATCGCGACCGCGGTCGCGGCCCGGATGGGAGACGCGGAGGTGGCCGCCCACCAGATCGTCCTCTCCCTGTGGGGCCTGATGGCGTTCGCCCTGGACGCGATCGCCATCGCGGGGCAGGCGATCATCGGCCGCCATCTGGGTGCCGGCGACACCACCGGAGCCCGTCAGGTCTGCCGCCGCATGGTCCAGTGGGGCATCGCGTCCGGAGTGGTCTTCGGCCTGCTGCTGGTGGCCCTCAGACCGCTGCTCATCCCGGTCTTCACCGGGGACTCGGCGGTCCATGACACCCTGCTGCCCGCCCTGCTGGTGGTCGCTCTCACCCAGCCCGTCGCCGGAGTGGTCTTCGTGCTCGACGGTGTGCTGATGGGAGCCGGGGACGGCCCCTATCTCGCCTGGGCGATGCTGCTGACCCTGGCGGTCTTCACACCCGTGGCACTGCTCGTCCCGGCCCTCGGAGGCGGACTCACGGCCCTCTGGTGGTGCATGGGGCTGATGATGGCCGTCCGGATGGCCACGCTGTGGCACCGGACCCGCTCCGGCCGCTGGATCGTCACCGGCGCCACCCGCTGAGCGATACGCACGGCTCGCCGCTCCTCCGCCGCGAGCGCCCGATGTTCGTTTCACGTGAAACACCGCCGCCCTGTTTCACGTGAAACCACGGGACCGTGTTTCACGTGAAACAGAGCCGGCAGACGAAAGGGCCGCACCCATCGGGTGCGGCCCTTCCTACAACTCAGTCATACGCGGCACTCAGGCGGCGATGACCTCGATGCCGAGCTTCGCGGCAACCTCGGGGTGCAGACGCACAGACACCTGGTGCGAGCCCAGGGTCTTGATCGGCGCACCGAGCTCGACACGACGCTTGTCGACCTCCGGGCCACCCGCGGACTTGATCGCCGTGGCGATGTCGGCCGGGGTGACGGAGCCGAAGAGACGGCCGGCGTCGCCGGAGCGAACAGCCAGACGAACCTTGACACCCTCGAGCTTGGCCTTGACCTCGTTGGCCTGCTCGATGGTCGCAATCTCGTGGATCTTGCGGGCGCGGCGGATCTGCGCCACGTCCTTCTCGCCACCCTTGGTCCAGCGGATCGCGAAACCACGCGGGACCAGGTAGTTGCGAGCGTAGCCGTCCTTGACGTCGACTACGTCGCCGGCGGCACCGAGGCCGGTGACCTCGTGAGTGAGGATGATCTTCATGATTCGGTCACCCTCCCTTAGCGCGCGGTGGACGTGTAGGGCAGCAGCGCCATCTCACGGCTGTTCTTCACGGCCGTGGCGACGTCACGCTGATGCTGCGTGCAGTTGCCGGTAACGCGGCGGGCACGGATCTTGCCGCGGTCGGAAATGAACTTCCGCAGCATGTTCGTGTCCTTGTAGTCCACGTACACGGTCTTGTCCTTGCAGAACGCGCAGACCTTTTTCTTTGGCTTGCGCACAGGCGGCTTCGCCATGGTGTTTCTCCTGTGTGATCAAGAAGTGGGGGTACGAGCACCCCAGGGAGTGATCCCTAGAAGGGGGGCTCGTCCGAGTAGCCGCCGCCGGAAGAACCGGCCGAGCCGCCGGAGCTTCCGCCCCAGCTGCCTCCGCCGCCGCCCTGCTGCTGACCGCCGGCCGGAGCACTGGTGGCCCACGGGTCGTCGGCGGGAGCACCGCCGCCGGCCTGCTGGCCGCCACCGGAGCCGCCGCCCCAGTTGCCTCCGCCGCCGCCCTGCTGCTGACCGCCGCCGAAGCCACCCTGGCCACCGCGACCTGTGGTCTTGGTGACCTTGGCCGTGGCGTTCTTGAGGCTGGGGCCGACTTCCTCGACGTCCAGCTCGTAGACCGTGCGCTTGACGCCCTCGCGGTCCTCGTAGGACCGCTGCTTGAGCCGGCCCTGCACGACGACACGCATGCCGCGCTGGAGCGACTCGGCGACGTTCTCCGCCGCCTGACGCCAGACCGAGCAGGTCAGGAAGAGGCTTTCGCCGTCCTTCCACTCATTGGTCTGGCGGTCGAAGGTGCGGGGAGTGGACGCGACGCGGAACTTCGCGACCGCCGCACCGGACGGGGTGAAGCGCAGCTCGGGGTCGTCGACAAGATTGCCGACGACCGTGATGACGGTCTCGCCTGCCATGGGTGAACCTCTCGGCGGGATTGCTTCTGGCTGCTTGCTGCTACTCGAAACCCGATGTCCTCTGAGCCGAAGCTCAGTGGGTCTCGGGGCGGAGGACCTTGGTCCGGAGGACCGACTCGTTCAGGTTCATCTGGCGGTCGAGCTCCTTGACGACCGCAGGCTCGGCCTGCAGGTCGATGACCGAGTAGATGCCCTCGGGCTTCTTCTTGATCTCGTAAGAGAGACGACGACGGCCCCAGGTGTCGACCTTCTCCACCTTTCCGTTGCCCTCACGGACGACGGAGAGGAAGTTCTCGATCAGCGGGGAGACAGCGCGCTCCTCGAGATCGGGGTCGAGGATGACCATCACCTCGTAGTGACGCATGTGGAACCCACCTCCTTTGGACTCAGCGGCCACGGTCGTTCCGTGGCAGGAGGGTCGTGATGCGTAGCAAGGGTGTCCGAGTGAATCAGCCGCCACTGACAGCGGCGGGCGATCGGCTCCCGCCCGGGCTCTCGCGCGGGACAGGGGCCGGTTCCGGGCTTTCGCCAGGACAGACACCAGTGCAGACCGTACAGAGTACCCGGAGAGGTGCTTCCGGTTGAAATCCGGAGCCCGGGGGGCACAATCTGTACACATCGGGTGTGCGCGGCGCTACGATGCGCGGCGCTCCGGCAACGCCAGGAGGTGCCACATGGCACAGGCAGTGCGACGTCAGACCTCCCTCTTCGCCACGGACGGCAAGCCCCACCCCGTCCAGGACACCCTGGTCGCGGTGACGCTGGTACTGGGCGTCATCGCGTTCGTCTCGGCGATGTTCCACCATCTGCATCTGCTCAGCTCGTGGACCGGGCTGATCGGAATCCTGACCGGCGCGTACGGCCAGTTCATCTCGGTGACGACCCGCGAACGGACGGCTCTGATCGTCGGTCTGGGCGCTTCGGCGTTCGGCTTCTTCCTCGGGATGGCCCACGGAGGACTCTTCGGCGGGCTCTTCTGACCGACCGCGAGGGCAGAGCGGCCATTTGGGGCGCTCCTCGGGCCCAGTAGGCTTCGGCGCGAGAGCCGGAGCCCCTGACCCATGGGGACACACCTGCCGAGGAGCGCCCCGCATGAGCCTGACCCTGAGGACCATCAGCCGAGAGCAGCATCTGGCGTACATCCAGTCCCTGCCATCGGCCAGTCACTGCCAGGTCCCGGCGTGGGCTGATGTGAAGACGGAATGGCGCTCGGAGAATCTGGGCTGGTTCGACAAGACCGGCCGACTCGTCGGCGCGGGACTGGTGCTCTACCGCCAGCTGCCCAAGATCAAGAGGTACCTCGCCTATCTGCCCGAGGGGCCGGTGATCAACTGGTACGCGCCCAATCTGGACGACTGGCTGCAGCCCATGCTCGCCCATCTGAAGCAGCAGGGCGCCTTCTCCGTGAAGATGGGCCCGCCGGTGGTGATCCGCCGCTGGGACGCGCCCGCGATCAAGTCGGGCATCCAGGACCCGGACGTGAAGCGACTGCGGGACGTCGAGGCGACGCACATCGAGCCGCGCGCCTTCGAGGTGGCCGACCGGCTGCGGAAGATGGGCTGGCAGCAGGGCGAGGACGGCGGCGCCGGCTTCGGCGACGTCCAGCCCCGCTACGTGTACCAGGTGCCGCTGGCCAACCGGTCGCTCGACGATGTCCTCAAGGGCTTCAACCAGCTGTGGCGCCGCAACATCAAGAAGGCCGAGAAGGCCGGCGTCGAGGTCGTCCAGGGCGGCTACCACGACCTTGAGGAGTGGCAGCGGCTCTACGAGATCACGGCGATCCGCGACCGCTTCCGGCCCCGGCCGCTCTCGTACTTCCAGCGCATGTGGTCGGTCCTCAACACCGAGGATCCCAACCGGATGCGGCTGTACTTCGCGCGCCACAACGGTGTGAACCTGTCGGCCGCGACGATGCTCGTCGTCGGCGGGCACGTCTGGTACTCGTACGGGGCGTCCGACAACATCGGGCGCGAGGTCCGCCCCTCCAACGCGATGCAGTGGCGGATGCTCCGCGACGCGTACGCCATGGGCGCGACCTGCTACGACCTGCGCGGCATCAGCGACTCGCTCGACGAGACCGACCATCTCTTCGGTCTGATCCAGTTCAAGGTCGGCACGGGCGGGGAAGCCGTCGAGTACGTGGGCGAGTGGGACTTCCCGCTCAACAAGCTGCTCCACAAGGCGCTCGACATGTATATGTCGCGCCGCTGACGGAACGCTCGGACGCTCCGGCGCCGCCGTGCGCGCCCGTACGCCGATGGGCGACGGGCTGCTGACGCCGCCGTCGCCCACGCCGTAACCTCGTAGATCCCGTAACCCCTCTCCTCCACACCGCAGCCATCAGAAAGGTCCCGGGCCGGCCATGGCGCTCTCCCTGTACGTCGACACCACGCGCTGGCGGGCGCACCAGAAGTCTGTGATCGATTCCTTCCCCGGCGTGGTGCCGGTCTGCAAGGGCAACGGTTACGGCTTCGGCCACGAGCGGCTCTCGGAAGAGGCCTCCCGCTTCGGCTCGGACATGCTGGCCGTGGGGACCACCTACGAAGCCGCCCGGATCAAGGACTGGTTCAGCGGCGATCTGCTCGTCCTGACGCCCTTCCGCCGGGGCGAGGAGCCGGTGCCGCTGCCGGACCGGGTGGTCCGCTCCGTCTCCTCCGTGGATGGGGTGCACGCCCTGGTGGGCGCGCGGGTCGTCATCGAGTGCATGAGCTCGATGAAGCGGCACGGGGTCTCCGAGCAGGATCTGGCCCAGCTGACGGGCGCGATCGACGATGTGCGGCTGGAGGGCTTCGCGATCCATCTGCCGCTGGACCGCACGGACGGCTCCGACGCGGTCGAGGAGGTCATCGGCTGGATGGACCGGCTGCGGGCCGCCCGGCTGCCGCTGCACACCATGTTCGTCAGCCATCTGCGCGCCGAGGAGCAGGCGCGGCTCCAGCAGCAGTTCCCGCAGACCCGCTTCCGCGCCCGTATCGGCACCCGGCTGTGGCTCGGCGACCACGACGCCACCGAGTACCGCGGGGCCGTGCTCGATGTGACCCGGGTCTCCAAGGGGGACCGCTTCGGCTACCGCCAGCAGAAGGCCGCCTCCGACGGCTGGCTGGTCGTCGTCGCCGGCGGCACCTCGCACGGGGTGGGCCTGGAGGCCCCCAAGGCGCTGCACGGCGTGATGCCGCGCGCCAAGGGCGTCGCCCGCGCCGGGCTGGCGACCGTCAACCGCAATCTCTCGCCGTTCGTGTGGGCGGGCAAGCAGCGCTGGTTCGCCGAGCCGCCGCACATGCAGGTCTCGATCCTGTTCGTGCCCTCGGACGCGCAGGAGCCGAGGGTCGGCGACGAGCTGGTGGCGCATCTGCGCCACACCACGACCCAGTTCGACCGGCTGGTCGAGCGCTAGGCGCTAGCGCTCGGCGGCGTCCCGGGAACGCTCTTCGGCGGATTCCCGGGGCGGGGCGCCCCAGTCGGTCCTGGGCACATCGGCCGGGAGCTCCGGCGAGTCGTCCGTCCGTGTCAGCACGAAGACGTCGTCGGCCCCGTCGAGCACTCCGCCCGACGGATCGTCCGAGCCGTCCTGACGTACGCCGTCCCGGTCCGGCCTGAGGATGTCGCGCACCACCACCGCGCACAGGTACAGCGTGCCCAGCAGATGCAGGGCGACCGCCACGTGGTAGCCCTCGGCCGGCAGCCCCTGGTGCTTCTCCCCGGTGGTGTACGCGAGGTACAGCCAGATCCCGAGGAAGTACATGACCTCGCAGGCCTGCCAGATCAGGAAGTCGCGCCAGCGGGGGCGGGCCAGCGCCGCGAGCGGCACGAGCCACAGGACGTACTGCGGCGAGTAGACCTTGTTGGTGAGGATGAACGCGGCGACGATCAGAAACGCCAGCTGGGCGAAGCGTGGCCGCCGCGGGGCGTACAGCGTGAGGGCCGCCATGCCCACGAAGATCAGCACCATCAGCAGCATGGCGTAGTTGTTCGCCGCCTCCGGCTCGATCGCCGCGCCCGTGCGCTGCTTGATGATCAGCCACAGGGATCCGAAGTCGACCTGGCGCTCCTGGCTGAAGGTGTAGAACTTCCGCCAGCCCTCCGGGGCCCCGATCATCACCGGCAGATTCACGACCAGCCAGGTGCTCGCCGCGGCGAAGGAGGCCGTGGCGAACTCGCGCCACTTCCCGGCCCGCCAGCAGAGCAGGAGGAGCGGGGCGAGCAGGAGGGCCGGATAGAGCTTGGCGGCGGTCGCCAGACCGATGAGGACGCCGAAGGCGACCGCCCTGCCCCGGGACCACATCAGCATCGCGGCGGCGGTGAGCGCCACGGCCAGCAGGTCCCAGTTGATGGTGGCGGTGAGCGCGAAGGCGGGGGCGAGGGCCACCAGGAGCGCGTCCCAGGGGCGGTGGCGGTGGGTGCGGGTGACGCAGACGGCGACGACCGCCGCGCAGATCATCAGCATGCCCGAGTTGATCATCCAGTACGTCTGCTGCTGCTCCTGGATCGAGCCGCCGGACAGGTCGAGCCAGGACGCCACCTGCATGAACAGCCCGGTGAGCACGGGGTACTCGAGGTAGCTCATATCGCCGGGGAGCCGGTCGAAGTACGGGATGAGCCCCTCCGAGAAGCCGCGCCCGATGTAGAGGTGCGGGATGTCGGAGTAGCAGGCGTGGGTGTACTGCGAGTTCGCGCCGCGGAACCAGGCCCAGTTGTAGCAGGGCAGCTTCTGGACCATGCCCAGCGCGAACGTGCCGAGGGCGACCAGCACCACGACGCGTACGGGCGTGAGATAGCCGCTCGGGCCGCGCAGGGCCCAGCGGCCGGCCGGTCCGCCGATCAGCTCGCTGCCGGCCGCCGCGACGGAGTCCCGCCGGGTGGGCCGTACATCCGGCCGGTCCTGGTACACGCTCGTCTCTTCTGGCCTGGGCATGGTGCTCATCCTGCCGTACGGACGGGAGGACGCCACGAGGGCCGCCGGATCCGGTGCGCGCGATCTGCCGGTCGAGCACAGACCGGGTCCGCCGGATCCGGCGGCCCTCGATTCCCGGCCGGAGCCGGGTGGGGCGGGCGGGGGCGCTAATCCCCGTCGGATCCCGCCAGGAGACCTCCGCCGGCGTCGGCGGCGCCCTGGTTCCCGGCGTTGCCGCCGTTGCCGTTCTCCCCGGCGCCGCCCTGGTTGCCCGCGTTGCCGTTCTCCCCGGCGCCGCCCTGGTTCCCGGCGTTGCCGTTCTCCCCGGCGCCGCCTTCGTTCCCGGCGTTGCCGCCGTTGCCGTTCTCGCCCGAGCCGCCCTCGTTCGCGGCGCCGCCCGGCTGTCCTCCCTCGCTTCCGCCGTCCTCGCCGCAGTCCCAGTCCTGCCAGGGATTGCACGTCTGGGACGGGGTCTGGGACGGAGTCTGCGACGGCGTCTTCGACGGGGTCTGGGACGGAGTCTGCGACGGCGTCTGGGACGGGGTCTGGGACGGAGTCTGCGACGGCGTGAAGGAGGGCGTCGGGGCGGGGCTGCTGGCTCCGCCGCCCCAGAATTCGCTGCCGATGGGCTCCGCCTTCGGGAACTTCTTCACCGGTTCGCCCTTGAGCGCGTCCGACATGTACAGCTGCCAGATCTCGGACGGGAACGAGGAGCCGTGGATCTTCTCCTGGCCGCCCGTGCCGAACATCTTGAGGAAGCCCCGGTTGGCGTTCTTCTCGTTGTCGTCCAGCCGGTACATGTCGATGGCCGTGGACAGCTGGGGGGTGTAGCCGACGAACCAGGCCGACTTGTTCCCGTCGGTCGTGCCGGTCTTGCCGGCGACCTGGCGGCCCGGGAGCCGCGCGTTGCGGCCGGTGCCCTTCTTGTCCTCGACGACGTCCCTGAGCACATCGGTCACATTGTTCGCGATGTTCGCGGTGAACGCGCCGACGGGCTCGTCCTTGTGCTGGAAGATCGTCTTGCCGCTCTTCTTGACGTACTTCACCGAGTACGGCTCCCGGCGCTCCCCCTCGGCGGCGAACGTTCCGTACGAGCTGGCCATGCGGATGGCGCTCGGGGTGGAGATGCCGATCGAGAACGACGGCACGTTCGACTTGTCGAGCGACTCGGGGAGCAGGCCCGCGTCCTCGGCCGCCCGGCGGACCTCGGGGATGCCGACGTCCATGCCCAGCTGCACAAAGGGTGAGTTGGCCGAGACGATCATGGACTCCCGCAGGTTGATGTCGGTGTACGACTTGTCACCGTCATTGACCTGGAAGAGCTCCTCGCCCTTCTCGTTGCGCCAGATCTCACCGTTGTACTTCTTGATCCTGAGCTTGTTCTTGCCGTTGTACACGGTCTTGTCGGGGTTGATCTGGGTCCGCTGCTCCATCGACTGCTCGCTGCCGAGCCGCGGGTCGCGGACGCCGTCGCGCATGGCCGCGGCCAGGACGTACGGCTTGAAGGTCGACCCGACCTGGGCGCCGGTGGTGTTGGCGTTGTTGGTGAAGTGCTTGGTCGCGTCCTCACCGCCGTAGATCGCGACGATCTTGCCGGTCGCGGGCTCCACCGAGGCGCCGCCGAACTGGACGTGGGTGTCCTTCTTCGGCCGCTTCTTGGGGTCGATGTTCTCCTTGCGGACCTTGGTGACCGCCGCCTCGAGCTTCCTGACCTTCTCCTTGTTGAAGGTCGTGTGGATCTCGTGCCCGCCCTGGGCGAGTTCGGTGGCGTCTATGCCGCGGGTGTTCTTGGCGAGGAAGTTCGCCTTGGCCAGGTCGACCAGATAGCCGATCTGCCCGCCGAGCTTCGCGCCCTTGCGCACCGGATCGGGCATGGGGAACCCGTCCGCGACGAACGCGTCCCGCTTCGCGGCGTCCAGATGCCCGTCCTTGACCATCTCGTCGAGGATCCAGCGCCAGCGGTCCTCCGCCCGCTTCCCGTTCTTCTCCTTGGTCGCGGCCGGGTTCAGATCGGTCGCGCCGGCCGGGTCGTACCAGGTGGCGCCCTTCAGCAGCGAGGCGAGAACGGCGCACTCGCTGGCGTTCAGCTTCTGCGCGTCCTTGCCGTAGTACGTACGGGAGGCGGCCTGTATGCCGTACGCGCCGCGCCCGTAGTACGAGGTGTTCAGATAGCCGGCCATGATATCGCGCTTCTTCACATTGCTGTCGATCTTGATGGAGATGAACAGCTCTTTGAATTTGCGGCTCAGGGTCTGCGACTGGTCGCCGAGGCGGGCGTTCTTCACATACTGCTGGGTGATGGTGGAGCCGCCCTGGGTCTCCTGGCCCTTGGCCATGTTCAGCAGGGCCCGGCTGATGCCCCTCGGGTCGATGCCCGAGTCGTCCCAGAAGGTCTTGTTCTCCGCCGAGATCACGGCGTTCTGCATGTCCTTGGGGATCTGGCTGAGCCCGATGTTCTGCCGGTTGATCTCACCGCCGGTGGCGGCCATCTGGGTGCCGTCGTCCCAGTAGTAGACGTTGTTCTCGGCCTCCGCCGTCTTGTCGGGGTCGGGCACCCCGACCATCGCGTAGGCGATGGTGGCGGCGGTCATCAGACTGCCCAGGAAGCCCAGGCAGATTCCGGTGACGAGCTTCCACGACGGCATCCAGCGACGCCAGCCGTATTTGTCGTGGCGCGGATAGTCGATCAGGCGCTTCTTGCCGGGGCGCCCGCCCCGCCCCTCGTGGCCGCCGCCGCCACCGCCGCCACCGCGACGGCCGCCGCCGCGGCCGCCATGACCGGCGCCGGCGCCCGCGCCCGCGTCGACTCTGCGGCGGCCGCCGCGCTGGGCGGCGCGGCGGGCCTCCGCCCGGCCGCTGTAGGGCCGATCCTCACTGTGTGACACGGAACCATGCCCCGTGCCGGTCTCTCTGGGCTGGGCTGCGCGGCGGCCGGAGGGCTGCTGGGCGGCGCGTCTGGCAGCCGCACGCCCGCCACCTTGCGGCTGCGGCGGTTTGCGACGGTGCTCGCTCATCGAACGACTACTCCTCGGGCAGGCGAGACGCCTGGAAGCGGCAGGTGTGGTCCAGTCTCCCCGCCGTGGTCGCGGCCGGGCCCGTGAGGGGCCGCGTCCGCGCTATGTCCACGACCGTGACGCTCTCTGGCGTCCTGGGGTTCCCGGCGGTCTGCATCCGCACAGACTACGCAGGCTCGAAACTCTCCCAGGTCAGAAGTTCACCCCAAATCAGGCAAGTTACTCACCGTGAATCGACGATGTGACGCCGTTCACCATGGCCCCCCTTGTCGCAGCAGGAACACGGGCCTATCGTGCTGATGTATCGAGTCGATACATCAGCACGACATAAGCGGCTGAGACGGCGAAGGAGGGCGACGGTGAGCAGACGCTCCGGCATCCTTGAGTTCGCCGTGCTCGGACTGCTCCGCGAAGCCCCGATGCACGGGTATGAGCTGCGGAAACGGCTCAATACCTCGCTGGGAATCTTCCGGGCCTTCAGTTACGGGACCCTCTACCCCTGCCTCAAGACGCTGGTCGCCAACGGCTGGTTGATCGAGGAACCGGGCAACGCTCCCGAGGACGCCCTCGCGGCATCGCTCGCAGGGCGCCGAGCCAAGATCGTCTACCGGTTGACGGCTGAGGGAAAAGAACACTTCGAGGAGTTGCTCTCGCACACCGGTCCGGACAGCTGGGAGGACGAGCACTTCGCGGCTCGGTTCGCCTTCTTCGGACAGACGGAGCGCGAGGTACGGATGCGGGTGCTGGAAGGCCGGCGCAGCCGGCTGGAGGAGCGTCTGGAGAAGATGCGCGCCTCCCTGGCCCGCACCCGGGAGCGCCTCGACGACTACACCCTTGAGCTTCAGCGGCACGGCATGGAATCCGTGGAGCGCGAAGTGCGCTGGCTGAACGAGCTCATCGAGAGCGAGCGGGCGGGGCGGGATCAGCGACACTCCGCCACCGACGGCTCCGCTCAGCAGCAGGACAGCACATCTGGGCCGTCGGGCGGCCTGCCCCGGCACAGGGGCGCCGGGACCGCCGGGGGCACTGCCCCCGGGCCCGCCGCCCCGCCGGATCCGTCCGACGGCCCAGCAAACTGAAGCCCCGCGGTCCGCAGGGTTTCATCCGAGATCACACAGGGAGCAACCGGAATGGGTTCGGTTCGCGTAGCCATCGTCGGCGTGGGCAACTGCGCCGCCTCGCTGGTGCAGGGCGTCGAGTACTACAAGGACGCCGACCCGGACGGCAAGGTGCCGGGTCTGATGCACGTCCAGTTCGGCGACTATCACGTCCGTGACGTCGAGTTCGTGGCCGCCTTCGACGTCGACGCCAAGAAGGTCGGGCTCGACCTCTCGGACGCCATCGGCGCCAGCGAGAACAACACCATCAAGATCTGCGATGTGCCGAACGCCGGTGTCACCGTGCAGCGCGGTCACACCCTCGACGGTCTGGGCAAGTACTACCGCGAGACCATTGAGGAGTCTCCTGAGGCTCCGGTCGACATCGTCCAGATCCTCAAGGACAAGCAGGTGGACGTTCTGGTCTGCTACCTGCCGGTCGGTTCCGAGGACGCCGCGAAGTTCTACGCGCAGTGCGCCATCGACGCCAAGGTCGCCTTCGTCAACGCTCTGCCGGTCTTCATCGCCGGCACCAAGGAGTGGGCGGACAAGTTCACCGAGGCGGGCGTCCCGATCGTCGGCGACGACATCAAGTCTCAGGTCGGCGCCACGATCACGCACCGTGTGATGGCGAAGCTCTTCGAGGACCGGGGCGTCGTCCTGGACCGCACGATGCAGCTGAACGTCGGCGGCAACATGGACTTCAAGAACATGCTGGAGCGGGACCGGCTGGAGTCCAAGAAGATCTCCAAGACGCAGGCCGTCACCTCGCAGATCCCCGACCGTGACATGGGCGAGAAGAACGTCCACATCGGTCCGTCGGACTACGTGGCGTGGCTGGACGACCGCAAGTGGGCGTACGTCCGCCTCGAGGGCCGCGCCTTCGGCGATGTCCCGCTGAACCTGGAGTACAAGCTCGAGGTCTGGGACTCCCCGAACTCCGCGGGCGTCATCATCGACGCCGTCCGCGCGGCGAAGATCGCCAAGGACCGCGGCGTCGGCGGCCCGATCCTCTCGGCGTCGTCGTACTTCATGAAGTCCCCGCCGGTCCAGTACTTCGACGACGAGGCTCGCGACCAGGTCGAGAAGTTCATCAAGGGCGAGGTCGAGCGCTAAAGCCTCTCGACGGCGCCGGGCCTCCCGGCGTTCGGTCGATCGGCCGCGGAGGGTCCCCGGGTTGTTCACCCGGGGACCCTCCGCGTATGTGACGCTTGACCGCATGCCCGTCGTAGGTGATCTTCGCGTACTCCTGCGCCTGACCGACTTCCGCCGACTGCTGGCGGTCCGGCTCCTCTCCCAATCGGCCGATGGCGTCTATCAGGTCGCACTCGCCACCTATGTGGTGTTCTCCCCGGAGAAGCAGACCTCTCCCGCAGCCATCGCCTCCGCCATGGCCGTCCTGCTGCTCCCGTACTCCGTGGTCGGCCCCTTCGCCGGAGTGCTGCTGGACCGCTGGCAGCGCCGGCAGGTCTTCCTCTACGGGAATCTGCTGCGCGCCGTCCTCGCGATCGGCACCGCGCTGCTGATCATCGCCTCCGTTCCCGACTGGCTCTTCTACGCCTCGGCCCTCTCCGTCACCGCGGTCAACCGCTTCGTCCTGGCGGGTCTGTCGGCCGCGCTGCCCCGGGTCGTCGACCAGGAGCGGCTCGTCATGGCCAACTCCCTCTCGCCGACGGCCGGCACCCTGGCCGCCACCGCGGGCGGCGGGCTGGCCTTCGTGGTGCGGCTGGTGTCGGAGGACTCCGACGCCGCGGTCGTTCTGCTCGGCGCCGCGCTCTATCTGTGCTCGGCGCTGGCCTCGCTCAGAATGGACCGCCGGCTGCTCGGGCCCGACACGCAGACGGCACAGCCCCGGCTGACCGCCGCCGTCGCCTCCACCGTGCGCGGTATGGCGGGCGGGCTGAGGCATCTGGCCGAACGGCCGGCGGCGGCCCGGGTCCTGGTCGCGATGACCCTGATGCGCTTCAACTACGGGGCCCTGCTGGTGATGGTCCTGATGCTCTGCCGCTACGCCTGGTACGAGCGGGAGCAGGACGGGCTCGCGCTGCTCGGGCTGGCCGTCGCGGTCTCCGGGGCCGGATTCTTCGCGGCGGCCGTGGTGACTCCCTGGGCCATCGGCCGGTTCGGCCGCTATGGCTGGCTGGTGGTCTGCGCGGGATCGGCGGCGATTCTGGAACCGGCCCTGGGGCTGCCGTTCGCGCCCGGGCCGATGCTGATCGCCGCCTTCGTCCTGGGGTTCATCACCCAAGGATCGAAGATCACCACCGACACGGTCGTCCAGACCTCGGTGGACGACGACTACCGGGGGCGGATCTTCTCCCTCTATGACGTGCTCTTCAATGTGGCCTTCGTCGGGGCGGCCGGGGTGGCGGCGCTGATCCTGCCTCCCGACGGGCGCTCGGCGCAGCTGGTCGTGGCGGTGGCGCTGATCTACGCGGGGATCGCCGTCACCATGGCCCGATGGCGGCGGACCGACGGAGTGCGCTGACGGACGAGGGGCGATGTTTCACGTGAAACATCGCCCCTCATGCCGTTTCTCTCGCGATGTTTCACGTGAAACATCGCGGCGTCTCCCGCCGGCGGATCACTCCGCGCTCTGAGCGGCCCACCATTCCTTGAGCGCCGCGATCGCCGCGTCCTGCTCCAGGGGGCCCTTCTCCAGACGCAGCTCCAGCAGGAAGGCGTACGCCTGGCCGACCACCGGGCCGGGCCGGACGCCGAGGATCTCCTGGATCTGGTTGCCGTCCAGATCGGGCCGGATGGCGTCCAGCTCCTCCTGGTCCTTCAGCTGGGCGATCCGCTCCTCCAGCCCGTCGTAGGCCCGGGAGAGCGCGCTCGCCTTGCGCTTGTTGCGGGTGGTGCAGTCCGAGCGGGTCAGCTTGTGGAGCCGGGTCAGCAGCGGGCCGGCGTCCCGTACATAGCGGCGCACGGCCGAGTCGGTCCACTCGCCGGTCCCGTAGCCGTGGAACCGCAGATGCAGCTCCACCAGCCGTGAGACGTCCTTGACCAGCTCGTTGGAGTACTTCAGCTCGATCATGCGCTTCTTGGTCATCTTCGCGCCCACCACCTCGTGGTGGTGGAAGGAGACCCGTCCGTCGCTCTCGAAGCGCCGTGTCCTCGGCTTGCCGATGTCATGGAGGAGCGCGGCCAGCCGCAGCACCAGGTCCGGGCCGTCCTCCTCCAGATCGATGGCCTGCTCCAGCACGGTCAGGGAGTGCTCGTACACATCCTTGTGCCGGTGGTGCTCATCGCTCTCCAGCCGCAGCGCGGGCAGCTCCGGCATCACCTGGGCGGCGAGGCCGGAGTCGACCAGCAGCGCCAGACCCTTGCGGGGGTGCGCGGAGAGGATCAGCTTGTTCAGCTCCTCCCGCACCCGTTCGGCGGAGACGATCTCGATCCGGTCGGCCATGTCCTTCAGGGCCGCGACCACGTCGGGCGCCACCTCGAAGTCCAGCTGGGCGGCGAACCGGGCGGCCCGCATCATGCGCAGCGGGTCGTCGGAGAAGGACTCCTCCGGGGTGCCGGGCGTCCGCAGCACCCGGGCGGCGAGATCCTCCAGGCCCTGGTGCGGATCGATGAACTCCTTCTCCGGCAGGGCCACGGCCATCGCGTTCACCGTGAAGTCACGGCGGACGAGATCCTCCTCGATGGAGTCGCCGTAGGAGACCTCGGGCTTGCGCGAGGTCCTGTCGTACGCCTCCGAGCGGTAGGTGGTGACCTCGATCTGGTAGCCGCTCTTCTGGGCGCCGACCGTGCCGAAGGCGATACCGACGTCCCACACCGAATCCGACCATGGGCGGATGATCTTCAAAACGTCCTCGGGGCGGGCATCCGTGGTGAAGTCCAGATCATTGCCGAGCCGGCCGAGGAGGGCGTCTCGCACCGATCCGCCGACCAGGGCGAGGCTGAACCCCGCCTCCTGGAATCGGCGCGCGAGATCATCGGCCACGGGTGCTACACGGAGTAGTTCCATGACCGCGCGGCGTTGCACCTGGCTCAGTGCGGTGGGGCTGTCTTCATTGGCGTTCGGCACAACAGAAGAGGGTACGTGGCCCACAGGCCGCGGTGTCCCTCTTTATCGGCAGCCCCGCGACCGCCCGGCGGCCCGCCCCGCCCCGCGCGCCGGTGAGCACCCCGGGGCCGTCCGCGATCTTGTGGGGCGGTCCGCGGCACTTCGGCGCGCCGCACCTCGTTACCATGCGTGGACGCAATATGCGACAGCGACCAACGGCATCAGACGACGAGGGACGGACGTGCGCGTGGCCGAGGCGGCAGATTTCCAGGAGACGCCCCCCTCTCCTGCCCGCCGGCGGCTGCGCGGTACAGCCTCCGTGATCGTCGGCCTGCCGCTGCTGGCCGGGCTGCTCGGCGGTCCGGCCGCCGCTTCGGCCCAGGCCGCCCCCAAGGCCCCCTCGGGCTCGCACACGGTGGATGTGTCGCTGAACACAGTCGCCCCGTCCGCCCCGGTGAAGGGCGACAAGCTCACGGTCTCGGGCACGGTGGTCAACAAGAGCCGGCAGCCGGTCGCCGACGCGGAGGTCGATCTGCGGGTCGGTCCGCGGCTCATCGGCAGGACCGGCATCGACCGGGCCGCCGAGCGGACCGGCTACAGCTCCGCCGCCGACGGCGCGCCCGTCGGCGACGAGTTCACCGTGAAGCTGCCCAAGCTCGCCCCCGGCATCAGCCGGGACTTCTCGCTCACCGTCCCGGTCTCCGAGCTGAATCTCGGCGAGGACGGCGTCTATCAGCTCGGGGTCTCCCTCTCGGGCCGGACCCCGGGGGCGCGGTACGGGGATGTGCTGGGCATCGAGCGGACCTTCCTCCCCTGGCAGCCCGAGGCTCTGGAGAAGCCGGAGAAGACCCGTCTCACCTATCTCTGGCCGTTGATCTCCTCGACGCACCTCACCTCGGAGACCCGCTCGGACAAAGAGCAGAGCCCCGTGCTGGAGGACGAGTCGCTCGCGGCCGAGCTGGCTCCGGAGGGCAGGCTGGGGCAGATGGTCTCCCTCGGGCGCGATCTGCCCGTCACCTGGGTGATCGACCCCGACCTGCTGTCCACCGTGAACGCCATGACGGGCGCGTACGAGGTGAAGCGGGGCGACGACACGGTCGCGGGCAAGAACCAGGACGTCGCCATGCGGTGGCTGAGCGATCTGCAGTCGGCGGTCAAGGGCCGCAAGGTGATCGCGCTGCCGTTCGCCGATCCCGACCTGGCCTCCCTGGCGCACCGGGGGAAGAACGTCCCCGGCTCGCTCGGCCATCTTCAGCAGGCCACCGAGGTCGCCGAGTCGACCGTGGAAACGATCATTCACGAGAAGCCGTCCACGGACTTCGCCTGGCCCGTGGAGGGCGCGATCGACTCCTCGATCGTGGACGTGGCCACCTCGGCGGGCGCGGACAAGGTGATCGCCCGGAGCGACAGCCTGCGGGACGATCTGAACTACACGGCCAGCGCGGCCCGCCCGATCGGCGGCGGGACGACGGCCGTGGTCGCCGACTCCCGGCTCTCCAAGGCCTTCCAGGGCTCCATGCTGAACAGCGGCGCCTCGACTCTCGCGATTCAGAAGTTCCTCGCGCAGACGCTGGCGGTCACGCTCCAGAACACCGATGAGCAGCGGAGCCTGGTCGTCGCCCCGCAGCGGATGCCGACCGTGTCCCAGGCGCAGTCGATGGCCCGTGCGCTGAGCGGTCTCAAGACCCAGCACTGGACCCAGCCGATGGATCTGATCGACGCCGCCGCGTTCGAGCCGGACGCCGGCGCGACCACCCGGGTGCCGTCGGCCGCGGAGTATCCGGACCGGCTCCGCCGGCAGGAGCTGCCGGTCCAGGCGTTCCAGGACATCCAGAGGACCCAGGAAGCGCTCGACAAGTTCACGGTCATCCTGACCCAGATGGACCGGGTGGAGACGCCCTTCGGCCGGGCCATCGACCGGGAGATGTCCACCTCGTGGCGCGGGCACCGCGCCGAGGCCCAGCAGTATCGCTCCAGCGTCCGGGAGAACCTCCAGGTCCTCACCGGAGAAGTGCAGCTGATCAAGAAGTCGCAGATCACCCTCTCGGGCCAGAGCGCCACCATCCCGATCACCGTGCAGAACCGGCTGGTGCAGGACGTCGACCATCTGGTTCTGCGGCTCAGCTCGGACAACGCCTCCCGCCTCAGCCTCGACGACAAGGGCATGGCGGAGCAGCCGATCAAGGTCAAGGGCGGTCACAGCCAGTCCGTGAAGTTCGACGCTCTGGCGCATGTCAACGGCCAGGTGCGGATGACGGCCCAGCTCTACACCGAGGACAACGAGCCCTACGGGCCCGAGATGCAGTTCACGGTCAAGGTCTCCGAGATCACCCCGACCGTGATGCTCGTGATCGCGGGAGGCGTGCTGCTGCTCGTCCTGGCGGGTGTGCGGATGTACACCCAGCGCAAGCGCGCCGCGGCCCAGGAGCAGGCGGCGAAGGACTCCGCTCCCGAAGACGGCGACTCCGGCGAGACCGACGCGGACGGCGCGGACGGCGAATCGGGCGAGAACGGCGAGGACGGCCCGCCGGCGGCGGAGGCCTCCCCGGAGGACGCCGACGGCCCGGATCACGGGCAGGCGAGTGACCCGAAGCCGGACACCGGACCGGAAAGCGGCAACCCATCGGGCCCGGGTGAGAAAGTGGACCGTTGAGCGATGTCGTGGCCGGCCGGCCCGGGACGATGAGGTGGGGTAGCAATGAACGCGCCGTACGACGGTGACCGCGGTCAGGGCGCGGGCACGGATCCCGCGGGCCAGGTTCCGCAGCAGCCTGCCCCCGATCCCGCCGCGCAGGAGGCGTACGCCCAGGATCCGTACGCCCAGAACCCGTACCCGCAGGATCCGCGGACCCACGACGCGTACCCCCAGGACGGCTACCACCAGGATGCGCAGGCGCACGGCGCGTATCCGCAGAGCGGCCATCCGCAGGAGGCGTACCCCCAGAACCCGAACGACCCGCACGCCCCGCACACCGAGGCTCACTACCCGCAGGATCCCTACCTCCAGGACGCCTACGCCCCGGATCCGTACCGGGCGCAGGATCTGTCCGCGCAGGACCCGGTGGCGGAGGCGCTCTACGACCGCGCCTCGCACCCGCCGCCGCCCCCCGGCACCTACGAGCAGCCGCCGCCGCTGTACCAGCAGCCGCCCGCGTCGCAGTACGCCCCCGACCCCCGGGTCTGGGCGCAGACCCCGCCCCCCGAGCCCGAGGGCCCCTCCCGGCATCTGCCGTACGGCGACGACGCCAGGACCACCCAGTACACCGGCGTCGACGACCTGGTCACCCGGGCCGGCGAGCCGGAGCGGGGCCAGGAGCAGGGGCCGGACGCCTTCGCCCATCTCTTCCGGGACCAGCAGAGCGCGGTGCAGACCGCCCCCGCCCCGGTCACGGAGCCCGCTCCCGCGCCCCCGCCGCCGCCCAAGAGCTCCGGCGGCAAGGCCTCCAGCGTGCTGAAGTCCAGCGCCGTCATGGCGGCGGGCACGATCGTCTCCCGGATCACGGGCTTCCTGCGGACCCTGGTGATGGCCGCGGCCATCGGCGTCGGCACCCTGAACGACTCCTACCAGGTCGCCAATGTCCTGCCCACGATGATCTACGTGCTGGCCGGCGGCGGCGCCCTCAACGCGGTCTTCATCCCCCAGCTCGTCCGGGCCATGAAGAACGACGACGACGGCGGCGAGGGATACGCCAACCGTCTGCTGACCCTCGTCATCGTGGTGCTCGGCGGCGTCACCGCCGTCTGTGTGCTGGCCGCCCCGCTGCTCATCCGGATGCTGTCGGACCCGATCGCCTCCGACCCGCAGAAGATGGAGGTGGCCGTCACCTTCGCCCGCTACTGCATCCCGACGCTGTTCTTCATGGGCGTCCATGTGGTGCTCGGGCAGATCCTCAACGCCCGCGGCCGGTTCGGCGCGATGATGTGGACCCCGGTCCTCAGCAACATCGTCACCATCGCGACCTTCGCCGCCTTCATCTGGGCCTTCGGCGGCTTCACCGAGTCCGAGGTCACCGAGTCCACCATCACACCGGAGGGCGTGCGGCTGCTCGCCATCGGCACCCTGCTCGGCCTGGTCGTCCAGGCGCTGGCCATGCTCCCGTATCTGCGGGACGCGGGCTTCAAGATCCGGCTGCGGTTCGACTGGAAGGGCCAGGGCCTGGGCAAGGCCGTGGGGCTCGCGAAGTGGACCTTCTTCTTCGTGCTCGCCAACCAGCTCGGCATGATCGTGGTCACCCAGTTCGCCACCTGGGCCGGCTCGGAGGCCGCCAAGGACGGCGTCCAGGGCGCGGGCATCACCGCGTACAACTACGCGCTGCTGCTCTGGCAGATGCCCCAGGCCATCATCACGGTCTCGGTGATGACCGCCGTGCTCCCGAGGATCTCCCGCGCCGCCCACGACGGGGACCCCGCCGCGGTCCGCGACGACATCTCGTACGGGCTCCGCACCTCGGCCGTGGCGATCGTGCCCTGCGCCTTCGCCTTCCTCGCGCTGGGCCTCCCCATGGCGACCCTGCTCTACGCCAGCTCGGGAGAGGGCGCGCGGGGCATCGGATTCACTCTTATGGCCTTCGGCCTGGGCCTGATCCCGTACTCCGTGCAGTACGTGGTGCTCCGGGGCTTCTACGCCTACGAGGACACCCGGACGCCGTTCTACAACACCGTCATCGTCGCCGTGGTCAACGCGGCGACCGCCGTCGCCAGCTTCATGCTGCTGCCCGCCCGCTGGGCGGTCGTCGGCATGGCCGCCGGATACGGTCTCGCGTACATGGTCGGCGTGGGCGTCGCCTGGCGCAGGCTGAAGAAGCGGCTGGACGGCGATCTGGACGGCTCCCACATCATGCGCACCTACGCCCGCCTGTGCATCGCCGCCGTCCCCGCCGCGGCGCTCGGCGGCGCGGCCGCGTACGCCATCATGAACCTGCTGGGCAGCGGAGCCCTCGGGTCCCTCACCGCCCTCCTGGGCGGCGGAATCGTGCTCCTGGGCGTCTTCTTCGTCGCCGCGAAGCGGATGCGCATCGCGGAGCTGAACTCCATCGTCGGCATGGTGCGCGGCCGCCTCGGCCGCTAGCCCCCGAAAACCGCACAACCATCGTCCGCCGCTGTGTGTCGTGCATAGCAGCGGACTGTGGGCACAATTGGTTCGGCTGTTGGTTATGCGCAACGGATGGGGAGGCAGGAACGACGGTGGCGGAACGTAGCACGGCTGCCGTCGACGTGGCCGACAACAGCGGAGACGAACCGCTGGCCGCGCAGGCGGACAAGGCCACGACCGACGGGGCGGCTCAATCTCAGGACGCGGCGGGGAAGCCCACGCCGGACAAGGGCGGCGAGCGCAAGAGCGCCGAGTCCTCCATCGCCACGCCCGAGCTGCACAGCGGGCACAAGCTCGCCAGGCGCTACCGCCTCGAGGAGTGCATCACCCGTCTGGACGGTTTCAGCAGCTGGCGGGCGGTGGACGAGAAGCTGCGCCGCGCTGTCGGAGTGCATCTGCTCCCCGCCGACCACGCGCGGGCGCGTTCCGTGCTCGCCGCGGCCCGCTCCGCAGCCCTGCTGGGAGACCCCCGCTTCGTCCAGGTCCTCGACGCCGTCGAGGAGAACGATCTCGTCTACGTCGTCCACGAGTGGCTGCCGGACGCCACCGAGCTGACCACCCTGCTCTCCATGGGCCCCATGGAGCCGCACGCGGCGTACCAGCTCGTCGACCAGCTCGCGCAGGCCATGGCCGCGGCGCACCGCGAGGGCCTCGCCCATCTCAGGCTCACCCCCGGCGCCGTCCTGCGGACCTCCACCGGCCAGTACCGGATCCGCGGACTCGCCGTGAACGCCGCGCTGCGCGGCATCACCGCCGAGCGCCCTCAGCGCACCGACACCGAAGCGGTCGGCGCGCTGCTGTACGCCGCCCTGACCCAGCGCTGGCCCTACGAGAACGACGCCCACGGCCTCTCGGGGCTGCCCAAGGGCGTCGGGCTCCTCCCGCCGGACCAGGTGCGCGCGGGAGTCCACCGGGGCCTCGCCGAGCTGGCCATGCGCGCCCTGGTCAACGACGGCGCCACCGCCTCCCGGCAGGAGCCGCCCTGCACCACTCCGGACGAGCTGGCCAAGGCGATCGCCGCGATGCCGCGCATCCGCCCGCCGGAGCCCACCTTCGCCGCGCCGCCCGACTACCAGCGGACGACCTACCAGCAGGGCAGCTACGGCCGCTCGGCGATCCGGCCCGGCCTCGCGGCCACCCAGCCGGTCCCCGCCCCTCCCGCGCCGCTGGAGACCCGTGCCGGCAAGGTGCTGAAGTGGGGAGTGGCGGCCCTGCTGATCGCCGCTCTCGGGCTCGGCAGCTGGCAGGTCGCCAACGAACTGATCCAGCGGGGCCGGGACCGCGTGGACGACCCCGGCACCTCCCAGGTGGACGACAAGAAGAACGCCGGCAAGGACACGGCGGCCGGATCCGGCAAGCCGGTCGCCATCGTCGGCGCCGTCGACTTCGACCCGCTGGGCCAGCCCCCCTCGGAGAAGCCCGCCGAGATAGTGAACAGCTACGACGGCGACCCCGGCACGTCCTGGAGCACCAACTGGTACGCCAGCCCGGACTTCGGCCGGCTCAAGGACGGTCTCGGCATCATCCTCGACCTCGGCAAGGTCCAGCAGGTCGGCAAGGTCGACGTGACCTTCATGGGCGGAACCACCTCCGTGGAGCTGCGCACGGCGCCCGAGTCCGCCCTGTCCCGGCCGACGACCTCGGCCGGATTCGACAAGGTCGCCGAAGGATCCGGGACGAATGTCGCTCTCAAGCCCGGCAAGCCGGTGCGGTCGCGGTACGTTCTGGTCTGGCTGACGGATCTCCCGCCGTCGAGTCCCGGCAAATTCCAGGGCCAGGTCGCGGAGATCAAGATCACCAGCTGACGGCAGCAGGGGAGGGGGCTCACCGTTGGACGAAACGCGCCGCGACACCAGCGACCATGATCTGCTGGGCCGCCATGTGGCGGGGGACCCCCACGCCTTCGGCGAGCTGGTCCGGCGCCACCGCGACCGGCTCTGGGCCGTCGCCCTGCGCACTCTGGGCGACCGCGAGGAGGCCGCGGACGCGGTCCAGGACGCGCTGGTCTCCGCCTTCCGGGCCGCCCACACCTTCCGCGGACAGTCCGCCGTCACCACCTGGCTGCACCGGATCACCGTGAACGCCTGTCTCGACCGGGCCCGCAAGGCCGCCTCGCGCAGAACCCAGCCCGTCGACGACACCGAACGCCTGGAGCGGCTCCTGGAGCCCCATGAGTCGGCCGAGGCGCCGGCCGAGCGCCAGGACCTCAATCGCGAGCTGCTGGCCGCGCTGGCCAAGCTTCCCCCCGACCAGCGCGCCGCGCTGATCCTGGTGGACATGCAGGGCTATCCGGTCGCGGAGGCCGCCCGGATCCTGGAGGTGCCGACCGGGACCGTCAAGAGCCGCTGCGCGCGCGGGCGGGCCCGATTGTTGCCTATGCTCACCCATCTGCGCGGTGACCCCGGGGATAGGAGCCGATCCGACGGGGGAAGGAACCGGACGCCGGGGGATTCCGTCCCACCGGCATCGGGACAAAGGGACGCGGGGCCGAATGACCCTGCCGGTGCGAAGGGCGGAGGTGGGCGCGCATGACATCCACGGCCGACATGACTCAGCACCCGGACGTCTCGGAGATCTCCGATCTCGCCGAAGGGCTGCTGCCGCCCTCCCGGAGCGCCGATGTGGAGCGGCACCTCGACGCCTGCGCGCTCTGCGCCGATGTCCGGACCTCCCTGGAGGAGATCCGGGGACTGCTCGGAACGCTCCCCGGGAACACCCGGATGCCGGTGGACATCGCCGAACGCATCGATGCGGCTCTGGCGGCCGAGGCGCTGCTGGACTCGACCGCACCCGACGACACCGCGCATGTTTCACGTGA
This sequence comes from Streptomyces sp. NPDC014894, assembly GCF_043080985.1. Classification (NCBI taxonomy): domain Bacteria; kingdom Bacillati; phylum Actinomycetota; class Actinomycetes; order Kitasatosporales; family Streptomycetaceae; genus Streptomyces; species Streptomyces sp. NPDC014894. Next base: position 101,870 of record NZ_JBIBWD010000007.1, read on the forward strand.
AACAACGCCCATCGTCCAGCAGCGCGAGCCCAGCGGCTCGTCCGCCCGCCCCGCGGGACAGGCCCGAGGGGCGACCGGCCCCGGACGGAAGCGCCGGTCCCGCCGCGCCGTCGCGGTGCTGGGCGCCGCCTTCACAGTGGCGGCCCTCTGGGTGAGCGCGCTGTTCCTCCAGACGCTGAACAGCGACAACGCCGACAAGAGCGCCATGCGGGACCAGGGCGCGCAGGCGGCGAGCGCCCCCTCGGACTACGCCGACCCCGGCCTGGACGAGCGGGTCAGGTCCCTCCTCACCGCGGACTCCGCCCGGTACGGGGAGAAGGCCGAGGGCGCCAGGACCTTCGGCACCGAGAACGAGGCCCCGACCTCCCGGATGAAGAGCGCGCCGACGGCGCCGCCCTGTGTCCAGCGGGGCACCGGCCGGACCGACACCCCGATCGCGGTCGAGTACGGCTCGTACAACGGCGCGAACGCCTATCTGGTGGTCTTCCCGAACCCGGCGGACGACCTGCGGGTCCAGGTCTATGTGGTCGACGCGGAGTGCGCTGATTCCGCCCCCTCGTCCACCGGGAAACTGCTCCTCAAGGACGACTACTCCCGTCGCTGAGACGTTCCACCGCGCTGTGCTGCGCTCGCGGGAATGCGAGCCCCTTAGGATCCGTTGGGTGGGGTGAGAGTCATTGACTCGGCCCAGTAGACAGCAGCGCAGTCTTCAGAGACGAGGAATCAACCCGTGAGCGACGTCCGTAACGTGATCATCATCGGCTCCGGGCCGGCCGGCTACACGGCGGCGCTCTACACCGCGCGCGCATCACTGCAGCCGCTGGTGTTCGAGGGAGCCGTCACCGCCGGCGGTGCCCTGATGAACACGACCGATGTGGAGAACTTCCCCGGCTTCCGCGACGGCATCATGGGTCCGGACCTCATGGACAACATGCGCGCCCAGGCCGAGCGCTTCGGTGCGGAGCTGATCCCGGACGACATCGTCTCGGTCGACCTCACGGGCGACATCAAGACGGTGACGGACACGGCGGGCACCGTCCACCGGGCCAAGGCCGTCATCGTCACGACCGGCTCGCAGCACCGCAAGCTCGGTCTGCCCAATGAGGACGCGCTCTCCGGCCGTGGCGTCTCCTGGTGCGCGACCTGCGACGGGTTCTTCTTCAAGGACCAGGACATCGCCGTGATCGGCGGCGGTGACACCGCGATGGAGGAAGCGACCTTCCTCTCCCGGTTCGCCAAGTCGGTCACCATCGTGCACCGCCGTGACACCCTGCGCGCCTCGAAGGCCATGCAGGACCGGGCCTTCGCCGACCCGAAGATCTCCTTCGCCTGGGACAGCGAGGTCGCCGAGATCCACGGCGACCAGAAGCTGTCCGCCCTGACGCTGCGGAACACCAAGACGGGTGAGACCTCCGAGCTGGCGGCCACCGGTCTGTTCATCGCCGTCGGGCACGACCCCCGGACGGAGCTGTTCAAGGGCCAGCTGGACCTGGACGACGAGGGCTATCTGAAGGTCGAGGCGCCGTCGACGCGCACCAACCTGACCGGTGTCTTCGCCGCGGGCGATGTGGTCGACCACACCTACCGTCAGGCCATCACCGCCGCTGGCACCGGATGCTCCGCCGCACTGGACGCCGAGCGCTTCCTCGCCGCGCTCGCCGACAGCGAGAAGATCGCCGAGCCGGAGAAGACCCCCGCGGTCTGATCCTTGAGTTCCCCCCTTTCCCCGCTCCCCCCAAGACGTAAGGAGGCCGCCGTGGCCGGCCCGCTGAAGAACGTGACTGACGACAGCTTCGAAGAGGATGTCCTCAAGAGCGACAAGCCCGTACTGGTGGACTTCTGGGCCGCGTGGTGCGGTCCCTGCCGCCAGATCGCCCCGTCGCTGGAGGCCATCGCGGCCGAGCACGGCGACAAGATCGAGATCGTCAAGCTGAACATCGACGAGAACCCGGCCACCGCCGCCAAGTACGGCGTCATGTCGATCCCGACGCTGAACGTCTACCAGAACGGCGAGGTCGCCAAGACGATCGTCGGCGCCAAGCCGAAGGCCGCGATCGTGCGCGACCTGGACCCGTTCATCTCCGGCAGCTGATCGCACCGCCGCTCAGCGGCAGCCGATGTTTCACGTGAAACATCGAAGGGGCCCATCCTCCCGGGGATGGGCCCCTTCCGCTGTCCGGCGTCAGAGCGGTCTGAGCGCCGGGTCCTTCTGAACGGCTCCCAGCAGACGGTCCAGCGCCATCTCCACATCCTCTTTCCAGGAGAGCGCGGTCCGCAGCTCCAGCCTCAGCCGGGGGAAGCCGGGATGCGGGCGCACGGTCTTGAATCCGACGGCGAGCAGATGATCCGCCGGCAATACACAGGCGGGCTGCTTCCAGCGCGCGTCCCCGAAGACCTCGATCGCGCGGAACCCTCGTCGCAGCAGATCCTTCGCGACCGTCTGGACCATGACCCTGCCGAGCCCCTGACCCTGATAGGCCGGATTGATCCAGGCCGTCATCAGCTGCACGGCGTCCACCGACACCGGGCTGGTGGGAAAGGCGAGGGAGCGCGGCACATAGGCGGGCGGGGCGTAGAGAACGAAGCCGACCGGAACCTCGTCGACCCGGACCACCCGGCCGCAGGATCCCCACTCCAGCAGCACGGCCGAGATCCACGCCTCCTTCTCCTGCTCCGCACGCCCGGCCTTCACCGCCGCGTCCCCGCTGACCGGATCGAGTTCCCAGAAGACACAGGACCGACAGCGCCTGGGCAGCTCTGAGAGGTTGTCCAGCGTGAGGGGTACAAGCCGACGCCCCATGAAGGCAGTTCCTCGCTTCCTTCCCGGGCCGCGTCCGGACGCCGCCGACGCGTGCCGCTCACGGTGGACGCGTCACACCGAAACGATCGTATCGATCCGCTCCCTGAGGAGATGCCGAGTCAGCGCAAAGGGCGGGCGGTGTCCGGAGAACCCCCGGACACCGCCCGCCCCGCACACCGCCGAGAGACTCAGCCTTCGTCGTCCCGCGCGTCCTCGTCCGGGGTGAGACCCTGCTCCAGGACTCGTCCCTCGCCCGGGGCGAGGGTGCCGAGGATGCGCTCCAGATCGTCCATCGAGGCGAACTCGACGACGATCTTCCCCTTCTTCTGACCGAGGTCGACCTTCACCCGGGTCTCGAAACGGTCCGAGAGCCGTGAGGCCAGATCGGAGAGCGCGGGCGAGAGCCGGCCGCCCGCACGCGGGCCCTTCGGCTTGGCCGGGCTCGTCGGGCTGGAGTTGAGCAGTGTCACGATCTCCTCGACCGCCCGCACGGAGAGCCCTTCGGCCACGATGCGATGGGCGAGCCGGTCCTGCTCCTCGGAGTCCTCCACCGAGAGCAGGGCCCGCGCATGACCGGCCGAGAGCACTCCCGCCGCGACCCTGCGCTGCACCGGCGGCGACAGCCTCAGCAGCCGCAGCGTGTTGGAGACCTGGGGGCGGGAGCGCCCGATCCGGTCGGCCAGCTGGTCATGGGTGCAGTTGAAGTCCTTCAGCAGCTGGTCGTAGGCGGCCGCCTCCTCCAGCGGGTTGAGCTGAGCGCGGTGCAGATTCTCCAGCAGCGCGTCCAGGAGGAGCTTCTCGTCCTCCGTGTGGCGCACGATCGCGGGGATCCGCTCCAGGCCGGCCTCACGGCAGGCCCTCCAGCGGCGCTCGCCCATGATCAGCTCATAGCGGTCGGGCCCCAGCTGACGGACGACGACCGGCTGAAGGAGCCCCACCTCTCGGATGGAGGTGACCAGCTCGGCCAGCGCGTCCTCGTCGAACAGCTCCCGGGGCTGACGCGGGTTGGGAGTGATCGAGTCGATCGGCACTTCGGCGAAGTGCGCCCCGGACGGCTCCAGATGCTGTGGCACCGGCTCGGTGGCCGGCGCCGGCAGGGACGCCTCGGCGGCGGGCGCCGCCGGCAGCGAGGTCACCTTGGCGGCCGCGACACCCCGCTCCGTGGTCAGTACCGGACCCGCTCCCGGAGAGCCCAACGGTCCCCCGGGAGACATCTGCTTCTCCTGGGGAGCCGCAGGGATCAGGGCACCGAGCCCACGCCCCAACCCTCTACGTCGCTCGCTCACTGGATCCCCTCCGAGATGTTCTGCTGGCTGTTCTGGGCGCCCAGATGGGCAGGCTGCGGATCGTACTGAACTCCGACTCCGCGCAGGGCGATCTCCCGGGCGGCCTCAAGATACGACAGGGCGCCGCTGGAGCCCGGATCGTAGGTGAGCACCGTCTGCCCATAGCTCGGAGCCTCCGAGATACGGACCGAGCGGGGAATGCTCGTCCTCAGCACCTCCTCACCGAAGTGGCTGCGGACCTCCTCCGCCACCTGGGAGGCGAGCCGGGTCCTGCCGTCGTACATGGTGAGAAGGATCGTGGACACATGCAGAGCGGGGTTGAGATGACCCCGCACCAGATCCACATTCCTCAGCAACTGCCCCAGGCCCTCCAGCGCGTAGTACTCGCACTGAATGGGGATCAGCACCTCCGCGCCGGCGACCATCGCGTTGACGGTCAGCAGACCGAGCGACGGCGGGCAGTCGATGAGGATGTAGTCCAGGGGCTGTTCATAGGCCTGGATCGCCCGCTGGAGCCGGCTCTCCCGCGCCACCAGCGACACCAACTCGATCTCCGCACCGGCGAGATCGATGGTGGCGGGGGCGCAGAAGAGACCTTCGACGTCCGGCACCGGCTGGACCACCTCGGAGAGCGGTCTGCTGTCCACCAGAACGTCATAGACAGAGGGGACCTCCGCGTGATGGTCGATGCCCAGCGCCGTGGAGGCATTGCCCTGTGGGTCGAGGTCGACCACCAGAACACGTGCGCCGTGCAGCGCCAGTGAGGCGGCGAGATTGACCGTGGAGGTCGTCTTGCCCACGCCGCCCTTCTGGTTGGCGACCACCATGACGCGGGTCTGCTCAGGTCGGGGCAGGCCCTCACCGGCACGCCCCATGGCCTCCATGGCGAGCTGAGCGGCTCGGCCGATAGGAGTGTCGTCCATCGGGGGCGGTGTTTCACGTGAAACATCCTCTCCCGGCGACTCGGTACGGGGGCCGGGGACCGGATCGGTCATCGGTCCCGCGATGTTGGCGTCGGACCGCAAGGATTCACCTTCCTCGACTTCAGGCTCGCGATGAAGAGAGCCTGCCATGCTTTCGGGGTCAGGAACCAGCGAGGCCCGTGCTTCTGTGGATGAATCCACCTCTGTGGACAACTCCATGGCCCGGGCGGGGGGCTTCCGGCTCCGAATCGGGGCGGCGGCACGCCCGCGGCTGATGATTCCTTGCAGCAGTGAGCGACGTTTCACGTGAAACACGATGCACGGGCCGCAGGACTACATCCCTTCGACACTCCGGGCTGTCCATCCACCCCTGCTGGTATGGAGCAGCCCGGAGACAGGCGCGCCCGGCGGCTCGGGACCGCGGCTCAGCGTCGTCGGCGGGAACGGCTGGTGCGCGCCGCCTTGGCGCGCTTCGCCGCGAATCGCACTCCGCCGGGGCTCTCCCCGACCTCGACCCGCACCACGGTGGAGAGCGGGTCCACCAGTCCTTCGCCGACCTGCAGCACCGAGGTCTCCACCACACCGAGCTTGCTCAGCGCGGCACGGGCCCCCTTGAGCTCCTCCTCGGCCGTGTCGCCCTTGAGCGCCAGCATCTCGCCGTAGGGGCGGAGCAGCGGAACGCCCCAGCCGGCCAGTCGGTCGAGCGGCGCCACGGCACGGGCCGTCACCACATGGACCGGGGGCAGAGTGCCGAGGACCTCCTCCGCCCGGCCGCGCACCACGGTCACATGGTCCAGGCCCAGCAGCTCGACGACTTCCTGGAGGAAGTTGGTCCGGCGGAGCAGCGGCTCCAGGAGCGTGATCTTCAGATCGGGGCGTACCAGCGCCAGGGGGATGCCGGGCAGTCCGGCCCCGGAGCCCACATCGCAGACCGAGACGCCTTCCGGGACCACCTCGGAGAGCACGGCGCAGTTGAGCATATGGCGCTCCCAGAGCCGCGGTACCTCACGGGGCCCGATGAGACCGCGCTTGACTCCGACATCGGCCAGCAGCTCCGCATAGCGCACGGCTTCGGGATAGAAATCTCCGAAAACCGTCCGCGCCGCGTCGGGCGCCTGGGGAAGCTCTGCTGCCTCCGTCACGGGGGACCGTCCTTCCGTACCGCACTGTCGCAATGTGGACCTGGTGGCTGACTATCAGGCTGACAAAGATCGGCCCCGCCTGCGATACAGACGGGGCCGATGATCGAAGAGGAATCAGGCGGGGAGCACGACGACGAAGCGCTGCGGCTCCTCGCCCTCGGACTCGCTGCGCAGACCCGCGGCGGCGACCGCGTCGTGCACGACCTTGCGCTCGAAGGGCGTCATCGGGCTCAGCTTCACCGGCTCACCGGTGGTCTTCACCTCGTCGGCGGCCTTGGCGCCCAGCTGGGCGAGCTCCGTGCGCTTCTTGGCGCGGAAACCCGCGATGTCCAGCATCAGCCGGCTGCGGTCACCGGTCTCCCGGTGGACGGCGAGACGGGTCAGCTCCTGGAGCGCCTCCAGAACCTCACCGTCCCGGCCGACGAGCTTCTGCAGGTCCCGGCCGGATGAGTCGCTGATGATCGAGACAGCCGCGCGGTCGGCCTCGACGTCCATGTCGATGTCACCGTCGAGATCGGCGATGTCGAGCAGACCCTCGAGGTAGTCGGCGGCGATCTCGCCCTCCTGCTCAAGGCGGGTGAGCGTGTCGCCTTCCTCGGCGATGGCTTCCTCGGCGGCGGCGGGGATGGTGCCTTCCGTCACTGATGGACTCCTTCTTACTTCTTGGACGACGGGTGCTTGGGCCGCTGCTGGCCCTTGCGCTGTCCCGCCTTGGGCTGCTGGCGTGCGGCAGGCTTGCCGGCCGTCTTCGGCTTCGCGTCCTGCGGCGAGTCCTTCTTCAGCGAGAGCTTGTCCTCGGCCTCGTCGGCCTTGGCCGCGCCCTGGGCGGTGGCGGACTGCCGCTTCGCCTTGGTCTGCCGCTTGGGCTGCTGGCGCTTGTGCGCGACGCCGCCCTCGGCCTCTTCGACGGGCGTCTCGCTCTTGGCCACCGTGCCGTCCGGCTGAGCGGCGTAGCCGACCTTGGCGAGACCGCTGATGAACTTGCGCTCGTTGTCATTGCGGTCCGGGCCCTTGGCGACGATGGCCTGGACGACATTGCGCTTGCGCCGCGACCGGACCTCGCCCCGCGCGCCGACGGACTTCAGCAGACGCTGGAGGTACTGGTCCTGGGCCTTGCTGCCGGGCGTCGGGTTCTGGTTGATCACGTACATCTGCTGGCCCATGGTCCACACGTTGGTGGTCAGCCAGTAGACGAGAACACCGACGGGGAAGTTGACGCCCATCACAGCGAAGATCACCGGGAAGATGTACATCATCATCTTCTGCTGCTGCATGTACGGCGTCTTGACCGTGAGGTCGACGTTCTTCTGCATCAGCTGGCGCTGCGTGTAGAACTGCGAGGCCGACATCAGGACGATCATCACGGCCGTGACGATGCGCACATCGAGCAGGGAGGCGTTGAGGGCCTCGACCTTGCCGGGGCTGTCCATGAACTTCGAGGCCAGCGGAGCGCCGAAGATGTGGGCCTCACGGGCGCTGTCGAGCAGTGATTTGTTGATCACTCCGACGGTGTTGCCCGAGGCGATGTTGGAGAGCACGTAGTAGAGCGCGAAGAAGAACGGCGACTGCGCCAGAATCGGAAGGCACGAGGAGAGCGGGTTGGTGCCCGTCTCCTTGTACAGCTTCATCATCTCTTCGGACTGACGCTGCTTGTCGCTCTTGTAGCGCTCCTGGATCGCCTTCATCTTCGGCTGGAGCGCCTGCATGTTCCGCATCGACTTGATCTGCTTCACGAAGAGCGGGATCAGACAGATGCGGATCAGGATCACCAGCGAAACGATCGACAGACCCCAGGCCCAGCCCGTATCGGGACCGAAGATCGCCCCGTAGAGCTTGTGGAACTGGACGATGATCCACGAGACAGGTGTGGTGATGAAGCTGAAGAAACTGGCAATCGTGTCCACTAATCAGGCTCCTTGAGCATGGGGCGGGGTCTCTGCTGCCGGACTCGGGAGTTCGGTGGACGTCTCCCGGGTAGGCACATCGGCGGCGGAGTTCCCGCCCTTGCGGCCGCGCACGGCATCACGCAGCATTTCGTGCCATCGCGGACGCTTACGGGGCGGCACATGGTCCACACCGCCCGGCGACCACGGATTGCACCGCAGAATCCGCCAGGCGGTGAGCACCGTGCCTTTGACCGCACCGTGCCGGTCGATGGCCGTGTATCCGTAGTGGGAACACGACGGGTAGTACCTGCAGACGGGCCCCAGCAAGGGACTGATCGTCCACTGGTACAGCTTGATCAGGGCCAGCAGCGGGTACTTCATCGCGCGCCCCCTCCCAGCAACCGCTGGAGGGCGGCGTCCAGGTCTCGGGCCAGCTGTGCATGATCGGCGTCGCCCGCTCCGGGCAGCGCCCGTACGACCACCAGGCTACCGGGGGGCAGCTCGGCCAGCCGGTCGCGTATCAGATGCCTCAGTCGGCGCTTGACCTTGTTGCGTACGACCGCGCCACCCACTGCCTTGCTCACGACGAAACCCGCACACGTCTGGGGAGCGCTCTCCCCAGGCGCGTGCGGGTCCGGTGAACCGCTGCGTAGATGGACGACAAGAAGCGGGCGGCCTGCCCGCCGACCCCGTCGTACCGCGGCCGCGAAGTCCTCGCGCCGCCTCAGCCGATTCTCGGTAGGCAGCACGTCATGACCTGTATGCGGTCAGGCGGACAGGCGGGCGCGACCCTTTTCACGGCGCGACGCGAGGATCGCGCGGCCGGCGCGGGTACGCATACGCAGACGGAAACCGTGGGTCTTCGCGCGACGACGGTTGTTCGGCTGGAAGGTGCGCTTGCTCACTCGGGGGCTCCAGAAATGGCTCGTAGATGGCGAAACATCGCCTGGCTGTCACCGTGCGCCCACGAGAAGCTCGCGTTTACGCCCGTGTGCACCGCTTCACCATCACGGAGAGTGATGTTTGCCCATCGGAGGCAGGCGGCAGCAGCCATCGACAACTCGACCTGGTTACGGTACGCGCGGCTACGCCATCCGGTCAAACCAGCCTCATGGCGGGGTCCACTGTGCACAGGCTGTGGACAACAACTTGAACCACCCGGCCCGCCCTGACTACCTTGGCTGAACTCCGGAACTTTTCCTTTCTGTCCTTGCCTGTCCTTCAGATCCCTTCCCCGTCCCGAGAACCACACATTCGTGGGACCTGCGAGAGAGCGTGCCCTGTGGCTGACGTACCTGCCGAGCTTGCCGCAGTGTGGCCACGCGTACTGGAGCAGCTGCTCGCGGAGGGGCAGGGCGTCGAGCCCAAGGACAAGCAGTGGCTCGAGCGCTGCCAGCCGCTCGCCCTGGTCTCGGACACCGCGCTGCTCGCCGCCCCCAACGAATGGGGCAAGCGCGTCCTGGAGAGCCGGCTCGCCCCGCTGATCAGCAAGGCGCTGAGCCGTGAGTGCGGACGTCAGATCAGGATCGCGATCACGGTCGACGACTCCGCGGGCGGCCCCCCGGCCCCGCAGCCCGGCGCCCCCCAGCAGAACTCCCCGTACCCCGGCCCCCCGCACGACGAGCCGCAGGGCTACCCGCGCGACGAGCCCTACGGAAGATACGGGGGACACCACGCCCAGGACGACGGACTGCCCGAGGTCCGCCCCGCGTACCCCGACTATCAGCAGCAGCGGCCCGAGCCCGGCTCCTGGCCCCGGAGCCAGGAGGACCTCTCCTGGCAGCAGCCGCGACTGGGCGGCTTCCAGGACCGCGATCCGTACGCGACCACCCGCCCGCACCAGCCGCAGCAGGACTACCGCTCCCCGCAGCCGCCCGAGCGGCAGGGGTACGAGCCGCGTCCGGAGCGCCGCGATCCGTCGGACTCCCCCTCGCCGCACCGGGGCGTCCCCGGCGGCGCGACCGGTCCGCTGGGGGCGCAGCCCTCGCCGGCTCCCGGCCCCGGCGAGCCGCACGCCCGGCTGAACCCGAAGTACCTCTTCGACACCTTCGTGATCGGGGCCTCCAACCGGTTCGCGCACGCGGCGGCCGTGGCGGTCGCCGAGGCCCCGGCGAAGGCGTACAACCCGCTCTTCATCTACGGGGAGTCCGGGCTCGGCAAGACCCATCTGCTGCACGCGATCGGTCACTACGCGCGGAGCCTCTACCCGGGGACGCGGGTGCGGTACGTCAGCTCGGAGGAGTTCACCAACGAGTTCATCAACTCGATCCGCGACGGCAAGGGCGACACCTTCCGCAAGCGGTACCGGGACGTGGACATCCTGCTCGTCGACGACATCCAGTTCCTGGCGAGCAAGGAGTCGACGCAGGAGGAGTTCTTCCACACCTTCAACACGCTCCACAACGCCAACAAGCAGATCGTGCTCTCCTCCGACCGGCCGCCCAAGCAGCTGATGACCCTGGAGGACCGGCTCCGCAACCGCTTCGAGTGGGGTCTGACGACCGATGTGCAGCCGCCGGAGCTGGAGACCAGGATCGCGATCCTGCGGAAGAAGGCGGTCCAGGAGCAGCTGAACGCCCCGCCGGAGGTGCTGGAGTTCATCGCGTCCCGGATCTCGCGCAACATCCGCGAGCTGGAGGGCGCGCTGATCCGGGTGACCGCGTTCGCCTCGCTCAACCGGCAACCGGTGGATCTCGGGCTGACCGAGATCGTGCTGAAGGATCTGATCCCGGGCGGCGAGGACTCGGCCCCGGAGATCACCGCGGGCGCGATCATGGCGGCGACCGCCGACTACTTCGGGCTGACGGTGGAGGATCTGTGCGGTTCGTCACGCAGCCGGGTGCTGGTCACGGCCCGGCAGATCGCGATGTACCTCTGCCGTGAGCTGACCGATCTCTCCCTGCCGAAGATCGGCGCGCAGTTCGGCGGCCGGGACCATACGACGGTGATGCACGCGGACCGCAAGATCAGGGCACTGATGGCGGAGCGGCGCTCGATCTACAACCAGGTCACCGAGCTGACCAACCGCATCAAGAACGGCTGACAGCGCCGTACGGCACCACGAGGAGCGCCCCGGGAGTCCGACTCCCGGGGCGCTCCTCGTCGTCCTGGCGGCGGGGCTGGGGGCGGCGCCGGGCGCGCCACGGACCCCGGCGCGATCGGGAAGCGCGTCCCGGCCCGCCCGGAACCGACCACCGGGACGCCTCCGCCGAGCGCTCCGGGAGCGTCTCGAGGCCGTACCCGGAGTCGGTTCCGGCGGTCGCCGGGGTCGGTTCCGGCGGTCGCCGGGCCCGTTTCGGAGGTCCGCGAGCCCGTTTCGGAGGGCTCCGGGCCCCTTCCGGGCGGGCGGAGCCGCGACCGGGCGCGTCGGCGCTGTTCGAATACCGGCCCGCGTGACGCTCTTCTCCACAGATTGGGGGAGAATTTCCCGTCCACAGCCTGGGGACTGGGAAGTTGTCCAGACTGTGTCCACAGGCGGAGCCACCCGATGATCATCACAGCAGGTCAGCACCCTGTGGAATTGTGGCAAACCTTCGTCCACAGCCTGTGGACAGAGAAAACGTCCACAGGCTGTGATCAAAGTTGTCCACCGGCAACCCACAGGCAGCGGCCGGTTGCCCACAGCTTGTCCACAGCGCTGTCCACTGTTCGGCAACATCGGGGCCGCTCTCACCGTGTCGAGTGAAAGCCGTCACACCAACGAGGCGGATTGGGCTGTGGGGAACCTGGGTAAAGCTGGGGACAGGGCTGGGGAGAACTGCCCCCGGGCTGTGCATGGCCTGTGCAGAACTTTCCGGTGTCCACAGAAGCACCTGGTTATCCACCGGCTCCACCCACAGGCACGGTGGATAAAAAACAGGCCCTGACCTGCGAAAACGGGGTTATCCACGGTTTCCACAGGCCCTACTACTACTCCCACCTAGAGTTAGCTGGGAATCCGCTTGGAAGAAGGCCCTGTGCACAACTCGGCCCGGCGGACCGCGACACCCTCGATCACGACTTGACCCCGAGCAGCGCCGACTGTCAGTGCGGTGCGTCAGACTGGTCCCCGGCGACACAGCCGACGACGAGGCCAGCAAGGCGAGCCAGCAACAGCAGGAGGCGGTTCCGGTGAAGATCCGGGTTGAGCGCGATGTACTCGCGGAGGCGGTGGCGTGGGTGGCCCGGAGCCTCCCGGCCCGTCCGCCGGCGCCCGTGCTCGCGGGCCTCCTGCTGAAGGCCGAGGACGGCGCGCTGAGCTTCTCGAGCTTCGACTACGAGGTCTCGGCCAAGGTCTCCGTCGAGGCCGAGGTCGACGAGGGCGGCACCGTTCTCGTCTCCGGCCGGCTGCTCGCCGACATCTGCCGCGCCCTCCCCAACCGCCCGGTGGAGATTTCCACAGACGGTGTACGGGCGACCGTCGTCTGCGGCTCCTCGCGCTTCACCCTCCACACCCTTCCGGTGGAGGAGTACCCGGCGCTGCCGCAGATGCCGACCGCGACCGGCACCGTGCCCGGCGAGATCTTCGCCTCCGCCGCCGCCCAGGTCGCCATCGCGGCCGGCCGCGACGACACGCTGCCCGTCCTCACCGGTGTGCGCATCGAGATCGAGGGCGAGACGGTCACCCTGGCCTCCACCGACCGCTACCGCTTCGCGGTCCGCGAGTTCCTCTGGAAGCCGGAGAACCCGGACGCCTCCGCCGTCGCGCTGGTGCCCGCCAAGACGCTCCTGGACACCGCCAAGGCCCTGACCAGCGGTGACACCGTCACCCTGGCGCTCTCGGGCTCGGGTGCGGGCGAGGGCCTCATCGGCTTCGAGGGCGCCGGCCGCCGCACCACCACCCGGCTGCTCGAAGGCGATCTGCCGAAGTACCGGACGCTGTTCCCGACCGAGTTCAACTCGGTGGCGGTCATCGAGACCGCGCCCTTCGTCGAGGCCGTCAAGCGCGTCGCCCTCGTCGCCGAGCGGAACACCCCGGTCCGGCTCAGCTTCGAGCAGGGCGTGCTGATCCTGGAGGCGGGCTCCAGCGACGACGCACAGGCTGTGGAGCGCGTCGACGCCCAGCTGGACGGCGACGACATCTCGATCGCCTTCAACCCGACCTTCCTGCTCGACGGCCTGAGCGCGATCGACTCCCCGGTCGCCCAGCTGTCGTTCACCACCTCCACCAAGCCGGCGCTGCTCAGCGGCAAGCCCGCCGTGGACGCCGAGGCGGACGAGGCGTACAAGTACCTGATCATGCCCGTACGGCTCTCGGGCTGAGCCCCGGCCGGACGATCACGACGGGCCTGTTCCCACCGGGGCAGGCCCGTCGGGCTGCACACCGCACTCCGGCGTAGGCTCGGAACCGGTTTACGCATCGGCATTCGACGCTTAAGGACACGAAGATGGAGCTCGGCCTCGTCGGCCTCGGCAAAATGGGCGGCAACATGCGCGAGCGCATCCGCCGCGCGGGCCACACCGTCATCGGCTACGACCGCGACCCGGACCTCGCCGACGTCCACAGCCTGCAGGAGCTTGTGGACGGTCTGAAGGGCCCGCGTGTGGTGTGGGTCATGGTCCCGGCGGGCGCCGCGACCCAGTCCACCATCGATGAGCTGGCCGAGCTGCTCTCCCCCGGCGACATCGTCGTGGACGGCGGAAACTCGCGCTGGACCGATGACGAGCGCCACGCCGTCGAGCTGGGCATCAAGGGCATCGGCTTCGTGGACTGCGGAGTCTCCGGCGGCGTCTGGGGCCTGGAGAACGGCTACGCGCTGATGTACGGCGGCCACGCCGACCACGTCGCCGCGGTGCAGCCGATCTTCGACGCCCTGAAGCCCCCGGGCGAGTTCGGCTCGGTCCACGCCGGCAAGGTCGGCGCGGGCCACTTCGCCAAGATGGTCCACAACGGCATCGAGTACGCCATGATGCAGGCCTACGCCGAGGGCTGGGAGCTGCTGGAGAAGGTCGACTCGGTCACCGACGTGCGCGAGGTCTTCCGCTCCTGGCAGGAGGGCACGGTCATCCGTTCCTGGCTGCTGGACCTCGCGGTCAACGCGCTGGACGAGGACGAGCACCTGGACAAGCTGCGCGGGTTCGCCCAGGACAGCGGCGAGGGCCGCTGGACGGTGGAGGCCGCCATCGACAACGCCGTGCCGCTGCCCGCGATCACCGCGTCGCTGTTCGCCCGGTTCGCGTCCCGCCAGGACGACTCCCCGCAGATGAAGATGATCGCCGCGCTGCGCAACCAGTTCGGCGGCCACGCGGTGGAGAACAAGAGCTAAGTCCCTGAGCCGGGGGAGGTCGGCCCATATCCATGCATGTCACGCATCTGTCGTTGGCCGACTTCCGCTCGTACGCCCGGGTCGAGGTCCCTCTCGATCCGGGCGTCACCTCCTTCGTGGGGCCGAACGGACAGGGCAAGACCAATCTGGTCGAGGCGGTCGGCTATCTGGCCACCCTCGCCAGCCACCGGGTCTCCTCGGACGCGCCGCTGGTCCGGGTCGGCGCCCAGCGGGCCGTGATCCGTGCGGCCGTCACCCAGGGCGAGCGCTCCCAGCTGGTCGAGCTGGAGCTGAACCCGGGGAAGGCCAATCGCGCCCGTATCAATAGATCGTCGCAGGTCAGACCGCGCGATGTGCTCGGGATCGTCCGTACGGTGCTCTTCGCGCCGGAGGATCTCGCCCTGGTGAAGGGCGACCCGGGGGACCGCCGGCGCTTTCTGGACGAGCTGGTCACCGCCCGCTCCCCGCGGATGGCCGGGGTGCGCTCCGACTACGACCGGGTGCTCAAGCAGCGCAACACCCTGCTGAAGTCCGCGGCGATGGCCCGGCGGCACGGCGCGTCGAAGACCGGCGCCGATCTCTCCACGCTCGATGTGTGGGACCAGCATCTGGCCCGGACCGGCGCGGAGCTGCTGGCCCGGCGGCTGGAACTGATCTCGGCGCTCCAGCCGCTCGCCGACAAGGCGTACGAGTCGCTCGCGCCCGGCGGCGGACCGATCGTGCTGGAGTACCGTTCCTCCGCCGACGCGGCGGCCGGTGCGGCCGCGCCGGGCGAAGCGGCGGGCGAGCCGGCGGGCGGCCTGGCGGCCGGACCGGTCGGTGCCCCCGGAGCGGGCGGCCTCCCGTCGGACGCGCTCCCGGCGAGCGGCCTCGGACCCGGCCGCGAGGAGCTGTACGCCCGCCTGATGGCCGCGCTCGGCGGCTCCCGCAAGCAGGAGATCGAGCGCGGGGTGACCCTGGTCGGCCCGCACCGCGACGAGCTGGTGCTGAAGCTGGGACGGCTGCCCGCGAAGGGGTACGCCAGTCACGGCGAGTCCTGGTCGTACGCGCTGGCGCTGCGGCTGGCCTCGTACGAGCTGCTCCGGTCCGAGGGCGCCGAGCCCGTGCTCGTCCTGGACGACGTCTTCGCCGAGCTGGACGCCCGGCGGCGGGAACGGCTGGCGGAACTGGTCGCTCCGGGCGAGCAGGTGCTGGTGACCGCGGCCGTGGACGACGATGTCCCGGGCGTGCTGGCCGGGGCGCGGTACTCCGTGTCCGGCGGAGAGGTGGCGCGGGTATGAACATCGGCACGGAGAAGCGGGTATGAACGAGCCCATCGGCCCCCTCGGCAACATCGGCCCCACAGGTCCCGCGCACCTCGGTGCATCGGGTCCGCTCGGCGCGCCCGGGCCCCTCGGATCATCCGGACTGCCCGGCGCCCCCGCCGTACCTGCCGTACCCGCCGTCCCCGAGCCCTCCGGCGTGGATCTCGCGCGGGTCGCGCTGCGCGCGGCCAAGGAGCAGGCCCGGGCCCGCGGCGCGGCCGCCCAGGAGAAGCGCCAGGCCCGCAGGGGCGGCGGACTGCGCTCGGGAGCGCGCGCGGACGGCCGTGATCCGCTGGCGCTGGGGGCCGCGATCAACCGGCTGATCACCGAGCGCGGCTGGGAGACCCCGGCCGCCGTGGGCGGGGTGATGGGCCGCTGGCCGCAGATCGTGGGCGAGGACCTGGCGAACCACTGCGTGCCCCTGAAGTACGACGAGGACCCCGAGGAGCGCGTGCTCACCGTGCAGTGCGACTCGACGGCGTGGGCGACCCAGCTGCGTCTGCTGGCGCCCCGGCTGGTCGCCCGGCTGAACGAGGATCTCGGCCACGGCACCGTACGGCTGCTCAAGGTGCTGGGCCCGGGCGGGCCCCGGCGGAACTACGGGCCGCTGCGGGCGCCGGGCAGCGTGGGCCCCGGGGATACCTACGGCTGAGCCGGCCCGGCCCGTATCGGGTCCGCCGACCACGCCTCAGGCCCGTTTCCTTCGCTTTCGACCACTTTTCGACCCTCCGGAATGTCTCATTCCGATTGGCCCCGGGCATCGCCCGGGGCCTTTTCCGCGTCGCCTCCCTCACCGTGTCCGACCCTTGACAGGCTGAAGCGCTCAATGCCGGTGTGAGCCCCCTGGAGCCCCTTCCCGAATATGGGGAGTCGGACCGACGGTTTCCAGGGCGGCACATGAGGACTCAGCTACCTGCAAACCCCCATGACCGTCGGCGGTACCGGTAGACTGGTGGACAATCCCGCCACCTCGCGGAACATGTCGAACGACGCAGCCGCTCCCGCCTGCCCGGAGAACGGCTTGTGCTGTGCCAGAAAGGGCGCTTCGTGGCCGATTCCGGCAACCCCAACGAGAACAACCCGTCCACCCCGGTCGGCGGATCCGGCGAGGTCACCGCCTCGTACGACGCCAGCGCGATCACCGTCCTGGAGGGGCTGGACGCGGTCCGCAAGCGCCCCGGCATGTACATCGGCTCGACCGGTGAGCGTGGGCTTCATCACTTGGTCCAGGAAGTCGTCGACAACTCCGTCGACGAGGCGATGGCCGGGCACGCGGACACCATCGACGTGACGATCCTCGCCGACGGCGGTGTGCGGGTCGTCGACAACGGCCGCGGCATCCCCGTGGGCATCGTCCCGTCGGAGAACAAGCCGGCCGTCGAGGTCGTCCTGACCGTCCTGCACGCCGGCGGCAAGTTCGGCGGCGGCGGCTACGCCGTCTCCGGCGGTCTGCACGGCGTCGGCGTCTCCGTCGTCAACGCGCTCTCCGCCAAGGTCGCCGTCGAGGTCAAGCGGGACGGCTACCGCTGGACCCAGGACTACAAGCTCGGCGTCCCCACCGCGCCCCTGGCGCGGAACGAGGAGACCGAGGAGAGCGGCACCACGGTCACCTTCTGGGCCGACGGCGACATCTTCGAGACGACCGAGTACTCCTTCGAGACGCTGGCGCGCCGGTTCCAGGAGATGGCCTTCCTCAACAAGGGCCTGACGCTGAAGCTGACCGACGAGCGCGAGTCGGCCAAGGCCACCGTGGGCGCGGACACCGCCGAGGAGGCGGAGCAGGAGCAGGTCCGCACGGTCACGTACCACTACGAGGGCGGCATCGTCGACTTCGTGAAGTACCTGAACTCGCGCAAGGGCGAGCTGATCCACCCCACGGTGATCGACATCGAGGCGGAGGACCGGGAGCGTCTGCTCTCGGTCGAGATCGCCATGCAGTGGAACTCGCAGTACACCGAGGGCGTCTACTCCTTCGCGAACACGATCCACACGCATGAGGGCGGCACGCACGAAGAGGGCTTCCGGGCCGCGCTCACGGGCCTGGTCAACCGGTACGGCCGCGAGAAGAAGCTGCTGCGCGAGAAGGACGACAACCTCTCGGGCGAGGACATCCGCGAGGGTCTGACGGCGATCATCTCGGTCAAGCTGGGCGAGCCCCAGTTCGAGGGCCAGACCAAGACCAAGCTGGGCAACACCGAGGCGAAGACCTTCGTCCAGAAGGTCGTGCACGAGCACCTGACCGACTGGTTCGACCGCAATCCCAACGAGGCCGCGGACATCATCCGCAAGTCGATCCAGGCCCAGACCGCGCGGGTCGCCGCGCGCAAGGCCCGCGATCTGACCCGCCGCAAGGGCCTGCTGGAGTCCGCCTCCCTGCCCGGCAAGCTCAGCGACTGCCAGTCGAACGACCCCTCGAAGTGCGAGATCTTCATCGTCGAGGGCGACTCCGCCGGCGGCTCGGCGAAGTCCGGCCGGAATCCGATGTACCAGGCCATCCTGCCCATCCGCGGCAAGATCCTGAACGTCGAGAAGGCCCGGATCGACAAGATCCTCCAGAACACCGAGGTCCAGGCGCTGATCTCGGCCTTCGGCACCGGGGTCCACGAGGACTTCGACATCGAGAAGCTCCGCTATCACAAGATCATCCTGATGGCGGACGCCGACGTCGACGGCCAGCACATCAACACCCTCCTGCTGACCTTCCTCTTCCGCTTCATGCGGCCGCTGGTCGAGGCCGGACACGTGTTCCTGTCCCGCCCGCCGCTGTACAAGATCAAGTGGGGTCGCGACGACTTCGAGTACGCCTACTCCGACCGGGAGCGCGACGCCCTGGTCGAGCTGGGCAAGCAGCAGGGCAAGCGGATCCGCGAGGACTCGATCCAGCGCTTCAAGGGTCTCGGCGAGATGAACGCCGAGGAGCTGCGGGTCACCACGATGGACCAGGAGCACCGCGTCCTCGGCCAGGTCACCCTGGACGACGCCGCACAGGCGGACGATCTCTTCTCGGTGCTGATGGGTGAGGACGTCGAGGCCCGGCGCTCCTTCATCCAGCGCAACGCCAAGGACGTCCGCTTCCTCGACATCTGAGTCGGTCTCAGCTGACCGCACGAAAGGACCGAAGACCAGCAATGGCCGACGAGACACCCACTCCCGCCACCACCGAAGAAGAGCCCACGCAGCGGATCGAGCCCGTCGGGCTCGAGACCGAGATGCAGCGCTCGTATCTCGACTACGCGATGTCCGTCATCGTCTCACGTGCGCTGCCCGACGTACGGGACGGTCTCAAGCCCGTCCACCGCCGGGTGCTGTACGCGATGTACGACGGCGGCTACCGGCCCGAGAAGGGCTTCTACAAGTGCGCCCGCGTCGTCGGCGACGTCATGGGCACCTACCACCCGCACGGCGACACCTCGATCTACGACGCCCTGGTCCGGCTGGCCCAGCCGTGGTCGATGCGGATGCCGCTGGTGGACTCCAACGGAAACTTCGGCTCCCCGGGCAACGACCCGGCCGCCGCCATGCGCTACACCGAGTGCAAGATGGCGCCGCTGTCCATGGAGATGCTCCGGGACATCGACGAGGAGACCGTCGACTTCCAGGACAACTACGACGGCCGGAATCAGGAGCCGACCGTCCTCCCGGCGCGCTTCCCGAACCTGCTGGTCAACGGCTCGGCCGGTATCGCGGTCGGCATGGCGACCAATATCCCGCCGCACAATCTGCGCGAGGTCGCGGCCGGCGCCCAGTGGGCGCTGGAGCACCCCGAGGCCAGCCACGAGGAGCTGCTCGACGCGCTGATCGAGCGGATCAAGGGCCCCGACTTCCCGACCGGCGCGCTCGTCGTCGGCCGCAAGGGCATCGAAGAGGCGTACCGCACCGGCCGCGGCTCGATCACCATGCGTGCGATCGTCGAGGTCGAGGAGATCCAGAACCGCCAGTGCCTGGTGGTCACGGAGCTTCCGTACCAGGTCAACCCGGACAATCTCGCGCAGAAGATCGCCGACCTGGTGAAGGACGGCAAGATCGGCGGGATCGCCGACGTCCGCGACGAGACCTCCTCCCGTACCGGCCAGCGGCTGGTCATCGTCCTCAAGCGGGACGCGGTCGCCAAGGTCGTGCTGAACAACCTCTACAAGCACACCGACCTCCAGACGAACTTCGGCGCGAACATGCTGGCCCTGGTCGACGGGGTGCCGCGCACCCTCTCGCTGGACGCCTTCATCCGCCACTGGGTGCACCACCAGATCGAGGTCATCGTCCGGCGCACCAAGTTCCGGCTGCGCAAGGCGGAGGAGCGGGCGCACATCCTGCGCGGTCTGCTCAAGGCCCTCGACGCCATCGACGACGTCATCGCGCTCATCCGGCGCAGCGACACCGTCGAGATCGCGCGCGGCGGCCTGATGGAGCTGCTGGCGATCGACGAGATCCAGGCCAACGCCATCCTGGAGATGCAGCTGCGCCGGCTGGCCGCCCTGGAGCGCCAGAAGATCGTCGCGGAGCACGACGAGCTGCAGGCGAAGATCAACGAGTACAACGCGATCCTCGCCTCCCCGGAGAAGCAGCGGCGGATCGTCAGCGAGGAGCTGGCGGTGATCGTCGACAAGTTCGGCGACGACCGGCGCTCCATGCTGGTGCCCTTCGACGGTGACATGTCCATCGAGGACCTGATCGCCGAGGAGGACATCGTCGTCACCATCTCGCGCGGCGGCTATGTGAAGCGGACGAAGACGGACGACTACCGCTCGCAGAAGCGCGGCGGCAAGGGCGTCCGGGGCACCAAGCTCCGGGAAGACGACATCGTCGACCACTTCTTCGTCTCCACCACCCACCACTGGCTGCTCTTCTTCACGAACAAGGGGCGGGTCTACCGCGCCAAGGCGTACGAGCTGCCCGACGCCGGCCGGGACGCGCGCGGTCAGCATGTGGCCAATCTTCTGGCCTTCCAGCCCGACGAGCAGATCGCGGAGATCCTCGCGATCCGCGACTACGACGCGGCGCCCTATCTGGTGCTGGCCACCAAGGGCGGCCTGGTCAAGAAGACCTCCCTGAAGGACTACGACTCGCCCCGGTCGGGCGGCGTCATCGCGATCAACCTCCGGGAGACCGAGGACGGCCGCGACGACGAGCTGATCGGCGCGGAGCTGGTGTCGGCCGAGGACGATCTGCTGCTCATCAGCAAGAAGGCCCAGTCGATCCGATTCACCGCAACGGACGACGCGCTGCGTCCGATGGGGCGTGCGACCTCCGGCGTCAAGGGGATGAGTTTCCGCGAAGGGGACGAGCTCCTGTCGATGAATGTCGTGCGGCCGGGTACGTTCGTGTTCACTGCTACCGACGGCGGGTACGCGAAGCGAACCGGAGTGGACGAGTATCGCGTCCAGGGTCGTGGGGGCCTCGGTATCAAGGCCGCCAAGATCGTGGAGGACCGCGGATCGCTCGTCGGGGCTCTGGTGGTCGAGGAGACGGACGAAATTCTCGCCATCACCCTCGGCGGCGGTGTGATTCGTACGCGAGTCAATGAAGTCAGGGAGACCGGCCGTGACACCATGGGCGTTCAACTGATCAACCTGGGCAAGCGCGATGCCGTCGTCGGCATCGCTCGCAATGCCGAGGCAGGGCGTGAGGCCGAAGAGGTCGACGGGACCGACGAGGCCGCAGGGACCGACGAGGCCGGCATCGGTGCGGCCGAAGCGGCAGTCGAGGGCACGGAGCCCTCGGCCGGGGAGCACGAGGAGTAAGAGCGTGAGTGGAGCCACGGGCGCCGGTTCGGCCGCTGGAGCGGCTGGAACTGCCAAATCGAGCGGTGCCCGTGGCCCTGCCGCGGACTCCCAGGGGGATACGGTGACGGAGACCCGGGGGTCCAACCCCCCGTACGAGATGTTCGGCGGCGACCAGACGGCCCGTAAGCAGCCCTCCGGTCAGCCCTACCGTCCGCCGCAGGCCTATCAGACGCCCCAGGGCGACGACGGGACCGAGTCGGGCATGCGGCTGCCCCGCACCGGCGCGCGGACGACGCCGCGCACCCGCAAGGCGCGGCTGCGGGTGGCCAAGGCCGATCCGTGGTCGGTGATGAAGGTCAGCTTCCTGCTCTCGATCGCGCTGGGCATCTGCACGGTGATCGCCGCCGCGGTGCTCTGGATGGTCATGGACGCCATGGGCGTCTTCTCCACGGTCGGCGGCACGATCAGCGAGGCCACCGGCTCCACCGAGAGCAATGGCTTTGACCTCCAGTCGTTCCTGTCGCTGCCGCGGGTGCTGATCTTCACCTCGGTCGTCGCCGTGATCGATGTGGTGCTGGCCACCGCGCTCGCCACCCTGGGAGCGTTCATCTACAACCTCTCCGCCGGTTTCGTGGGCGGCGTCGAGCTGACGCTGGCGGAGGACGAGTAGCTCTTCCCCCTCCGGAGGGGAACGGATTTGGGAGCTGCGCCGGACGTGCGCTAATCTTCAGAGGTCAGCGCAGAGCGCGGCGGGGCTATAGCTCAGTTGGTTAGAGCGCATCCCTGATAAGGATGAGGCCACAGGTTCAAATCCTGTTAGCCCCACAGCAGTGAATCGGCCCGTACGGAGTTTCTCCGTACGGGCCGATTCGTTTGTGGGCGCCGTGCCCGCGGGGGCCTCGATGGGGCCCGGAGCGCGGGGGGACGCAGGTCACCGATCGGTATCGGTCGGTGTGTATAGTCGAGCGGCAGAAGTCCTCATACGTCAAGGAAAGACGAGGTCGCGCGGTGAAGAAGCTTCTCCTGGTCGCACTGGCCGCCATCGGCGGGCTCCTCGTGTACCGCCAGATCCAGGCGGATCGCGCCGAGCAGGATCTGTGGACGGAGGCGACCGACTCCGTGCCCGCAGGTTCGGGTGTGTGAGACGCAGCAGTCTTGAACGAGGCCCCGGCCGCCCTGAGCGGGCCGGGGCTTCGTGCTGTCCGGGGCGGTTCAGCCGGGGGTGTTGGCTTTCGCGAACGAAGTGGTTGCGAAAGTGAAGTGGAGGCGGTCGCTCAGGTGTGGGAGGCCGCCGCTCAGGCCTGGGAGAGCGCCCAGATGCCCACGGTGAAGCAGATCGCCGCCAGGACCAGCATGGAGACCGCGACCTTCGGCGTCGGCCCGCGCCGTCTGCGGGGCGGGCGCGGGGCGGGAGCCGGAGCCGGAGCGGCGGGCGGCTGTCGGTAGGCGGCCGCGGCCGCGGGAACGGCCGGAGCCGCGAGAACGGCGGGCGCGGCCGGCGGCGGCTCCCCGGGCGCGTGGCCGAAGGCGTGGGCCGCGGGGTTCGCCGGCAGGGGCGCCGTCGGCGGTGTGGGCTCCTGGGCCGAGGGCGGCGGCGGGGGAGCGGTCGGCTGGGCCGGATGCGGCGGCGGCGTGGGCGGCTGCTGCGGCGGAGGGGGTACGGGGAAGCCGCCCGGCGTCGTGTGCGGGCGGGTGAAGGCGTTCGGGGGCGGAGGCGGCGGCTGGACACCGGGTGGGGTGTGCGGGCCCGGGGTGTGCGCACCGACGGGGTTGGCGGGGGCGACCGGGGTGTGCGGGCCCGTCGCCGAGGGATCGCCGTCCGGTACGGGGCCTTCCGCCGAGGCGGGTGCGGCGGGTATCGCGGCCCCGGCGGCCGGGAGTACGGGCCCTGAGGCCGGCGGTGCGGCTCCTGGTGCCGACGGGGCGGCTCCCGCGGCCGGCAGGGTGGCTCCTTGCGCCGACGGGGCGGCTCCCGCGGCGGTGCCGGACACCGGAACGCCGGGTGCGGGGCGGGTCGGTCCCTCGGGTCCGAATCCCGGCGGCAGCGGGCCCAGTTGGTCGAAGATCTCCACCGGCTCGTCGTCGGGTCCGGCGTCCGGGAGCATCTCCACGGCCGTCGCGAGGGCCTTGCGCGCCCCCGTGGCCGTACGGAAACGGCATTCGGGATCCGGCTGGAGCAGACCGGCCAGGACCTGCCACAGCGGCTCCGGGATGCCCTGCGGGGCTCCCGGGGTGCCATGGCTGGTGAAGTACTCCACCAGGGCCCGGGAGTCGGGCTTCTGGCCCTCCAGCAGATAGAGCGCCACCAGCCCGATCGCGAAGAGATCGGCGGTGAAGTCCGGCTCGGCGCCCTCCATCTGCTCCGGGGCGAAGTATCCGGGCGTGCCCACGACATAGTCGGTCTCGGTGAGCCGCGGCTCCCCCTTGCGCATGGAGATCCCGAAGTCGGAGAGCCGCAGATGCGGCCGTCCGGTCCCGGTGGCCTCCAGCAGCACGTTCGCCGGTTTGATGTCCCGGTGGACGACGCCCTCCGCGTGCACCGCGGCGAGACCCGAGAGCAGCTGGTCGAGCAGGGTGCAGACATAGCGGGGCGGCAGCGGTCCGTAGTCGCCGATCACATGGGCGAGCGAGCCGCCGCCCACCAGGTCCATGGTGAACAGCACCTTGTCGTCGTCCGCCGCCCAGCTCGCCGGGGCGAGGACATGGGGGTGGTCGATCCGCAGGGCCTGCTCGCGGACGAAGCGGAGCAGGGTGTGCGCGTCGCTCTGCTGGAGCACCTTCGCGGCCACATAGCGACGCCGCCGGTGGTCCCAGGCCCGCCAGACGGCCCCCACCCCTCCGCGCCCGATCGGGTCGACCAGCTCGTACCGACCGGCGAAGACCTCACCCATGGGCTTGCGTCCGCTCCCCGTTCCCTCGTGAGGCCGTGCTCCGCTCCGGTCCGGCCTCGGTGGTCAGCTCTGGTGGGACTCGTAGTGCGCGACGGCGTCCGCGGTCCGGCCGGCTCCGTACACGCGGAGGAACTCTGCCAGCTCCGGCTGGGTGGGGGCGAGCGAGTCCGCCGCGTCGATGATGTCCCCGGCGGCGGCCACCGAGCGCAGCAGCGACTGGATCTCCCGCACCACCCGGCGCACCGCGGGCGCGCCCGAGCTGTTGGTGGTCTGGCTGTTCGCGGTCAGTACGGACCCTCCCTGGGACTTCTTGATCTCCTCCATGCGCTCGGTCGCCTCGGCCGCGCTCACGCTTCCGTCGGAGACCTGCCCCGCCAACTCCTGGAGAGCCTGCACGCGTTGGACCACGGCAGGATTGCCGATCTTCGCGCGCTGGCCGCTCATCAGCTGGGAGAGCATCGGCGCCGACAGACCGAGAACGGCGGCGAGACGTGCCTGGTTCAGGCCGAGGTCGTCTATCAGCCGCCGGAAGAGCGCGCCCAGCGGCTCCCCGTACCAGCTGCGCTGTAGCTCTCGGGCTCTGGCGGTCGTCTCTTGCTGAGCGGCGTCCATGCGCGTCTCCCCATCGCTTCCCCAAGCGGGCTTCGCTGCTGCGAACCACGACGAGCATCTTACGGAGAGTGGTCGCCCACCGGGAGCCCCCATCGTTTTGCAGGATCCCCCGGGTCACCCGGTACTCTGGTCTGCGGCACAGGGCGAACACATGGTGTGGTCGGCCGTGCCGATCGTTCGGGGCCTTAGCTCAGTTGGTAGAGCGCTGTCTTTGCATGGCAGATGTCAGGGGTTCGACTCCCCTAGGCTCCACGTGCAAAACCCGCTCCGGTCTGCGTATGCGCAGGTCGGAGCGGGTTTTTTGCGTACGGGTCTCCATCTGGCCCCCCGGGGCGGACGCCGTGGAGGGGGTGCCCGGCGGAAGGGGGGTCGGGTCAGGGCGGGGGTGTGGCGGAGGTGGTGGGGGTGAGGGTGGTGCCGTGGTGGAAGTGGGTGAGGTAGGAGGCTTCGCCCAGTTCCTGGCGGGTGAGGGCGGAGATGCGGTCCACATCGCCGCGTTCGCCGGCGGGCAGGGGCGTTCCGACGGAGGCGCGGGCGGCGGCGGCCGTTCCCAGGAGGCGGGCGGCGTGGGTCGGGTGGCCGGTCAGGCGGCGGGCGCCGGCCAGGCCCTCCAGGGCGAGGGCGACCGCCCGGGGGTTGCCGGTGGCGCGGACGGCGGCCCAGGCGGACAGCTGGAGTTCCAGCGCTCCCGCCGCGTCCCCGCGGGCCTCGGCGACGAAGCCCAGCTCGGTGAGGATCAGCGCCGGGGCGCCCGGTTCGTAACCCATCTTGCGGTGGAGTGCCAGGACATGGGCCATATGGGACTCGGCGGCGTCCAGGTCGCCCGTCCGGCGGGCTCCCATGCCGAGGCCGATCTCGGCGAACTGCTCACCGAACGTGTCGGACTGCTCGACGGCGAGCCGCCGGGCCCGCTCGTGGTACTCGCGGGCCCGGTCCGGCTCCCCGGTCAGCAGGGCGATCCGGCCCAGACCGGCGAGCTGGAACGACACCTCGGGCCACAGCTCCAGGTCCTCCGCCATCCGCAGCCCGTCCCGCAGCAGCCGCCCCGCGCGCGGATAGTCGCCGACCACCTCGGCCAGCGTCTGGAGCGGCACCATCGCCCGCAGACTGCCCCAGCCGTCGCCCAGTTCGCGGAAGATCTCCAGGCTCTGTTCGCCGTGCCGGCGCAGCGCCCCGAAGTCGCTCCGCAGCTTCGCCTGGAAGGCCTGGCTGGAGAGCGCGGCCGCCGTGCCCCACCGGTCGTCCAGCGCGCGGAAGGCGGTCAGCGCCCCGGCCACCAGCTCCTCGCTCGGGGCCAGATCGCCGATGCCGTACAGATTGGAGCCGAGGAACCACTCCGCCCGCGCCCGTCCGGCCGGGTCGTCGACCTTCTCGTACGGCAGCAGCGCCGTCCGGTACACCGACAGCGGGTCCGCGCTGCCGCCGAGCGCGAGGCGTGTCCCGCCGAGTCCGGCCGTGGCCGCGGCGACGGCGGCGGCGTGCGCGGCCGGGTCCGCCGGGTCCGGGGCGGGTATCGCGAGGGCCCGGGCGAGGGAGCGCTCGGCCTCCCTGTTGCGGCCCCGCAGATGCCAGTACCAGCTCAGCGCGTTGACCAGCCGCAGCGCGCGCTCCGCGTCCCCCGCCCGTACGGCGCTCTCCAGCGCGGTGCGCAGATTCGCGCTCTCCGCGTCCAGCCTGCGCAGCCATCGCCGCTGGTCGTGGCCCCGTAGATGAGGTTCGGCCCGCTCGGCGAGCCTGGTGCAGTAGTCCCGGTGGAGCAGCTGGAGCGCGGTCAGCTCGCCGTTCTCCCGCAGCCGTTCGACGCAGTACGCGGTGACCGACTCCAGCAGCCGGTAGCGGGGTCCGTCCGCCGTGTCGGCGACGACCACGAAGGAGGCCTCCACCAGCCGCGCGAGCAGATCGAGCACCTCCGTACGGTCCACTTCGCCCGCGGGGCAGATCTCCTCGGCGGCGGCGAGCGCGCAGCCGTCGGCGTGCACCGCGAGCCGTCGCAGCACCGTGCGCTCCCGTTCGCCGAGCAGCTCCCAGCTCCAGTCGATCACCGCCCGCAGGGTCCGCTGACGGGCCGGCGCGCCGCGCACCCCGGAGGCCAGCAGCCGGAAGCGGTCGTCCAGCCGGGCCGCCAGCTCCGTCACGCCCAGCACCCGCACCCGGGTCGCGGCCATCTCCACCGCCAGCGGGATGCCGTCCAGCCGGCGGCAGATCGCCGCCACCGCCTCGGCGTTGGTCTCGTCGAGGACGAAACGGGGCGCGGCGGCGGACGCCCGGGCCGCGAACAGCTCCACCGCGCGCGGCCCCTCCAGCGGCGGTACGTCGCTGATGCGCTCGCCGGCGACGCCCAGCGGGATCTGGCTGGTCGCCAGCACCCGCAGCCCGGGGGCCGCGGCGAGCAGCCGTTCCACCAGGCGCGCCACGGCCTCCACCACATGCTCGCAGTTGTCGAGGACCAGCAGCGTCGGCCGGTCGCCCAGCGCCTGCGCCACCCGTTCGGCGAGCGACGGCGGACCGGTGTCGGCGGCGGGCGGCGGGGAGATGTCGTCCCGTACGCCGAGCAGCGCGGCGAGCAGCTCCCGTACCCCGGTGTCCTGTGTTCCGGGGTCGCGTACGCCCGGGTCGTCCGTGCCGGGGTCGCGTACGCCCGGGTCGCGCGCGTCGGCGTTCCGCCGGGCGCGTGAGGGGGCGAGCGCGGCGAACTCGGCCAGCCGGACCCCGCCGGGGAAGGCCGGGGCCGCCCGGGCGGCGACCGCGAGGGCCAGCCGGGTCTTGCCGACCCCGCCCGGTCCGGTCAGCGTCACCAGCCGGTGGGCGGCGAGCGCCGCGCCCAGCTCGGCGACCGCCTCGTCCCGGCCGATCAGCTCGGTGAGCGCGCCCGGCACGTTCGACGGCGGCCGGGCCGCCGTGGTCGCGGGCGAGGGCACGGCGGTGAGCGACGGGTCCTGGGTGAGGATCGACCGGTGCAGGGCGGCCAGTTCGGGGCCCGGATCGAGTCCCAGCTGGTCGGCGAGGTGCTCCCGCAGTTCGGCGTAGCTGCTCAGGGCCGCGCTCTGGCGGCCCGCGAGATACAGCGCCCGGATCTGCGCGGTGCGCAGCCGTTCGCGCAGCGGGTGCCGGGCGACCAGATCGCCCAGCTCGTCCGCGACCAGGGCGTGTTCCCCCAGCCGCAGCCGGGCCTCGGCCTGGTCCTCCAGGGCGGTGAGGCGCCGCTCCTCCAGCGCGGCGGCGGCGGTGCGGACGAACTCCTCGTCCGCGAAGTCGGCGAAGGCGGGCCCCCGCCACATCGCCAGCGCGTCGGAGAGCAGCGCCGCCCGCTCCCTGGGATCGCCGGCGGTCCGGGCGCGGTCCGCCGAGGCCTGGAAGCGGTCCGCGTCCACCGCGTCGGGGCCGGCCCGCAGTTCGTATCCCGGAGTGCCGAGGGAGACCGATACGACCAGCTCCCGGCCGCCCGGCTCGGCGCTCTCCAGGGCGCGGCGCAGCTGCCAGACCTTGTTCTGGAGCACGGCGGCGGGTCTGCCCGGGGGCCGGTCGCCCCACAGTTCGTCGATCAGCCGGTCGGCGGAGACCGGGCGGCCCCGGTGCGCCAGCAGACAGGCGAGCAGGGCGCGGACCTTCCGTTCCGGGACCTTGACCGGCCGCCCGTCCGCCGTCCACACGCCCAGCGGACCGAGCACCCCGAAACGCATGTGATCACGCTAACCCACGCGGGGAGGGGGCGACAGGGACGGAACGGGAGGGGTGCAGGGACGGAACGGGAGGGGTGGGAGCACGGGGGAGTTCGCGGGTGGCGGCGCCGGGGAGTCGCCGGGCGGCCCGGGGCCGGGGCCGGGCCGGTCGGCGGCGGTCCGGTCCGGCCCGGGTGGCGGTCCGGGGGGCCCGGCCCCGGTCCGGCCCGGGTGGTGGCCCGGGGGGAGGTTCCGGCGGCGGTCCCGGAAGCGACCGAGAGCGGATCGAGAGCGGGCCGGGAGCGCCGGGGCGCACGGTGGTGGTCCGCGGGGGCCGCCGGGCCCGGAGCCGGGGGACCACCGCTCCGGCCCGCCCCCCTCGTACCTCCTCGTACCCCTTCGTCCGCACGCCTCCGGCCCCGCCCGTGGGACAGCCCGCCCGGCGCGCTCCCCCACACGACCGCCGGACCATGGAAGGAAGACCATGTCATCGACCGTCCCCGAGAGCGCGCCCCCCAAGGCCGGAGCCCGGGAATGGGCCGGGCTCGCCGTGCTGGCGCTGCCCACCCTGCTGCTCGCGCTCGACCAGAGCGTGCTGTTCCTGGCCCTGCCGCATCTCGCGGAGTCGCTGAACCCGACCGGCGCCCAGACCCTGTGGATCATGGACGTCTACGGGTTCATGATGGCCGGGTTCCTGGTGACGATGGGCACCCTCGGCGACCGGATCGGCCGGCGCAGACTGCTGATGACCGGCGCGTTCGCCGTCGGAGTCACCTCGCTGGCGGCCGCCTTCTCCACCAGCGCCGAGGCGCTGATCGTCACCCGCGCCCTGCTCGGCATCGCCGCGGCCACTCTGATGCCGTCCACGCTGGCCCTGATCAGCAATATGTTCCAGGACGGGCATCAGCGCGGCCGGGCCATCGCCGTCTGGGCCAGTTGTTTCATGGGCGGCACCGCGCTCGGGCCGGTGATCGGCGGGGTGATGCTGGAGTACTGGTGGTGGGGCTCGGTCTTTCTGCTCGGCGTGCCGGTCATGCTGATCCTGCTGGTCTCGGCGCCCTTCGTGCTGCCCGAGTACCGCGACCGGGACGCCGGCCGGATCGACCTGGTCAGTGCGGCGCTCTCGCTCGCCGCGATCCTGCCGGTCATCTACGGACTCAAGGAGATCACCCGCGAGGGCTGGGCGCCGGTCCCGGTGATCGCGATCGTGGCCGGTCTGGGCTTCGGCACGCTGTTCGTCCGCCGCCAGGGCAGGCTGGAGCACCCGCTGATGGACCTCGGCCTCTTCCGGCGCGGCGCCTTCACCGCCTCGCTGCTCGTGCTGATGTTCGCCATGGTCACCATGGGCGGCAGCTATCTCTTCATCTCCGGCTACCTCCAGATGGTGGAGGGCCTCTCGCCGGCCGAGGCCGGTCTGTGGATGGTGCCGTCGGCGATCGTCTCCATCGTCGCCGCGACGCTGGCCCCGACGCTGACCAAGCGGCTGCCCATGAGCGTGGTCATCGGCTGCGGGCTCGGCGTCACCACCGCCGGCTATCTGCTGCTCGTCTTCGTCGAACCGGCCGGCGGGCTGCCGCTGCTCGTCACCGGCTTTGTGATCGCCTTCCTCGGCACCGGTCCGATCGGGGCGCTCGGCACCCATCTCGTGGTCGGCTCCGCCCCGCCGGAGAAGGGCGGCTCGGCCGCCTCGCTCTCGGAGACCAGCGGGGAGTTCGGCGTCGCCTTCGGGGTCGCGGCGCTCGGCAGCCTCGGCGGCGCGGTCTACCAGAGCGCTGTCTCGGTGCCGGCCGGGGTGCCGGAGGATGTCGCGGACACCGTGCGCGGCGGGGTCGAGGGCGCCGTCGCGGAGGCCGGCGGGCTCCCCGCCGCCCTCGGCGAACAGGTGCTGGGGGCCGCCGGGGAGGCGTACACCGCCGGGCTGAACACCGTCGCCGCCGTCTGCGCCGCGCTCGCCGCCGTCACCGCCGTCCTCGCGACGACCGCGCTGCGCAGGGGCGGCGGGGGCGGCGCGGCCGACGGCGAGCCCGGCGAGCCCGGCCGGACGGATGCCGAGGGCTCGCTCCAGCCGGCCGGGGACCGCTAGACGGGCGGCGGGCCGGGGGCCCGGGGGCCCCGGTCGGGCCCGCCTGCCGGGCCCCGGCTCGGTCGGGCCCCGGCTCGGTCACGCCTCGAACTCGGTGAGGTCGATCGCGTGCACGGTGAGGGTGAAGCCGTGGCGCGGGTCCTCGGTCTCGCGCTCCTGGGTCATGCCGAGTTTGCGCAGGACGTTCTCGGAGGCGTCGTCGGCCGGACGGCTGATGGCGATGACCCGGTCGAGACCTCGGTCCTGGAGGGCGAACTCCAGAGTCGCGTGGGCGGCTTCGGAGGCGTAGCCCTGGCCCCAGTACGAGCGGCCGAGCCGCCAGGAGATCTCCACGGCGGGCAGGACCTCGGGGAGGAACTCGGGGACGGACAGCCCGGTGAGGCCGATCAGCTCGCCCGAGGCCAGCAGCTCGACGGCGAAGAGGCCGAAGCCCTCTTCATCCCACTCCTCCTCCCAGCGCTCGATCGCCTCGGCGGTGGCCTCCAGATCGAGCACCGACCCGTCGTCGATCCACCGCATGACCTCCGGGTCCGCGTTGATCTCCGCCATGGGTACGAGGTCGTCGTCGTGCCAGCGGCGAAGGAGGAGGCGGGGCGTGCGGATCTCGGTCATACGCCCCATCCTGCCGAAGGGCGCGGGCCGAGCGGTAATCGGCCCGGAGGGCGGGGCGGCGAACGCGCCGGGGGCGGGGGAGGACGCCCTCCGCGGGCGGGCCGCATAGGCCCGCCCCTGCCGGGCGCGGCGCTCGCCGGGGGCCCCGGACCGGGCGGCGTACGCCCCTGCCGGGCGCGGCGCTCGCCCGGGCCCCCGACCGGACGGCGTACGCCGCTGTCGTGCTCCCCCGCGGCCCCCGACGAGAGGGCCACGCGGGGCTCAAGCGCGCCGTCGGGCGGGCGGGCCGCCGTAGGGTGAACGACGGCAGCAGATGGCGAGCTCCACCGAGGAGGAGTCCTGTCCCGTCCACCGCACTCCCCAGGCGTCTCCCGCGTCTCGCTGGACGCGGACGGGGTGACGCTCTCCGCGCTGCTCGCCGAGCCGGCCGGGCCCCCGCGCGCCACCGTTCTCGCCGTGCACGGCGGGGGCATGAACTCCGGTTACTTCGACGGGCAGGCGCACCCCACGCTCTCGCTGCTCGCCCTCGGCGCGCAGCTGGGCTACACGGTGCTCGCCGTGGACCGCCCCGGCTACGGAGCGTCCGCGCCGCAGCTGCCCGAGGGCCAGACCCTCGCCGAGCAGGCCGCCACGCTGCGGGCGGCGCTGCGGGACTTCGGCGCCGTACGCCCGCTCGGCGCCGGCCTGTTCGTCCTGGCGCACTCCTACGGCGGCAAGGTGGCGCTCACCGCCGCCGCGCACGGACTCCACGACGCGCTCATCGGGCTGGACGTCTCCGGCTGCGGCCACCGCTACGCCGTCCCGCCGCCCACCGGCCGCCCCGCGTCCGGCGGCCCGGGCCGCCCGGGCGGCCCGGGCGGCATCCGGCAGAACTGGGGCCCGCTGGGCCTGTATCCGCCGGACACCTTCACCCTGGCCGCCTCCCTGGTGGCCGAGACGCCGGTGCGGGAGCCGGCGGAGGCGGCGGGCTGGGAGGAGAGCTTCCCGGCGGTGGCCGCCGGGGTCCGGGTCCCGGTCCGGATCACCTTCGCCGAGCACGAGGCCTGGTGGCGGCACGATCCGGAGGCGGTCGCCGAACTCACCGGGCTGCTCGCCGCGCCCCGGGTCCTGGTGGACCGTCAGCCGGGGGCGGGCCACAACATCAGCCTGGGGTGGGCGGCCCGGGCCTACCATCTGCGGGCCCTCGGCTTCCTGGAGGAGTGCCTCCAGCCCCGCGCCGCCGCGGTGCCGGGGTCCGAGGCCCCGGCCGTGGGGGCCGTTTGAGCCGTATGACCTGAGTCACGGGAACCTCCCCCGCCGTGCGGACAACTGCTCACGTGGACTATTCGATGCATGCCCGGATACGTGAGGGCGACCCGGCCGCGTTCAGGGAGCTGTTCGCCGCCCACTCCCCCTTGGTCTACCGGCACGCGGTGCGGACCACCGGCGACTGGGCGGTCGCCGAGGACATCGTGTCGCTGACCTTCCTGGAGGCCTGGCGGCTGCGCCGCAAGCTGCGGGACGAGGGGGACAGCCCGCGGCCCTGGCTGATGGGGATCGCCGTCAACGTACTCCGCAACACCACCCGCGCGGCCCGCCGGCACCGCACGGCCCTCACCCGGCTGCCGGCCCGCCACACCGTGCCGGACTTCGCCGACGAACTCGTCGGACGCCTCACCGACGCCGCCCAGCTCGCCGCCGCCCAGCGGGCGCTGAAGCGGCTGCGCCGAGGCGACCGGGAGGTCTTCACCCTCTGCGTCTGGTCCGGCCTCGGCTACGCGGAGGCCGCCGAGGCGCTCGGCGTGCCCGTCGGCACGATCCGCTCCCGGCTCTCCAGGGCCCGCACCCGGCTGCGCGCCCTCGCCGCGGAGGAGCTTCGCCGCTCTCCCGGGGAGGAGCCCCCGGCCCGGGTCCCGCCCGCCGGGAAATATCTGGAGGAACCGGTGGAACTCGGAGCGCCCCGCGGACAAGTACAGGGTGGCCGCACGGATGCGGCCCGGTCGAATCAGGAGAAGAACCGATGAACCGCACCCCCTGGCGGCGGACGCAGGAACCGCTCGACCGTGCGGAACTGTCCCGGCTGCTGCCCGCGCCCGGCGACCCGGATCTGCCGCACGACCGCCGACGACTGCTCGAGGAGCATCTGATGAACGAGATCCAGCCGAAGGCCGGCGCCCCGAAGGCGCGGCCGGTGCGGCGCGCGCTCTACGTCGGCGTCCCGCTGACCGCGATGGCCCTGGCCGGGGTGCTGCTGACCGGCGTGCTGGGCGCCGGGAGCGGCCCCGGCGCGGGCGAGGTCAGGGGCGGCGGGGCCGTCGACCACGGCGCCGTCGACCTCGGCAGCACCCAGAACGTGGCCTCCACCCTGTCCCGGATCTCCGCCGCCGCCGAGCGGCAGCCGGTCCAGGAGCCGGACGAGGACCAGTACGTCTACGTCAAGAGCACGGTCTCGTTCCTCCGTACCGAGGTCGGCCCGAAGGGCTCCAAGTCCTGGGTGTCGCCGCCGCACACCCGGGAGGACTGGAAGTCCCCCGACGGCCAGAAGGGGTGGTACGTGGAGGAGGGCGTCACCGAGGGGGCCTCCCTCGACTACGACGAGAACGAAGGCGGGGGCGGCTCCGAGGAGCTGAACGCCCCGTACCGGCCGTCGCTGAACGCCCCTTCGTACGACTACCTCAAGGCCCTCCCCACCGACCCGGACGTGCTGCTGAAGAAGATCTACGAGGAGACGAAGGGCGCGGGAAACGGGCCGCACCAGCAGGCGTTCGTCACCATCGGCGACCTGCTGCGCGGACAGCTCGCGTCGCCGAAGGTCTCGGCCGCGCTGTACCGGACCGCGGCCAAGATCCCGGGGGTCGTCCTGGTGGAGAGCGCCGAGGACGCGGCCGGGCGTGAGGGCGTCGCGGTCGCCCTGACCGACCGCGAGGGCGTCAGCCGCACCGAGTGGATCTTCGACCGGAAGACCTACGCCCACCTCGGCGAGCGCACCGTTCAGCTGAAGGACGCGTACGGGGTCAAGGCGGGCACCGTCACCGCGAGCACCGCCGCGCTGGAGCGCTCCGTCGTGGACGGCAAGGGGGACCGCCCGGGCGCCGCGAAGCACTGACCGCCGGCCGGGGCCCGGCCCTGGCCATGACACCCCGGCCCCGGCCCCCCGCCCGGGCCGGGGCACCCCGGCCCCGCCCGGCCGAGCCGCCCCACCGCGGCCCGGCCGGCCGGGGCCCTCCGCGTACCCCCGCCCCGCCCCTCCGCGACGCGTACGCGCAGGGCACCCGACGCGCAGGAGTACGCGGAGGGCCGCCGCGCAGGCCGACGCGCACGCGTACGCGCAGGGCCCCGCGCACGCGCACGCCCAGGAGAACCGCGTACGCGATCCCCCTCCCCCCGCCCCCGCGCCGCGCGGCATCATGGAGCCTCTTCGATCAGCTGATCAGCCGATCACGGACCCGCCGCCAGGAGGCTCACCATGTCCGGGCCCGGCCCGCTGCGTCTTGAGGACCTCACCCCCGGCCGGGCGATATCCGGCATCGTCCCCGCCGACGACGTCGAGATCGTCGCGCTGCGGATGTTCGGGCCCGACGCCGCGCGGGTCACCTATCGCCGCCCCGGCGGATCCGTCGAGGAGACGCTGCTCTACCGGGACCAGGAGAGCGCGCTCGCGCCCGGCGCGCAGACCTCCGCGCGGAGCGCGTTCGGCGCCGACCCCGCGCTCTTCCGGCTGGCCGCCGAGGCCCTGCGGATCCGGACGGCGGCCCGGGGCGACGCCATGCTCGCGGTCTCCACCAGCGCCCTGGACCCGCTGCCGCACCAGATCCAGGCCGTCTACAACGAGCTGCTGCCGCGCACCCCGCTGCGCTTCCTGCTCGCCGACGACCCCGGCGCGGGCAAGACGATCATGGCCGGTCTGTACATCAAGGAACTCGCCCTCCGCGGCGATCTGGAGCGCTGTCTGATCGTCGCCCCGGGCGGCCTCGTCGACCAGTGGCAGGAGGAGCTGCGGGAGAAGTTCGGCCTGGACTTCACCCTGCTCACCAAGGAGCTGACCGACTCCGCCCCCGACGGCTCGGTCTTCGCCCGGCACCCCAGGCTGATCGCCCGGATGGACGCCCTCGCCCGGTCCGACGAGATCCAGGAGCGGCTGGCGGCCGTCTCCTGGGACCTGGTGATCGTGGACGAGGCCCACCGGATGAGCGCCGGGTACTTCGGCGCCGAGCTGAAGACCACCCGCCGCTACGAGCTGGGCCGGCTGCTCGGCCGTACCGCGCGCCACTTCCTGCTGCTGACCGCCACCCCGCACGCCGGCAAGGAGGAGGACTTCCAGCTCTTCCTGGCGCTGCTCGACGGCGACCGCTTCGCCGGGAAGTACCGGGCCGGAGTCCACCGGCACGACGCCTCCGGGCTGATGCGCCGCATGGTCAAGGAGGATCTGCTCACCTTCGACGGAAAGCGGCTCTTCCCCGAACGCCGCGCCTCCACCGTGCCCTACCTGCTCTCCCCGGCCGAGCGGGAGCTGTACGAGCGGGTCACCGACTACGTACGCGACGAGATGAACCGCGCCGAGCGGCTCGACGGCCGCCGGGGCAATCAGGTCGGCTTCGCCCTCACCGTGCTCCAGCGCCGGCTCGCCTCCAGCCCCGAGGCGATCGCCCGCTCCCTGGAGCGCCGCCGGACCCGGCTGGAGACCCGCCGTACGGAGTCGTCCGCCGCGCGGTTCGCCCCCCGGCCCGAGCCCGCCGCCGTGGCCGACCTCCTGGACACGGATCCCGACGAACTCTCCGGGGAGGAGCTGGAGACCCTGGAGGATCAGGTCGTCGACTCCGCCTCCGCCGCGCTGACCGCCGCGGAGCTGGACCAGGAGATCGCCGCCCTGCGGGCGCTGGAGAGTCTCGCGCGACGGGTGCTCGCGCTCGGCGAGGACCGCAAATGGCTGGAGCTGTCCGCCCTGCTCCAGGACCGCGAGCGGCTGCGGGACGCCGAGGGGCGGCCCCGCAAGCTGATCGTCTTCACCGAGCACCGCGACACCCTGGAGTACCTCTCCCGCCGGGTCCGCGCGCTGATCGGACGGCCCGAGGCCGTCGTCGCCATCCACGGCGGCACCCCGCGCCGCAAGCGCCGCGACATCCGGGACGCCTTCACCGAGGACCCCGAGGTCCTCGTCCTCATCGCCACCGACGCGGCCGGCGAGGGCCTCAACCTCCAGCGCGCCCACCTCATGGTCAACTACGACCTGCCGTGGAACCCCAACCGGATCGAGCAGCGGTTCGGCCGGATCCACCGGATCGGCCAGACCGAGGTCTGCCATCTGTGGAACCTGGTCGCGGACAACACCCGCGAGGGCCAGGTCTTCCAGCGGCTGCTGAGCAAAATCGAACAACAGAGCACGGCATATCAGGGCAAGGTCTACAATGTCCTCGGCGAGATTTTCGAGGGCGAGCCGCTGCGAGAACTGCTGGTCAAGGCGATTCGCTACGGCGATCAGCCCGCCGTCCGATCCCAGCTCGACCAGGTCATCGACGCCAGGGTCGGCGAGCGCGCCGTCGAACTGATCAAGGGACTCGCCCTCGACGCCCAGGTCATGGAGATCGAGGACGTCCACAAGGTGCGGCTGCGTATGGAAGAGGCACAGGCCCGCCGCCTGCACCCGCACTACGTCCAGGCCTTCTTCCGCGACGCCTTCGCCCGGCTCGGCGGCCGCCTCCGGCCCCGGGAGGCCGGCCGCTTCGAGATCACCCATGTGCCGGCCGCCCTGCGCGCCCCCGGCGACCTCCCCGAGCGCCTCCCGCAGCGCGCGTACGAACGGGTCTGCTTCGACCGCGACCGGCTCACCGTCCCCGGCCGTCCCCCGGCCGCGCTCGTCGCCCCCGGCCACCCCCTCTTCGACGCCGTGCTCGACGAGACCGTACGGCTGCACGGCGGCGCGCTCGCCGAGGGCGCGATCCTGGTGGACGCCGCCGACACCGGCGACACCCCCCGGCTGCTGGTCGCCCTGGAACAGGACATCGTCGACGGCCACGGACACGCCGTCGACCGGGGCTTCGCCTTCATCGAGCTGCTGCCCGACGGCGCCGCCCGCGACGCCGGGCCCGCCCCCTATCTCGACCACCGCCCGCCGACCCCGCGCGAGGCCGAGGCCGCGCGGCCCCTGCTCGACGCGGAGTGGCTGAGCGGGGGACCGGCCGCGCGAGCCCTGGACTGGGCCGTCCGGGAGGCCGTGCCCGTTCGGCTGGCGGCGGCCCGCGAACGCGTCCTGCCGCTGGTGAACCGCACCCGTACCCAGGTCGAACAGCGGCTCCGCCAGGAGATCGGCTACTGGCACGCCCAGGCCGGCCGGCTCGAACAGGACCTCGCCGAGGGCAGACGGGTCCGCCACCGCCCCGAGCGCGCCCGCGCCTGGGCCGAGGAGCTGGAGCTGCGCCGCGAACAGCGCCTGGCGCGGCTGGACAAGGACGCCGCCCTGCGGCCGCGGCCGCCCGTCGTCGCGGGCCACGCCCTGATCGTGCCCATCGGCCTGCTCACCGCGGGCCCCGGCCGCACCCCGGACGTCCACGCCGCCGACGGGTACGAGACCGACCGCCGGGCCGTCGCCGCCGTGCTGCGCGCCGAACGGTCGCTGGGCCGGATCCCCGAGGAAACGGCCCACAACAACCCGGGGTACGACCTGCGCTCCCTGACCCCGGACGGCGGACTCGTCCATATCGAGGTGAAGGGCCGCCGGGCGGGCGCGGAGCAGTTCTACGTCAGCCGCAACGAGATCCTGGTCGCCAAGAACCGCGGCGACCGCCACCGTCTCGCGCTGGTGTCCGTCCACCCCGAGGGGCCGGAGCACGACGAGGTCCGCTATCTCAGCGACGCCTTCGCCGACACCGAGTTCGGGGATCTGAAAGCCGAGGGGCTCCTGCTGTCGTGGCCGGACGCCTGGACCAAGGGAGGGGCTCCCCTGTGAGCACGGATACGAACACGGGCACGGCTACGAGTACGGCCACGGGCACGAGCGCGGGCGCGGGCACGGCTACGAGTACGGCCACGAGCGCGGGCGCGGGCACGGCGGGCGCCGCCGCGGCGGACGGTCCGGAGCGCAGGAGGAAGCTGATCGAGGTCGCCCTGCCGACCGAGGCCATCAGCCGGGCCGGCAAGGCCGACAAGGACCGCAAGGTCGGCACCATCAAGAACATCCACAAATGGTTCGCGCCGATGCCCACCCCGGCCTGGCGCGCCCTCCTCTTCGCCTCCGTCGTCGACGACCCCGGCGACGAGCCCGGCCGCGCCCGGCTGCTGAGGATCATCGAGGAACTGGTCCCCGAGAACGGCACCGCCCCCGCGCCCGAGGCCCTCAGGCGGGCCCGCGAGGTCCTCGCCGAGCAGGAGCGGGCACAGGGCCGGCCGCTGCCCACCGTCCTCGACCCGTTCTGCGGCGGCGGCTCCACCCTGGTCGAGGCCCAGCGGCTCGGCCTGCCCACCGTCGCCGCCGACCTCAACCCCGTACCCGCCCTGGTCACCCGGCTGGAGACCGCGCTCGTCCCCGCCGTACACGGAAAGCCCCCGGTCAGCGGCGAACACGGCACCCTCGCCGGCACCTCCGTCGATCCCCTCGCCGGGCTGACGACCGATGTCCGCCACTACGCCGAACGCGTCGAGGCCGCCGTCCGCGAGCAGGTCGGCGACCTCTACGAGCCGGTGGCCGAGGGCGCGGTCGTCGCCTGGCTCTGGGCGCGCACCGTCCCCTGCGCCAACCCGGCCTGTCGGCTCTCCGTCCCGCTCTACGGCTCCCCCTGGCTCAGCAAGCAGACCGGGCGGGAAGCCTGGCTGAAACCCCACGTCGAGGACGGCGAGGTCCGCTTCGAGATCCGCACCGGTACGACGGGGACGATCGCGGACGCCACCAAGCGCGCCGGCCGCGGCGGCAAGTTCTCCTGCCCGGCCTGCGCCACCGAGGTCGACGAGAAGTACATCCGCAAGGCGGGCGTCGACGGCCGGATGGGCCTGAAGATGCTCGCGATCGCCGTGGACGACGCGACCGGACGGCGCTTCGTCCCCGAACCGGCGCACTCGGCCGCCGCTGCGCTCGACCTCCCCGACGAGATCCCCGAACTCGACTTCCCCGGCAACACCCGGGACTTCAAGACCCCGCTCTACGGGCTCCGCCGCCAGGCCGACATCTACACCCCCCGCCAGCTCCACACCCTCGGGGCCTTCGCCGACACCGTCGCCCGGGTGCCGGGGTGGGTCGAGGCCGACGGCGGCGACGCCGATCAGGCGGCCGCGATCGCCACCGTCCTCGCGGTCTGCATCGGCAAACTGGCCATGTCCAACTCCTCCCAGGTCAGATGGCGGATCCGCACCGGCCCCTCGAAGGCCGAGCCCGCCTTCGGACGCCAGGCGCTGCCCATGCTCTGGGACTTCGCCGAGGCCAATCCGTTCGGCGAGTCCGTCGGCGGCTGGCGCTCCCAGATCAGCAGCGTGCTCAGCGGAATGTCCGCGCTGCCCGCGACCGGCGTCCCCGGCGTCGCGGTCCAGGCCGACGCGCGCGACGCCGGCTCGCTCGTACCGCCGGCCAGCGCGCTGATCGCCACCGACCCGCCCTACTTCGCGCAGATCAACTACGCCGACCTCAGCGACTACTTCTACGTCTGGCTGCGCCGGGCGGCCCGCGCCGTCCACCCCGACCTCTTCGCCACCATGGCCACCCCCAAGACGGAGGAGCTGATCGCCAACCCGTACCGCCACGGCGGTGCGGAGAAGGCGCGCGCCTACTTCATCGAGGGTTTCACCGAGGTCTTCTCCTCCCTCAAGACGGCCTCCCGCCCGGATCTGCCGATCGTCGTCATCTACGCCCACCGCCAGGAGGAGACCAAGGACGGCGAGCTGACCTCGTCCGCCTGGGACGCCCTGCTCGAGGCGATGCTCGCCGCCGGGGTGAGCGTCGTCGGCACCTGGCCGCTGCACGCCACCAACAGCACCCGGCAGGTCGGCCAGGGGGCCAACGCGCTCGCGTCCTATGTGGCGATGGTCTGCCGGCCCCGCCCCGAGGGCGCGGGCGTCCTGGACCGCCGGGGCTTCCTCCAGGCCCTGCGCCGGGAGCTTCCCGACCGGGTCAGACCGCTCCAGCAGAGCTCCATCCCCGCCGTCGACCTGGGACAGGCCGCCATCGGCCCCGGTATGGAGATCTTCTCCCGCTACACCCGGGTCACCGAGCCCGACGGCTCCCCCATGCGGGTGCGCACCGCGCTCTCGCTGATCACCAAGGCGCTGGACGAGATCCTCTCCGAGTACGAGGAGGACTTCGACGCGGACACCCGCTGGTGCATCAAGTGGTTCGAGGACCACCAGTGGGAGACCGCCGACTTCGGCAAGGCCGAGCGGGTCGCCCACCGCTACAACACCTCCGTACCCGGGCTGGTGCACGCGGGCGTGGTCGCCTCGGCGGCCGGGCTGGCCGCCCTGATCAGGCCCGACGGACTGGCGGAGGCGTACGACCCGGACGGGGACGACCGGCTCACCGTGTGGGAAGCGGCCATGCGGCTGTCCCGGCTGATCGAGGGCAAGGGGCCGGGCGCGGGCATCGACGCGGCGGGCGAGCTGCTCGCCCGGATGCGCGTCCGGCCGGAGATCGACGAGGACACCGTGAAGGGCCTCGCCTATCTGCTGCACAACATCTGTGAGGGCCGGGGCTGGACGGAGAGCCAGCGCTGGTTCAACAATCTCGTCAGCACCTGGCCCGACCTGCGGACGGCGGCCCGGGACGCGGACCGGCGGGGGAGCGCGCGCGTCACCTCGGAACAGCTCTTCTGACCGGCTGAGCGACCGGCCGGCCGGAACCGCTCGGCCGGGCGGCCCGGCCGGGCGGCGTCCCCGGCACCCCGGACACCCCGACACCCACGGAAGACAGAAGGCAGGACCGTTCAGACATGGCACAGAGCAACCGCGACCGCGTCGGCCGCATGATCGAACTGCTGCCCGACGGGCTGCTCCCGCTCGTGGACCGGGAGCTGACCCGCCGCCAGGGAGCCGGCTGGTTCGACGACGCCGTCGCCGAGGAGCGCGACAAGGGCCGCGGCCTCGTCTCCCGCCGCGATCCGCAGTTCCTGCTGAACATCCTCCAGCGCTACTGGGGCTCGTACTTCCGCCACGCCCTCCCGGGCGCGACCCGCGGTTACGCGGGAGAGGTCGCCGACGTCCGCAACCGCTGGGCGCACAACGCCGCCTTCAGCGCCGACGACACCGTACGCGCCCTGGACACCGCCGAACGCCTGTTCACCGCCGTCGGGGCCGCCGCCGAGCTGGCCGAGCAGGTCCGCACCTCCCGGCTCGACCTCCAGCGGTCCGTGATCGAGGCCGAGACCCGGCGGCGGACCCGGCGGGCCGCCGCCATGCCGAGCGTCGCCGCCGACGGGCTGCGCCCCTGGCGCGAGGTTCTCGTCCCCCACCAGGACGTCGCCCGGGGCGACTTCAACGCCTCCGAGTTCGCCGCCAACCTCGCCCAGGTGGCCAAGGGCGAGGGCGCGCCCGAGTACACCGAGCCCGAGGAGTTCTTCCAGCGCACCTATCTCACCGAGGGGCTGCGCGATCTCCTCGCCACCTCGCTCCGGCGGGTCGCGGGCGACGGCAACGCGGCCCCCACGGTCAATCTCCAGACCAACTTCGGCGGCGGCAAGACCCACTCCATGCTGGCGCTCTACCACCTCTACGCGCCGGGGCTCCAGCGTCAGCGGCTGCCGCAGGAGATGCAGGAGCTGATCGAGGCGGCCCCGGCCGGGCTGCCCGACGAAGGCGTGCGCCGCGCGGTGCTGGTGGGGACGGCGCTCGCGCCCGGCCAGCCGGAGACGAAGGCCGACGGCACCACCGTCAACACCCTGTGGGGGGAGCTGGCCTGGCAGCTCGGCGGCCGGCGCGGGTACGACGTCATCGCGGCCGCCGACCGCAGCCGCACCAGCCCGGGGTCCGAGCTGCTCCAGGATCTGCTCGCCGCTTACGCGCCCTGTCTGATCCTCATCGACGAATGGGTGGTCTACGCCCGCCAGCTGGTCAGCGACGACAGTCTGCCGGCGGGCACCTTCGAGACGCACTTCTCCTTCGCGCAGTCCCTCACCGAGGCGGTGGAGGCGGTCTCCGGCGCGCAGCTGGTGCTCTCCATCCCCGCCTCGGAGGACGGCCGCGAGGACCGGGCGGACGCCGACGAGATCGGCGGCGAGGCGGGGCAGCTGGCCCTCGCGCGGCTCCAGAGCGTCATCCACCGCAAGGCGGACTCCTGGCGTCCGGCCAGCTCGGACGAGTCGTTCGAGATCGTCCGGCGGCGGCTGTTCGAGGCCCCGACCGGCGAGGTCCAGGCCGAGGTGAACAAGGCGGCCCGGCTCTTCAGCCAGTTCTACGCCACCTACAAGCGGGACTTCCCGGCCGGCGCGGACGGCACCGAGTACGAGCGGCGGATCAAGTCGACCTATCCGATCCATCCGGAGCTGTTCAGCCGGCTCTACGAGGACTGGTCGACGCTCGACCGCTTCCAGCGCACCCGGGGTGTGCTGCGGCTGATGAGCGCGGTGATCCACGCGCTGTGGCGGGACGGCAACCAGAGCCCGATGATCATGCCGGGGGACATTCCGCTGGACGATCAGCGGGTGGCGGGGGAGCTGACCCACTATCTGGAGGACCGCTGGAAGCCGATCATCGACGCCGATGTCGACGGCCCCGACTCCACCCCGGTCGCCGTCGACAACGAGAAGACCGTCCTCGGCCAGCGGGCGATGAGCCGCCGGATCGCCCGAACCGTCTTCATGGGCTCCGCGCCGACCGTCAGAGCGGCGAAGAAGGGCCTGGCCGAGCCGTACATCCGGCTCGGCATGGCCGTACCGGGCGACGCCCTCGGCAACTTCCGCACCGCGCTGAACACGCTCGCCGACCGCTCCACCTATCTGTACGGCGACGCCGAACGGCACTGGTTCGACACCCACGCCAACATCACCCGTACCGCCAAGGACGAGGCCGACCGGCTGATCGGCCGGGACGAGGACGTCTGGGCGGAGATCGTACGGAGGCTGGAGGCCGTGCCGAAGCGGCGCGGCGACTTCGGGGCCGTCCATGTGGGCCCGCGGCAGACCAAGGACGTGCCCGACACCGACCAGGCCCGGCTGGTGCTGCTGCACCCCCGGCACACCCATCGGGCGGGCAAGGACGTCTGGGACACCCCGGCGCTGGACTTCGCCGCCGAGACGCTCTCCTCGCACGGGCACGGGAAGCGCCGGCACCAGAACACGCTGGTCTTCCTGGCGGCGGACAAGAAGGACATGGGCGACCTCATGGAGGCGGTCCGCGAGTACCTCGGCTGGAAGAAGGTGCTCGACCGCCATCTGGAGCTGGATCTCACCGAGAGCCGGCGCCGCCAGGCGCAGACCCGCCGCGACCAGGCGAACGAGAAGGTCGAGCTGCGCGTCGGCGACGCCTATCGCTGGGCGCTCGTCCCCGAGCAGCACCCCGGCGACCCGATCGTCTGGGAGAGCCTGCGGGTGGACGGCGGCCGGGCCGAGGACATCGCCGTGCGCACCGCCGAACGGCTGAAGCGGGAGGGCATGCTCTATCTTCAGCAGGCGCCCGCGGTCCTCCACCAGAAGCTGACCGGGCCGCTGTCCCGGGTCTTCGAGGAGGACGGCCATATCTCGCTGGGGCGGCTCTGGGAGCTGCACACGGCCTATCCGTACATGAACCGGCTGGTGAACCGGACGGTGCTCGACCAGGGGGTCGAGGATGTGCTCTCCATGCTGACCTGGGAGAACGAGGGCTTCGCCCTGGCCGTCGGCCACGACGCGGCGAGCGGCCGCTATCAGGGGCTCGTCCTGCCCGGCGCCGACGCGCGCTTCGGTCAGCTCACCGACGGGACGCTGCTGGTCCGGCTCGATCTGGCGCTCGCCCAGCGCCGCCGATCCGCCGAAGAGGCC
This sequence comes from Streptomyces sp. NPDC014894, assembly GCF_043080985.1. Lineage (NCBI taxonomy): Bacteria > Bacillati > Actinomycetota > Actinomycetes > Kitasatosporales > Streptomycetaceae > Streptomyces > Streptomyces sp. NPDC014894. The sequence continues at coordinate 145,938 of NZ_JBIBWD010000007.1, forward strand.
GCCGCGACCGCCGCGACCGCCGCCCCGCCCGCGGAACCGAGCCTCTCGGCCCCGTCCCCGCTGCCCCCCGCGGCCCCGGCCCCGCAGCCCCCCGCCGCCCGTCCCCCGACCCGCTTCTACGCGACCGCCCGGCTCACCCCCGAGCAGTACAGCAAGAACGCCGCCAAGTACGTCTTCGAGATCCTCCAGCCCCTCGACGCCGCCGACGCCGACATCGAAGTCACCGTCGAAATCCACGCCACCCACCCCACCGGCTTCCCCCCCGACAAAATCCGCACCCTCACCGAGAACGCCAACACCCTCCACCTCACCGCCGAATTCGAAGCCGACTAGCCCCAGCCCCACCCCCCCCACCCGCCCACCACCAGAGGACACCAGCCCATCCCGCGTTCGAGAACGCCCGGCCCATCCCAGCCCGCCCGCCGCTTGAGGACGCCCGGCCCATCCCAGCCCGCCCGCCGCTTGAGGACGCCCCCGCGCCCCGGGGCACCTGCACGGGACCGCGCGGTCAATCCCATCCCGCCCGCCGCTTGAGGACGCCCGGCCCATCCCAGCCCGTCCGGCGTTTGAGGACGGCCCCGACCTGGGGCACCTGCACGGGACCGCGCGGTCATTTCCAGCCCGTCCGGCGTTTGAGGACGCCCCCGCGCCCCGGGGCACCCCACGGGACCAGGCGGTCAAATCCAGCCCGCCCGGCGTTTGAGGGCACCCCCGCGCCCCGGGGCACCTGCACGGGACCGCGCGGTCAATCCCAGCCCGCCCGCCGCTTGAGGACGCCCGGCCCATCTCAGCCCGTCCGGCGTTTGAGGACGGCCCCGCGCCCCGGGGCACCCCACGGGACCAGGCGGTCAATCCCAGCCCGTCCGGCGTTTGAGGACGCCCCCGCGCCCCGGGGCACCCGCACCGGACCACGCGGTCAAATCCAGCCCGCCCGGCGATTGAGGGCCCCCGCACAGAACCCCCTCCCCCCGCACCCCCAAGACCCCCAAACGGGTGGTGTTCATCAGAAGAACTGGCTACCCCCTGCGTCGGTCCTTCGCAACTCGAGATGCATACACATCATGAGAAAGGTATGTAGATCGCCCCACTCGAAACAACCGAAAGCGAGGAGCCATGACCACACCCGAAGCCCACGCGACCACCAGCATCTGGACCGCCTTCATCACCGCCCTTGTCGCCCTGCTCACCTCGATGGGACTGACCCGCGCCGCCACCGCCGTCGCCCGGCGGACCACCACCGCCGCCACCGCCGCCGCGCCGGCCGCGGAGGCGATCGCCCGGCAGGAGGGCGTGACGGCGCGTCCGGATCTGCCGGACGGAGGAGTGGAGCACCGGGACGGACCGGTGCGTACGGAACGATCGGCGCGGCCGGGTCTCCCGGGCCTTCCGGATCAGCGGGACCGCCGGCGACGTACAGCGGCCGGCCCGGACCGCAAGCACCGGCGGGCCCGCTCCGAACGTACGGAGAGGGCCGAACGGCGCGCGTCCCGCGCCCGCGCCCGCACCGCGGCCCCGGCGGTCCCCGCCCAGAGCACCCGATGGAGCCCCGGCTCCCGTACCCGCTCACTGCCGCCCACCATCAAGCAGCGCATCCGGGCGGAGGCCCACAACGCGTCGCCGTCCGTGCGCAAGCTCCCGGTCCTCGACCCGGTGTCGCTGGACTCCGGGGTCGTGTCGATCGGGGCGCGCGGGGCGAAGGACTTCGGCGCGGCCGCCGACCGCTCACTGCTGACCACCGCGGCATGAAGCGCCGGGATCGGTTTCACCTCTCCCGGCCCTCCACGGCCCGTACGAGTACCCGTACGCGCACTCGTACCCGTACTCGTCCTCGTACGCCGAGGTCAGCGGCGCTCGTCCCGGTCGTCAGCGGCCTCCGCCTCGGCCTGCTTCGCCCGCACCTCGGGGTCCAGCGCCTCCGGACTGCCGTCGACGGACGACAGCCGATCGCGGTCGGACAGCTCGGTCGCGGCGGGCGGCTCCACCAGCCAGTCGGGGTTGGCCTGCTTGTCCCACCACTTCCAGACGGCGAAGGCTCCGCCGGCCACCACGCCGACGATCACCAGCCCCTTGCCGAACCGGGCGGCCTTCGAACGCCGCTCGTGCTTGCGCACCAGCTTGGCGATCTCCTTCGGCGTCACCTGTCCGCGTAGCGCGGCCAGCGCGGCGGCGGACCGAGACGCGGCCTCCTCCCGTACGGGCTGAGCTGCCGCGACCACGTGCTCGACGCGCGGCTTGGTGTAGTCGGCCGCCTGACGAGCGGCTTTACGGGCCTGGATCGCGGCCCGGTGCGCGGCGTCGTCCACTTGGGGCGGCACATGCGGCGCCACATGGGCGGCGTACTGAACACGGGCCTGACCACTGGCCCGATGAGCGGCTCGGGAGACTTTCGGAGCGATGTGCACACGCGCCTCGTGCGCGTAATGAGCGGCCTGGTTCCGGGCCGTACCGGCGTAAGGCGCCACCACTTCCGCGGCGTGCAGCACGCTTTCCTTCGCCGAATCGGTCGCGGCGCGCACGCTGTCCATGCGGGTCACGGGGATCCTCCTCCTCGGTGGCGTTCTTCTGGTCTGGGGAAATCCCCAGTGCGGTACTTTTCGCCTTTCCGTCTGCTGGCACATCATGCCTGCCGACCGCTGCTCCGGCATGCGGGACGGGCATCCGGGTCATACCGGAGGCTGTGCACGACGATGCCACTGTTCGGCCTTTCGCGCGCCTTCGCGGGCACGACCGCGGAGGCTTTTCCGTGTGCCCGGGCCTCCGTGCGAGGATCGGACGGTTCGCAGAGCCCGAGAAGTGTTTACGGAAGGCAGTACCGTGGCCGAGCAGCTTTACGCCACCCTGAAGACCAACCGCGGCGACATCGAGATCCGGCTGCTGCCGAACCACGCCCCCAAGACGGTCAGGAACTTCGTCGAGCTGGCCCAGGGCGAGCGGGAGTGGGTCAACCCCGCGACGGGCGAGTCCTCCACGGAGAAGCTGTACGACGGCACGGTCTTCCACCGGGTGATCAGCGGCTTCATGATCCAGGGCGGTGACCCGCTGGGCAACGGCACCGGCGGCCCGGGCTATCAGTTCGCGGACGAGTTCCACCCCGAGCTGGCCTTCACCAAGCCGTATCTGCTGGCCATGGCCAACGCCGGCCCGGGGACCAACGGCTCCCAGTTCTTCATCACCGTCTCGCCGACCGCCTGGCTGACCGGCAAGCACACCATCTTCGGCGAGGTGCTCGCCCCGTCGAGCACCAAGGTCGTGGACGAGATCGTGGGGACGCGGACCAATCCGCGCACCGACCGCCCGGTCGAGGACGTCGTGATCGAGTCCGTGGTGATCGAGTCCCGCGAGAGCTGACCCGGGGCCCGGGCCCCGGCGGTACGGACCGGCCGACGCGCGGACCGGCCCTCCGGCTTCGGCCCCGGCCTCCCGGGGAACGCTCAGGGAACGATTTCGCCCCGTCCATCCGTCTGATGGACGGGGCGGTGTGTTGCTTCACGAGGATTGAGGGATCTCATGGATCAGGCGCCAGGCAGTCCACAGGAGCCGCAAGGGCCGCAGGGCGCCGCCGGGCTGCCCAGCTGCTATCGGCATCCGGGCCGCGAGACGGGCATCAGCTGCACCCGCTGCGAGCGTCCGATCTGCCCGGAGTGCATGGTCAGCGCCTCGGTGGGCTTCCAGTGCCCGGAGTGTGTGAAGGACGGGTCCGGCACCGGCCACAGCCCGGCCGCCAACCGGCCGCGCACCATAGCGGGCGGTTCCGTCGCCGAGGATCCCTTCCTGGTCACCAAGATCCTCATCGGGCTCAACGCGGCGGTGTTCGCCCTGGTGCTCGTGCTCGGCGGCCGGTTCGTGGCAGAGACGGAGCTGATCGGGCTGGCCATCAGCCCCCAGCTCGGCGAGATCGTCGGCGTCGCCGACGGCCAGTGGTACCGGCTGCTCACCGCGGTCTTCCTCCATCAGGAGGTGCCGCACATCCTCTTCAACCTCCTCGGCCTCTGGTTCCTGGGCCGGATGGTGGAGCCGGCGCTCGGCCGCGGCCGCTATCTCGCGCTCTATCTGATCTCGGGGCTCGGCGGCAGCGCGCTCGCCTATCTGATCGCCGCGCCGAATCAGCCGTCGCTCGGCGCGTCGGGCGCGATCTTCGGTCTGATGGGCGCCTTCGCCGTGCTGGCCCGGCGCTCGAATCTGGACATGCGGCCGGTCGCGCTGATTCTCGCGATCAGCCTGCTGCTGACCTTCACCCGGCCGGACATCTCCTGGGAGGGCCACATCGGCGGGCTGGTGGCGGGCACGCTCATCACCCTCGGCATGGTGTACGCCCCGCGCGAGCGCCGCACGCTGGTCCAGCTCGGGGTCTCCGGAGCCGTACTGCTGGCGATCGTGATCACGGTGGTGGCGAGGACCGCGGCCCTCGGCTGATCCGAGGCCGTGCGCCCGGAGGCCCGCCTGTGCCCAGAGGCCCGTGCCCGGCCGTCGGAAGCCCGTGAGCAGGGACTTTGCGGGGACTTTCCCCATGGTTGTCCACAGTGGGTGGCGAATCCTGCGCATGCTGTGCGGAACATGTGTGCCCCTTGTCGCTGAACTGGGTTTTTCCCAGCGGCGGCAAGGGGCACAGGGCCATCACCGGGATGGCCGACGCAGTCACACCGGCGTCAACATCTTGAAGGTTATCCACAGATCGTCTGACCTTTTCCCCACTGTGGACAACGCTGTGGATAACTCAGGGCAAGGCTTGACGCGCCGAGCTTCGGTGTGAAGCTACTTCCACTGGGTGGAGACGCCGAAGCCGGCGGCGATGAAGCCGAAGCCGACGACGATGTTCCAGTCACCGATGGACTCGAGCGGCATCTTGCCCTCGGTCACATAGAAGAGGACGATCCAGGCCAGCCCGATCAGGAACAGCGCGAGCATCACCGGGGCGACCCAGCTGCGGTTCGTCAGCTTGATGGCGGTCGGCTGCCTGGCGGCGGGCGGCGGCGTGAAATCGGCCTTCTTGCGGATACGTGACTTCGGCACGAGGGACTCTCCTGTCGATGCGCTGCGTGACCGCGCAGGGAACTGTGGCTGGCGTCCGGGGCGGGAAGCGACGGGGACCACCGCCTCCCCCGGGCGTCCGTTAGCGTAGTGCTTCCGAGGCGCCTGAGGAGATAAGGGTACGTTGAGTAATTCCGCCAACTCCAGGCCAGGCCCGGTTCGGATCCTCAGAAGGCGGACGGGCCGGCTGCTGACGGCCGCCGTCTTCGCCCTCGCCGGGCTGATCTTCGTCACCAGTTTCAACACCGCCCGGGGCACCGATCTCCGCAGCGACGACTCCCTGCTGAAGCTCTCCGACCTCATTCAGCAGCGCAGCGCCAGGAACGGCCATCTCGACGAGTCCACGGCCGCGCTCCGGGAGGAGGTCGACACCCTCGCCCACCGCGACGACGGATCCACCCGGGCGGAGGACGAGCGGTTCGGCGCGCTGGAGTCCGCCGCCGGGACCCGCGAGGTGTCGGGCCGCGCGCTGACCGTCACCCTCGACGACGCCCCGCCGAACGCGCAGGCCGCCCCCGGATACCCCGAGCCCCAGGCCAATGACCTGGTCATCCACCAGCAGGATCTGCAGGCGGTCGTCAACGCGCTGTGGAAGGGCGGAGCCGAGGGCATCCAGGTCATGGACCAGCGGCTGATCTCCACCAGCGCCGTGCGCTGCGTCGGCAACACCCTGATCCTCCAGGGCCGCGTCTACTCGCCCCCGTACAAGATCACCGCGGTCGGCGACCGGGGACGGCTGGAGAAGGCCCTGGACTCCTCCGCGGCGCTCCAGAACTACCAGCTGTATGTGAAGGCGTACGGGCTCGGCTGGAAAGTCGACGAGCGCGAGGCGGTGACTCTTCCCGGCTACTCCGGCACAGTGGACCTCCATTACGCGGAGCCCGCGGAGTAGCGCCTGGGGACGGGGGCGGTTCGGTTGTCGCTGCGGCTGGTCGTCAGAGCCCTCAGCGAGCTGTGCGTCACGGCCGGCACGGTGATCGTGCTCTTCGTCGTGTACGCGGTGTTCTGGACCGGGGTGACGGCGGCGAACGCCGCCGAGGGCGAGATCGACCGGCTCCGGGCCCAGTGGTCCCAGGAGCGGGCCGGGTCCGCCGCCCCCGCGCCGCCGGCCCCCGCCGCTCCGCACGGCCCGGTGGAACCGACTCCTCCGGCGGCCCCCGCCCCCGCCGCGGAGCGGGACGTCCCGGCCGATTCCGCGCGGCCCTCGCCCCAACCGTCCGCGCGTCCCTCCCGGCCCCCGGCGAAGGCCCCGGACCCGGCCGCGAAACGGACGTACCGGGACGGAGAGCCCTTCGCCGTCATGCGGATCCCCCGCTTCGGCCGCGACTGGGACTGGCCGGTCCTCGAAGGCACCCGGGCGGACACCCTCGGCCGGGGCCTCGGCCACTACAGGGACACCGCGGCCCTCGGCGCGCCGGGCAATTTCGCGGTCGCCGGGCACCGCCGGACCCACGGCGATCCCTTCAAGGACTTCCCCGCCCTCCGCCGGGGGGACGCGATCGAGCTGACCGACGGCACGACCCGGTTCATCTATCGAGTGGAAAAACGGCCGCTGCGGACCGTCCCGACCGATGTCGGCGTCATCGATCCCGTACCGGAGAAGTCCGGCTTCCGCGGCCCGGGGCGGTACCTCACGCTCACGACCTGCGAGCCCGAGTGGGGCAGCAGCCACCGTCTGATCGTCTGGGCCCGGCTGGAGACCGCCCGGCCCATGGCCGGCGACTGAGCCCGCGAGCTTTCCACAGCCGCCCCGCGCGACCGCCCCGCCCTTTAGTCTGGAGCCGTACCGAACGGAAAGGGACGGCACATGTACGGCTGGATCTGGCGGCATCTGCCGGGCAACGCGTGGGTGCGGGCGGTCATCTCGCTCGTCCTCGTCCTCGCGGTCGTCTATGTGCTGTTCCAGTACGTCTTTCCCTGGGCGGAGCCACTTCTTCCGTTCGGTGATGTGACGGTCGACGGAGCGAGCGCCGGGAGCGGCGCCGGTGGGGAAGAGGGAACCGCCCGATGAGCGCACGCATTCTGGTCGTCGACAACTACGACAGCTTTGTCTTCAACCTCGTCCAGTACCTCTACCAGCTCGGCGCCGAGTGCGAGGTGGTGAGAAACGACGAGGTCGCCCTCGCCCACGCCCAGGACGGCTTCGACGGCGTGCTGCTCTCCCCCGGACCCGGGGCCCCGGAGCAGGCGGGCGTCTGCGTCGACATGGTGCGGCACTGCGCCGCCACCGGCGTCCCCGTCTTCGGCGTCTGTCTCGGGATGCAGTCGATGGCGGTGGCGTACGGCGGGGTGGTGGACCGGGCCCCCGAGCTGCTGCACGGAAAGACCTCCGCGGTCAGCCACGAGGGCAAGGGCGTCTTCTCCCGGCTGCCCTCCCCCTTCACCGCGACGCGCTATCACTCGCTCGCCGCCGAGCCGGCCGACCTCCCGGCCGAGCTGGAGGTCACCGCGTGGACGGCCGACGGCATCATCATGGGGCTGCGCCACCGTGATCTGCCCGTCGAGGGCGTCCAGTTCCACCCCGAGTCCGTCCTCACCGAACACGGACATCTGATGCTGGCCAACTGGCTGGAGCAGTGCGGCGACCGCGGCGCGGTGCAGCGATCGGCGGGCCTCGCGCCAGTGGTGGGCAAGGCTGTGGCCAAGGCTCTGGTGTGACCACCGGTCGCGCCGGGGACGCGTACGACCCCACGGCCGGTCACGGAGACACACCGCCCGGGCCGCGCGCCCGGGGCCCCCAGCGGCCCGCCGGCGAGCCCCCCGCGCCCGCCCGCGGCCCGTACCGCTCGCCGTACGGCGCCCGGCCGGCCGGGCGGATCCCCCCGGCGCCCGCGGGCCCGGACGCGACGGAGGTGCTGCCGAGGGTGCCCGCGGGGCCGGACGCGACCGAGGTGCTTCCCCGGATCCCCGCGGGGCCGGACGCCACCGAGGTGCTGCCCCTGGTGCCCCCCGGGCCGATGCCGCCCGTACAGCCTCCGCAGGCGCCCCCCGGGCCCATGCCGACGGCTCAGCTGCCGCCGGTGCCCGCCGGGCCCGGGCGGGCCGAGCGGCGAAGAGCGGCCAAGGGCGGCCGGGGGCGCAGAAGACCCATGCCCCCCGAGGCCGCTCAGAGCCCCGTGGTGCGCCCCGGCGGGGGCGTGGGCGGGCCACCGCCCCCCGGCGGCCCCGGGAGGCCGCTGACCCGGGTCGAGGCCCGCCGCGCGGCCAGGGCGGCCAAGGACAGCCCGGCCGTGATCGCCAGCCGCGCCATGGGCGAGCTGTTCATCACCTTCGGCGTGCTGATGCTCCTCTTCGTCACCTACCAGCTCTGGTGGACCAACATCCGCGCCGGGCAGGAGGTCGACAGGGAGACGAGCAAGATCCAGGAAGCCTGGGCGAAGGGCCGCGAGCCGGACGCGTTCGCCCCGGGCCAGGGGTTCGCCATCATGCACATCCCCAAGCTGGACGTGGTCGTCCCCGTCGCCGCCGGCGTCGACAACGAGAAGGTCCTCGACCGGGGCATGGTCGGTCACTACAACCAGGGAGGGCTCAAGACCGCGCTCCCCTCCGACCCGACGGGCAACTTCGCGGTCGCGGGCCACCGCAATACGCACGGCGAGCCCTTCCGCTACATCAACCGCCTCGAACCGGGCGACCCGATCGTGGTCGAGACCCAGGACACGTACTACACGTACACGATGGCGAGCATCCTCCAGCAGACCCCGCCGTCCAACGTCCAGACGATCAGCGCCGTCCCGGCCGGCTCCGGTTTCACCGCGCCCGGCCGGTACATCACCCTCACCACCTGTACGCCCGAATTCACCAGGACGTACCGGATGATCGTCTGGGGCAAGATGGTCGAGGAACGGCCGCGCAGCAAGGGCAAACCGGACGCGCTCGTAGGCTAGGGCGGCAGGCGTCCGGCGGGTCACGCGGGGGCCGGGCATCGGCGGTCCCCGAGTCCAGACGGGAAGAGAAGCAGTGTCACGTACGCGCAGCCGGGTCGCCGGCGTCATCAGTGTCTTCGGTGAACTGCTGATCACCGTCGGCGTGGTGCTGGGCCTCTTCGTCGCCTACTCGCTCTGGTGGACGAATGTCCTCGCGGACCGCGAGTCCGCCCGCCAGAGCGACCAGGTGCGCGACGGCTGGAAGGACGGCCGCGGCGGCGCGGGCGGCCCCGGCGCGCTCGACACCCGGGACGGCATCGGCTTCCTCCATGTGCCCGCCATGAAGAACGGCGAGGTGCTGGTGAAGAAGGGCACCGACCCCAAGAAGCTCAACGACGGCATCGCGGGCTACTACACCGATCCGGTCGAGTCCGCGCTCCCCTGGGACGACAAGGGCAACTTCACCCTGGCCGCCCACCGCGACGGCCACGGGGCCAAGTTCCACAACATCCACAAGATCGAGGACGGCGATCCGATCGTCTTCGAGACCCGGGACACCTGGTACGTCTACAAGGTCTACAAGACGCTGCCGGAGACCTCCAAGTACAACGTGGATGTGATCAACGCGGTCCCGAAGGAGTCGGGGAGGACCAAGGCGGGCCGCTACATCACGCTGACGACCTGCACCCCCGTCTTCACCTCGAACTACCGCTACATCGTCTGGGGCGAGCTGGTGCGCGAGGTCAAGGTCGACAAGGACCGCACCGAGCCGGCCGAGCTGCGCTGAGCCTCTCCTGCGGTCACGATCGCCGTACCGCCCGCGCCCGTACCGTTCACCGCCGTACCGCTCGCCGTCGTACCGCTCGTGCCCGTACCGTTCACCGCCGTACCGCCCGCGCCCGTACCGTTCACCGCCGTACCGCTCGTGCCCGTAGCGCCCGCCGCCGTTTCGCTCGCCGTCGTACCGCCCGCGGCTGAGCCCTCCTTCCACGCCGAAGCCCCGGCTCCCTGTCGGGCGCCGGGGCTCGATGCCGGTCCGCGGTCTCCGGTGCGGAGGCGCCGGGCGGCGAGAGGGCCGAAGCGGGTTCGGCGGGGGCGTCAGCCGCCTATGCCGCCGATGAAGCCGCCGTTCTCCTCGCCGTCGCCCTCACCCTCGTTTCCACCGGTGTCGCCGCCGCCGTTGCCTCCGCCGGGGTTCTCGCCGTTGCTCCCGTTGCCCTCGCCGAAGTCGACGGTCGTCACATTGACCTGCTGATTCGCGGTGGCCTGCGAGCCGGCCGTCGGGGTCTGGCTCATGACCCGGGCGGTGTCCTCGTCCGTACCGTCGATCTTGCCGATCTGGAGACCGGCCTGCGTCAGCAGGGCCTTGGCCTCGCCGAGCGTCGAGCCCGTCACATTCGGCACCTGGATGGTCTGCGCCGGACCCTTGGAGACCTTGAGCGTCACCGTGCTGCTCTTGGCCGCCTTGGTCTCCCCCTCGGGAGTCTGGCTGACGACCTCGTCCTTGGGCTTCTCGGAGTCCACGTACTCGGTGTTCACCTGGAAGCCGTTGGCCTGGAGCTGGTTCTGCGCGATCGCCAGCTGGTTCCCGACCACCGAGGGCACGAGCCGGAGCGACTGCGTCGCCACCGTGATGGTGACCTTGGTGCCCTTGTCGGCCATGCTGTTCTGCGCCGGATCCTGGCTCATCACGGTCCCGGGGTCGGCCTCGGAGGACTCGACCTCCTTGATCCCCACCTCGAAGCCCTTGAGCTTCAGCGCCTCCTGGGCGCTGTCCTTGGACTTCTCCGTGACGTCCGGGACCTCGACCTGCGGGGCGCCCTCGGAGAGGACATAGGTGAGGGTCTCGCCCTCATTGATCGTCCCGTCGCTGGGCGACTGGCTGCAGATCTTCCCCTTGGGCTGGTCGCAGCGCTCCGTGCCCGACTCCTGGAGCTTGATGGACGCGTTGGTGGCGTGCTCCTCGGCCTCCTCGACGGTCAGGCCGACGATCTCCGGCACCGCCATCCCGCCGGCCTCGGCCTTGTCGCCGAAGACGGACCGGCCGATGAGGACCGCGCCGATCAGGACCAGGATGCCCGCGACCACCAGCAGGATCGTGGAGGTGCTGGACTTCCGCCCCCGGCCCCGCCGGCCCCGCCCGTCGTCATAACCGCCGAAGCTCCCGTCGTCCGGATTCATCGGCGGGAGCATCGAGGTCTGGGCGGCCGCGGGGTCCGACTGTCGGAGCGCGGTGGTGGGCTGTTCCTCCGGCGGATAGCCGTAGCCGACGGAGCCCATCGCCGCCGTCGCCGCGACCGGCTGCCCGTCGAGGCAGGCCTCGATGTCGGCGCGCATCTCGTCCGCCGACTGATAGCGGTAGTCCGGGTCCTTGACCAGCGCCTTGAGGACGATGGCGTCCATCTCGGGGGTGATCTCGGCGTCGAAGTTCGACGGGGACTGCGGCTCCTCGCGGACATGCTGATACGCCACCGCCACCGGCGAGTCGCCGATGAACGGCGGCCGCACGGTGAGGAGTTCGTAGAGCAGACAGCCGGTGGAGTACAGGTCGGAGCGCGCGTCGACCTGCTCGCCCTTGGCCTGCTCGGGGGAGAGGTACTGGGCGGTGCCGATGACCGCGGAGGTCTGGGTCATCGTCATCCCGGCGTCGCCCATGGCGCGCGCGATGCCGAAGTCCATCACCTTGACCTGACCGGTCCGCGTCAGCATGACGTTGGCCGGCTTGATGTCCCGGTGGACGATGTTGTTGCGGTGCGAGTACTCCAGCGCCTGGAGGATGCCGATCGTCATCTCCAGCGTGCGCTCGGGGAGCAGCTTCCGGCCGGAGTGCAGCAGCTCTCTCAGCGTGGAGCCGTCGACGTACTCCATCACGATGTACGGGATGGAGACGCCGTCGACGTAGTCCTCGCCGGTGTCGTACACCGCGACGATCGCGGGATGGTTGAGCGAGGCGGCCGACTGGGCCTCACGGCGGAACCGGGCCTGGAAGGACGGATCACGGGCGAGATCGGCCCGCAGCGTCTTCACGGCGACGGTGCGGCCGAGCCGGGTGTCGTGGGCGAGGTAGACCTCCGCCATGCCACCACGGCCGAGCACCGAGCCCAGTTCGTACCGGCCGCCGAGGCGACGCGGCTCTTCCATAGCTGTTCCAGCCCTCTCCGTCAGTCCCCACCGCACCTGAGCGTGGTTTGGCGGTGCGCTGTTCGCGACTACGCTACCGGCCGCTCACCGCCCGATCAGCCCGCGACCGCCAGCTGATACCCGACCGGTATCGCAATGTGCGGGTATGGAGGCCGGGGGTGATCCGAGTCACTCCTTGCTGTCCAGCACCGCCTTCATCACGTCCTTGGCGACCGGGGCGGCCAGTCCGCCGCCGGTGATGTCGTCCCGCGCGGTGGCGCCGGAGTCCTCGACGATGACCGCGACCGCGACCGGCGATCCCTCGCTCGTCTTGGCGTACGAGATGAACCAGGCGTACGGCCGCTTGCTGTTGTTCGCGCCGTGCTGGGCGGTACCGGTCTTGCCGCCGACCTTGACTCCGCCGCCGATCTGGGCGCGCTTGCCGCTGCCGCTCTCGACCACGTTCTCCATCATCTGCTGGACGAGCTGCGCGGTCTCCGGGGAGATCGGACGGTTCAGCTCCTCGGGCTCGGTCTTCTCGATCACGTCGAGGTCCGGCGACTCCAGCTGATCGACCATGTACGGCTTCATCAGCTTGCCGTCGTTGGCGATGCCCGCGGTGACCATGGCCATCTGGAGCGGCGTGGTGGCGGTGTTGAACTGGCCGATCGCGGAGAGCGAGTTCTCCGAGCGCTCCATCTCCTTGTCGTAGACCGACTCGGAGACCCGGACCGGGGTGTACAGCTCCGGGTCGTTGAACCCGAACTTCTCGGCCGTCTCCAGCATCTTCTCCCGGCCGACGTCATCGGCGAGCTTGGCGAAGACGGAGTTGCAGGAGATCTCCAGCGCCTTCTTCAGGCTCACGTTCTTGCACCCGGTGACCAGGTTCTTCATCGGGGTGCGGGTGTTCGGGAGGATGTACGGCTCGGGCGTGTCGGTCGGCTCGTCGATGTTCTTCACCGCGCCGTGCTCCAGGGCGGCGGCGGCGGTGAGCACCTTGAAGGTGGAGCCGGGCGGGTAGATCTCGCGCAATGCCCGGTTGAGCATCGGCTTGTCCTTGTCCTTGCCCAGCGCGTTCCACGCCTTCTCGTCCGAGGCCGCGTACCCCGAGAACGAGGCGGGGTCGTACGACGGGGTCGAGGCGAGCGCCAGGATCTTGCCGGTCTTCGGCTCGATGGCCGCGACCGCGCCCTTCTTGTCGCCCAGCCCCTTCCAGGCGGCCTTCTGGGCGGCGCCGTTCAGCGTGGTGACGACATTGCCGCCCTTCTTCTTGTCGCCGGTGAACATCGCCATCGTGCGGTCGAAGAAGAGCTGGTCGGAGTTGCCCGAGAGGATGCCGTCCTGGAGCTTCTCCAGCTGATTGGCGTCGAACGCCTGGGAGGCGTACCCGGTCACCGGGGCCCACATGGGCCCGTCGACATAGGTCCGCTTGAAGACGAAGTCGGTGTCGTCGGTCTTGACCGAGCCGGTGATGCGCTTGCCGTCCACGATGATGTTGCCGCGCTCGCTGGCGTAGCGATCGATCTGGATCCGGCGATTCCGGTCGTTCTCGTTCAGCTCGTCCGCCTCGACGTACTGGAGCCAGTTGGTGCGCACCAGCAGGGCGAGGACGAGCAGTCCACAGAAGATCGCGATCCGGCGCAGGGGCTTGTTCACGGTCGGACCACCTGGGTCATCTCGGCGTCGGGGGACGGGGCGGGGGCGGGCGCGGGCCGCCGCGCGGTGTCGCTGATACGGATCAGAATGGCGATCAGCGCCCAGTTGGCGATCACCGACGAACCGCCGGCCGCGACGAACGGCATCGTCATGCCGGTCAGCGGGATGAGGCCCATCACACCGCCGGCGACCACGAAGACCTGGATCGCGAAGGCGCCCGAGAGGCCGACCGCGAGCAGCTTGCCGAACGGGTCGCGGGCCGCGAGCGCGGTCCGTACGCCGCGCTCCACGATCAGGCCGTAGATCATCAGGAACGCCATCGTCCCGGCGAGCCCGAACTCCTCGCCGACGGTGGAGAGGATGAAGTCGGAGTTGGCGGCGAAGCCGATCAGGTCGGAGTTGCCCTGGCCGAGTCCGGTGCCCAGGGTGCCGCCCGCGCCGAAGGACATCAGCGCCTGGCCGATCTGGTCGCTCTGCGCCCAGGTCTCGTCGTCGAAGGGGTTCAGCCAGAACTGCACCCGCTGCTGGACGTGCGGTTCGAAGGTGGCGACCCCGACCGCGCCGGCGGCCGACATCAGCAGACCGAAGATGATCCAGCTGGTGCGCTCGGTGGCCACGTACAGCATGATCACGAAGAGGCCGAAGAAGAGCAGCGAGGTGCCGAGGTCGGTCTCGAAGACCAGGATCAGGATCGACATCGCCCAGACCACCAGGATCGGGCCGAGGTCGCGTCCGCGCGGCAGATACAGCCCCATCACCCGGCGGCTGGCGAGCGCCAGCGCGTCCCGTTTCACCATGAGATAGCCGGAGAAGAAGATCGCGATGATGATTTTCGCGAACTCGCCCGGCTGCAGGTTGATCGGGCCGAGGCTGATCCAGATCTTCGCGCCGTTGCGGGCGGGGAAGAACATCGGCAGGACCAGCAGGACCAGCGCCACCGCCATCGAGATGTAGGTGTAGCGCTGGAGGATCCGGTGGTCCTTGAGCAGCAGCAGCACGGCGACGAAGAGCGCGATGCCGATCGCCGAGTAGAGCATCTGCTTGGGCGCGTCGGGGGAGAAGGATCCCCAGCGGAACTCGGCGCGCTTGATCAGCCGCTGCGACTGGTCCAGCCGCCAGATCAGGACCAGCCCGAGCCCGTTGAGCAGCACCGCGAGCGGCAGCAGCAGCGGGTCGGCGTACTTGGCGAACTTCCGCACCACGAGATGCGCCACCGCGGCCAGGAGCCCGAGCCCCAGTCCGTACCCGAGGACTCCGGTGGGCAGCTTGCCGTCGAGGGCGAGCCCCACATTGATGTACGCGAAGACCGGAACGGCGACCGCGAAGGCGAGCATCATCAGCTCGGTGTTGCGGCGGCTCGGTGCTTCGATCGCGCCGATCGTGGTGGTGTTGGTGACAACGCTCATGTGTGGAGAGGCCCCCTACGGCTGATTACTGCTTACCGCAGTTCGAGGCCAGCTTCTGCTCGTCCTCCGAGAGAGTGGGGCCCGGAGTAGGAGAGGGAGAGGCAGCGGTCGGCTTCTTCTTGTCGTTCGATGCGGCGGGCGCGCCGGCGGTTCCCCCGGCCTCGCCCTCACCGGGCGGCGGAGCGCTCGCGCGGTCGGCGGCGTCGCGGCGCTGCTCCTCCTTCTTGCACGCGGACGCCTGGGCGGCCAGTTCGCCGACCTTCGTCCGCGCCTTGCCGAGCGTCTTCTGGGTGATCGTCGCCTCCACCTGCTTGCGCTGGTAGGGCGGGAGGTACTTGAGTTCGATCTCGGGGTGGTCCTTCTCGACCTTTGAGAGCGAGATCCAGGCCAGGTCCTGGCTGATGCCCTGGTAGAGGGCGACGTGCCCGTCCTTGGTGCCGACGTAGTACTGGGTCTGCGTCCAGCGGTAGCCGCCGTACAGACCGCCGCCGACGACCGCGAGGGCGAGCACGATGTAGAACGATCTCTTCAGCCAGGCGCGTCCGGCGCGGGGCTTGGTGAAGTCGTCGTCGCCGTACTGGTCGAAGCCGCCCTCGGCGGGCATGCCCTCGTAGCCGTCGCCGCTGCCGGGCGGGCCGAAGCCGCCCTGCTGCGGCGGTACGGGACGGCCCAGGCCGGCCGCGCGGCCGGCCGGGGTCTGCATGGCCCCGCCGTCGTTCAGCTGGAGCTGGTTCTCGGCGACCGCGCCCACCACGACCGGGGTGTCGCTGAGCTGCTCGGCCAGGGTGTCGCCGGCGTCGGTGTCGAACACGTCGGCGACGATGCAGGTGATGTTGTCGGGGCCGCCGCCGCGCAGGGCGAGCTGGATCAGATCCTGGATCGTCTCCTGCGGGCCCTGATAGCTGGCGAGGGTCTCCTCCATCGTCTGGTGGGAGACCACTCCGGAGAGGCCGTCGGAGCAGATCAGATAGCGGTCGCCGGCCCGGACCTCGCGGATGGAGAGATCCGGTTCGACATGGTCGCCGCTGCCCAGCGCGCGCATCAGCAGCGAGCGCTGCGGATGGGTGGTGGCCTCTTCCTCGGTGATCCGGCCCTCGTCCACCAGCCGCTGCACCCAGGTGTGGTCCTGGGTGATCTGGGTGAGGACGCCGTCCCGCAGCAGATAGGCGCGGGAGTCGCCGACATGGACCAGGCCGAGGCGCCGGCCGGTCCAGAGCAGGGCGGTGAGCGTGGTGCCCATGCCCTCCAGCTGCGGGTCCTCCTCGACCATCAGCCGGAGCTGGTCGTTGGCCTGCTGCACGGCGGTGCCGAGCGAGGTGAGGATGTCCGAACCGGGGACGTCGTCGTCGAGCTGGACGAGCGTGGAGATGACCTCCGAGGAGGCGACCTCGCCCGCCGCCTGACCGCCCATGCCGTCGGCGATGGCGAGCAGCCGGGGGCCGGCGTAGCCGGAGTCCTCGTTGCCCTCGCGGATCATGCCCTTGTGCGATCCGGCGGCGAAGCGCAGGGAAAGACTCATGCGCACCTCTCCCGTCGGCTCGGGGTACAGCCGGTCTCGAGCCACACTGCCCACCCTCCGGTCGGGAGCCGGTCCCGGTCCGCTGTCGGGACCGCTGCGGCTCGCTCGCTCCGCTCGCGCGCTGTCATATGTCTTACTACTTCCGCAGCTCGATGACGGTCTTGCCGATGCGGATCGGCGCGCCCAGCGGAATCGGCGTCGGCGTGGTGAGCCGGGACCGGTCGAGATAGGTGCCGTTGGTGGACCCGAGATCCTCGACGATCCACTGGCCGTCACGGTCGGGATAGATCCTGGCATGCCTGCTGGACGCGTAGTCGTCGTCCAGCACGATGGTGGAGTCGTGCGCGCGGCCCAGGGTGATGGTCTGGCCCTGGAGCGCCACGGTGGTGCCGGTGAGGGTGCCCTCGGACACCACCAGCTTGGTGGGCGCCCCGCGCCGCTGGCGGCTCCCGGACTGCTGCCGCTGCGGTGGCGGCGCGGCGGTTTGGCGAGCCTGCTGGGGACGCTGGTCCGCATTGCGGCGTGAACCGCGCTGCGTGACCCGCGTACCGAACAGATCGCTGCGAATGACCTGGACGGCCACGATGACGAACAGCCACAGAACGGCTAGGAAACCCAGCCGCATGACCGTCAGGGTCAGCTCTGACATTGCCCCCGCTTCACCCTTCGGCTTGCCGGTAAACGATGGTGGTGCTGCCCACGACGATCCGCGAGCCGTCGCGGAGCGTAGCGCGGGTGGTGTGCTGCCCGTCCACCACGATGCCGTTGGTGGACCCGAGATCCTGGATCGTCGAGGGCGTTCCGGTCCGGATCTCACAGTGCCGGCGCGATACGCCGGGGTCGTCGATCCGCACGTCGGCGTCGGTGCTGCGGCCCAGCACCAGCGTCGGGCGGGAGATCTGATGGCGGGTGCCGTTGATCTCGATCCAGCGCCGCACCTGGGCGCCCGGCAGCGGGCCGGGGCCGGTCGCCGGACCGCGGTCCGGTACGGCGGAGAGGCCGGGGCGTCCGCCCGGCGGCGGGCCGGGCGGCATCGGGGGCGCGGCGGCGGGCGGCGGATAGCCGTACCCTCCGCGCGCTCCGGAGGCCGGGGAGTCGGTGCGCGCGCCCGCCTCGGGGCCCGGGGCGCCGGGACCGGGCGTCTGTGACGTACTCGACGCGAGGGTGCGGCTGCGCACCCGGTACAGCCCGGTGTCGAGGTCGTCGGCCTTCTCCAGATGGACCTTGATGGGCCCCATGAAGGTGTAGCGCTGCTGCTTGGCGTATTCGCGCACCAGTCCGGCCAGCTCGTCGCCGAGCTGGCCGGAGTAGGGGCTCAGACGCTCGAAGTCGGGCGCGCTCAGCTCCACGATGAAGTCATTGGGGACGACGGTCCGCTCGCGGTTCCAGATCGTCGCGTTGTTGTCGCACTCGCGCTGGAG
Source organism: Streptomyces sp. NPDC014894 (assembly GCF_043080985.1). Lineage (NCBI taxonomy): Bacteria > Bacillati > Actinomycetota > Actinomycetes > Kitasatosporales > Streptomycetaceae > Streptomyces > Streptomyces sp. NPDC014894. The sequence goes on from NZ_JBIBWD010000007.1 coordinate 163,954, forward strand.
GGCGCCGGCGATCTCGACGGGCTGGACCTCGGACTTGAACACCTTGGCGAAGGTGCCGTTGACCAGGCCTTCGAGACGCTGCTCAAAACGCTTCAGGACTCCCATCGGGCACCTCCTCCGTTGCTGCCGTCCTGATACTGCTTACTGATCGTATCCACGCGTCGGGAAATCGGCTGGTTCCCCTTGTCTGCCCCGTCGATGAGTGTCACCTCTCACACGGATCGTAGAGGCGGCCCCATGACAGTGTCCCGCACCCGGGGGGAGCCGAGCAGGAGCGGGGGCGGGCCGTCCGGTGTCCCGTGTCCGCGCCGGTGCGCCCTCCCTGCTCCTGCGTCTGTTCGCCCGCCGGGTCCGGCAAACAATCGGATGTGATTCCACCCTGTGCAGCGTGCTAATCTTCTGCATGTCGCCAGGGAGACACGCCGGACCGGCGGGTAAACCGAACGACAACACCCAATGCGCGGGTGGCGGAATAGGCAGACGCGCTGGATTCAGGTTCCAGTGCCCGAAAGGGCGTGGGGGTTCAACTCCCCCCTCGCGCACAAGATCGCAAGCCCCGTAGGTCCAACGACCTACGGGGCTTGCGCGTTCCCGGGGTACGGATTTTTCTCCGGCGTTCCTGGGAGCCGCCGGGGCCAGGGGGCCAGGGCCGGGGTGCTCCGGGTCGCCGGGCTCCGGCTCCCGCCTCCGGCCTTCCCGCTCCGGTGCGGGTCGCGACCTTCGTCGTGGGCGCGGGGGACGAAAGAGGGCGGTGGGCGGCCGGGACGGCTGCCTAGGGTGCCGATGTGAACGTCTCTTCGAGGATCCTCGCCGGACTGCGCGCGGGCTGGGCCTGGCTGGGTGCGCCGGAGCACCGGTCGCCGCGTCGGGGCGCGCCCGTGACGCCCCGGCGCGGAACGGGCGTGGAGCTGGTGCTCGCGCTGGTCCTGGCGCTGCTGGCGGCCGGGATCGAGCAGCTGCTGGGCAAGAGCGGCCCCTGGGTCGTCTCCGCCGCCCTCGGCGCCGGGGCGCTCTCGCTGCTGCGGCGCAGGCTTCCCGCGCCGGTGCTGATCGTCACCGCCGCGCTCTCCGTGGAGGTCGTCGGACTCGTCCTGGTGCAGATCGTGGTCGGCTGGTCCGCCGGCCGCCGGATCGTGGGGGCCCTGCGGGCGCTGGCGGCGTTCACCGGCGCGTACCTCGCCTTCATGGCTCTGGTGGCGCTGACCGAGCGCCCCGAGCTGGAGAAGGCCGTGGAGCTGGCGCTGCTGCTCACGCTCGCCTTCCTGGCGACGACCGTCGTCCCCGGACTGGCCAGCCGCCACTGGGGCCAGCGCAAGACCCTGCTGCACGCCCTCCACGAGCGCAACGCCCAGCTGCTCTGGGAGCGCCAGATGATCGCGGACCAGGCGCGGCTGGTGGAACGGCAGCGGATAGCCCAGGACATGCACGACAGCCTCGGTCACCAGCTGGCGCTGATCGCCGTGCACACCGGGGCCCTGGAGGTCGACCCCGAGCTGACCGGCCGGCAGCGGGAGGCGGTCGGGGTGCTGCGGAACGCCTCGGTGACCGCGATGCACGAGCTGCGCGAGGTCGTCGGGATTCTGCGGGACGGGGTCCGGGAGACGCCCGCCCCCGTGGACGAGACGGGTCGGGCGGCACGCGGCGCCGCCGGAGTCGGGGAGCTGGTGGAGGCCGCCCGGGCCGCCGGCAGCACGGTGGAGCTGCGGCACAGCGGCGAGACGCGGCCACTGGCCGCCGCCGCCGATCACGCCGCGTACCGGATCGTGCAGGAGGCGTTGACCAACGCCTTCAAGCACGCTCCCGGCGCTCCGATCGAGGTGGAGCTGCGCTATGAGCCGGACTCCCTCGTCGTCGAGATCGTCAGCGGGCCCGCGGCCGCGCCGGGCGGCGAGGTGGTCAGCGGCGGTCAGGGGCTGACCGGGCTGCGGGAGCGGGCCCGGCTGGTGGGCGGGATGGTGCACGCCGGAGCCTTCGAGGGCGGGGGCTTCCGGGTGGCGGGCGTCCTGCCGTACGGGGTGGTGGAGGCGGCCCCGCTCGCCGCCGAGGAGGACTTCCCGCCGCCGCAGCCGTATCCGCCGCAGCCTCGGTCGGACGGCGTCTACGCGGACGGTGTGCCGGTCATGAACTGGGGGGCCACGGGGTGGCCGCCCCCGGGCGCGCCGGGCACGGAGCCCGTGCGGCGGAGGTTCGGCAGCGCGGGTCTGGGCTGTGTGATCGCGGCGGTCGCGGTGGCGGTGATGGCGGCGGCGACGATCGGCGGATTGGTGTTCCTGGTCGACTCCATGGACGAGGGCATGATCGACCGGGCCGAGTACGACCAGGTCGAGGTGGGGGAGAGTGAGGACTCGGTGCGCGACCGGCTGCCGACCGGGGACACGGTCGCGACGACCGGCCTCAGCGGGAAGGGCCCGAAGAGGCCGCACGGCTCCCAGTGCCTGGTGCTGATGTCGTCCGAGATGTCGGAGGACTACGAATCCGAGCCCGTGTTCCGGTTCTGCTTCCGGGACGGACTGCTGGTCGAGAAGAAGGCGTACGACGTCACGCGGTAGCCCCGGGCCCGCCCGCCCCCGGTCGGATCGGGGGGAGAAGGGGCGGCCGAGTGACCAGGGGGCCGGTGGTGCAGTCTTGGGGCACGGCCGGCCGGGTTCGGGGCGGCCCGGACAGACCGCGGACCGGACAGCCGGGCGGCGGACACGGGTGGGTGGGGTGGATATGACCGGGGCGCCGATTCGCGTCGTCATCGCCGACGACGAGCCGTTGATCAGGGCCGGGATCCGGCTGATCCTCACCTCGGACCGGCAGATCGAGGTGGTCGCCGAGGCGTCGAACGGGCGCGAGGCGATCGAGCTGGTCCGGGCGCACGGGGCCGATGTGGTGCTGCTGGACATCCAGATGCCCGTGATGGACGGGCTCACGGCGATGGCGGAGCTGCGCCGGACGGTTCCCTCGACCCGGGTCGTCATCCTGACGACCTTCGGCGAGCGGGAGAACGTGCTGCGGGCGCTGGAGTCCGGCGGGGCCGGGTTCCTGCTGAAGGACACCGCGCCCGCCGAGCTGATCGGCGCCGTCCGGGCCGCCGCGGCGGGTGACGCGTATCTCTCGCCCGGCGCGACCCGGCATGTGGTGGACCAGCTGGCCTCCGGGCGGTCCGTGGCCCGCAACGAGCGGGCGCGGACCCTGGTCTCCCAGCTCAGCGCCCGGGAGCGGGATGTGCTCGCGCTGCTGGGCGAGGGGCTGTCCAACGCGGAGGCGGGCCGCCGGCTCCATATGAGCGAGGCCACCGTGAAGACCTATGTCAGCCGGATCCTGGCGAAGCTGGAGTGCGAGAACCGGGTGCAGGCCGCGCTGTTGGCCCGGGACGCGGGACTGGGGGGCTGACGCCGGGCGGCCGGCCGTCGCTCCTGGGCCGGCCGTGGGGGCCTGGGCCGTGGCGTCGGGCTCGGGTCGGGGTCTGGGTCGGGTCGGGTCGGGCTGTGGCGTCGGGCCCGGGCCGCGTCCGGGCTGTCGCGTCCGGGCTGTGTCGCGGTCTGTCGGGCCTGGGGCCGTGGCGGCTGTTTCACGTGAAACGTCCCCGGAGGCCGTCCGCCCCTGCTGCCGGGAAAGGCGCGCGCGGGTACGGTCTGGAGCCACTGACGGTGAACGGGTACGAGAACGGGGAGGGCCGCACATCATGAGCGAGGTCCAGACGGTGCGGATCGAGTGGACGGCGCCCGGGGAGACCGGTCGTGGCACGGTCGGCGCGAGCGGCCGTATTCCGGTGGTGCCGGGCTTCGCGCACCGGCGCGGCGCCGACGCCGGGGCGACGCCGAAGCAGGAGGGCAAGGCGCTGCGGAACCGGATACCCAGGGCCTCGCACGACTGCCTGGTGCTGTCCGAGGGACGGCCGGGCGCGGTCGAGGCCGTCGAGGAGTCCAGCCGGGGCCGGGTGCCCGAGCTGACCCCGATCCGGGTGGGCAGGATGACCGCCTCGCCGTTCGCGTTTCTGCGCGGCTCGGCCGGGCTGATGGCCCACGACCTGGTGGGCACCCCCGTCACCGGTGTCCGCGCCCAGATCTGCGGAGACGCCCACGCCGCCAATTTCGGTCTCTACGGCGACGCCCGGGGCCGGCTGGTGATGGATCTGAACGACTTCGACGAGACCGTCGTCGGGCCCTGGGAGTGGGACGTCAAGCGCCTCGCGGTCTCCCTGGTGCTGGCGGGCCGGGCGTCGGGCGCGGACGAGGACGTCTGCCGGTCCGCCGCCTTCGACGCGATGGGCGCGTACCGGCGCACCATGCGGCTGCTGGCGAAAATGCCCGCCCTGGACGCGTGGAACGCCATCGCGGACGAGGAGCTGGTCTCCCACACCGACGCGCGGGATCTCCTCGGCACCCTGGGACGGGTCTCGGAGAAGGCCCGCAACAACACCAGCGCGCGCTTCGCCGCCAGGGCGACCGAGATCTGTTCCGACGCCGTGGGCGAGTCCCGGCGCTTCGTGGACGCGCCCCCGGTGCTGCGCCGGGTGCCCGACCGGGAGGCGGCGGCCGTCGCCGCGGCGCTGGGGGAGTATCTGGGCACGGTGTCGGAGGACCGGCTGCCGCTGCTGGCCCGCTACGAGATCCACGATGTGGCGTTCCGGGTGGTCGGCACCGGCAGCGTCGGCACCCGCTCCTATGTGGTGCTGCTGCTCGACCACCGGGGCGATCCGCTGGTGCTCCAGGTGAAGGAGGCGCGGGCCTCGGCGCTGCTGCCGCATCTGGAGGCGTCCGGCTTCCCCGCCCCCGAGGTGGACCACGAGGGTCGCCGGGTGGTGCTGGGCCAGAAGCGGATGCAGGTGGTCAGCGACATTCTGCTGGGCTGGACGACGGTCGAGGGTCGGCCGTTCCAGGTGCGGCAGTTCCGGAACCGCAAGGGAAGCGTGGACCCGGCGGCGCTCACCGCCGACGAGCTGGACGACTACGGCCGGATGACGGGCGCCCTGCTGGCCCGCGCCCACGCGCACAGCGCCGACCCGCGGGTGATCGCGGGCTACTGCGGCAAGAGCGAGGAGCTGGACGAGGCGCTGGCCCGTTTCGCGGCGGTCTACGCCGACCGTACGGAGGCCGACCACGCGGATCTGGTGCGGGCGGTCAAGGCCGGTCGTACGGCCGCCGAGCCGGGGGTGTGACGGCGGGGTCCGGCCGCGCCCGTAGGCTGGGCGGGTGACCCAGGATGCGCCCGGCGGAGCGACGCCCCCCAACGACGATGAGCAGGACGCGGCGGAGCGGCCGGAGGCCCGGCTGGAGCGGGCGGTGCGCGCGGCCGAGCAGGCGCTGATCGAGTTCGAGATCGCGCTGGAGACGTTCCGGGTGGAGGTCGAGAACTTCTCCCGGCTGCATCACCAGAAGCTCGGCCCGATGTACGCGCGGCTGGACGAGCTGGACGCGCGTATCGCCGAGGCCCGCGCCGCCCGCAGCGGCGACCCGGAGGATCTGCGCAAGGCCCGGGAGGCGCGGGCGGCCGTGATGCCGATGCCGGGCGTCGACGAGCTGTTCCACGGCTGGATGGACTCCGAGGGGCTGCCCGCCGAGGCCGCCGCGATGCTGAGCGGCCGCCCGGTGCGGGCGCCGCAGCGGGTGCGGCCGAGCGAGGAGGCCCGCAAGCTCTACCGCGAGCTGGTCCGTAAGGCGCACCCGGATCTGGCGCAGGACGACGTGGAGCGGGAGCGGCGGGAGGAGTTCATCACCCGGGTGAACGCCGCCTACGCCCTCGGCGAGGCCGACGCGCTGCGGGAGCTGGCCGAGGAGTGGGCCGCGGGGCCCGCGCCCGCCGCGCCCCGGTTCGGCGAGGCCGAGGAGCTGTACGCCCGGCTGGAGTGGCTCTCCCGGCGCAAGGAGATGCTGACCGCGGTCGCCGGCGAGCTGGAGGAGAGCGCGATCGGCGCGATGATGCGGCTGGCCCCGGACGATCCGGACCGGCTGCTGGAGGAGATCGCCGAGCAGCTGCTCGCCCAGGTCTCCGAACGGGAGAAGGAACTCGCCGGACTGGTGGAGTAGGTTTTCCGGGGCTGTCCCGGCGTATCCCGCCGGGCCGGCCGCGGCGGAGCCGGGGGCCGCCGGGACCGGTGGCCCCGCCCGACGAGACCGCCGCGCGGATCCGCGCGGCGCGTTCCCCCACAGGAAGGCATGACCCATGAACTTCGCCCCGCTGCCCTCGGTGGACGCCGCGGCGGTGCCGTCCGACGGACTGGTGCTGGACGTGCGGGAGAACGACGAGTGGGCGGCCGGGCACGTCGAGGGCGCGCTCCATGTCCCCATGAGCGACTTCGTCGCCCGCTTCGGCGAGGTGACCGAGGCGGTCGCGGACGGCCGCCGGGCCCATGTGATGTGCCGGGTGGGCGGTCGGTCCGCCCAGGTCACTCAGTATCTGGTGCAGCAGGGGATCGACGCGGTGAACATCGAGGGCGGGATGCTGGCCTGGGAGGCCGCGCAGCGCCCCATGGTCACCGACGACGGCAGCCCGGCCTTCGTCGCCTGAGACTTCGGCCGGGGGCCGGGGGCCGGTGGCCTTCAGGTCCTCGGGTCCTCAGGCTCTGAGGTCCGGGAGCCCGGGAGCCCGGGAGGCCAGGACCCGGGAGCCCTGGGCCGGAGGTCCGAGGGTGCGGCGCAGGGCCCGGGCCGGCCCTCAGGAGTGGCCCCGGGGCCTGGCGTCCGGGGCCGTGGGCCGGGGATCCGGGGCGGCCCGGGCCCTCGCCGTCCGTACCGGCTCCGTGGGCTACTCGCCGGGCGGGTGGGCCGCCAGCAGATCGCCGAGGGCCTCCTCGTGCGCGGCGGCCGGGCCGAGCGACAGCTCCAGCTGTTTGGCCCAGGCGTGGTAGCGGTGGAGCGGATAGTCGGTGTCCGCGCCGAGACCGCCGTGCAGATGCTGGGCGGTCTGCACCACCCGGCGCACCCCGTCGGAGGCCCAGATCTTCGCCACCGCCACATCGGCGGCGGCCGGCAGCGCTCCGTCCGCCCCGGCCTCCCCCCGGCCCGGGGTCAGCCGCCAGGCCGCCTGCCACAAGGTCGCCGCCATGGCCCGGAGATCGATATAGCGGTCGGCGGTCTGCACGGCGACCGCCTGGAACGTCGCCACCGGGAAGCCGAACTGCTTCCGTTCGCCGGTGTACTCGCTCGTCATCGCGAGGACCCGCTCGCCCAGACCCAGCGCCCGCGCGCAGGTCCCGGTGGTGAGCAGCAGCCGCAGCCACTCCCAGGCGCCCTCGTCGTCGACGAGTTCGTGCCGGGCGATCCGCACGGAGTCGAGACGGACCTCCGCATACCGCTCTCCGCTGGTGGAGACCTGGTCGGCGAAGGAGACGCCGGCGCGGTCGCCGGGGACCAGGGCGAGGACCGCGCGGCCCGGCCCGCGGTGCGCGGGCACCGCGATCAGATCCGCCGACCGGGCCCAGGCCACCCCCGTCTGCACGCCGTCCAGCACCCAGCCGTCCGTCCGCGCGTCCGGGCGCGCCGTGACGGCGAGTTCGGCGGCCTCGTGGCCGGTGCGGCCATTGGCCCCCACGGTGATCACCAGCTCGCCGCTGCCGACCCGGGGGAGCAGCCCGGCCGACAGCTCCTCTGCGCCGTGGCGCTCCACGGCCATGGCGACGGCACAGGTCTCCAGCAGCGGCACCCGGGCCAGCACTGCGGCCGACTCGCGCAGCACCAGACAGAGCGCGACGGCGTCCAGCCCCGCGCCGCCGTGCTCCGGCGACAGCACCAGGCTCAGCAGATCGGCCTTGGCGAGCCGGGCCCACAGCGGCCGGTCGAAGTCCTCGGCCACCGCTCCCGGGGTGAGCGCGGGGCTCGGCACCCCGTCGGGCGCGACGCCCGCGAAGATCGACCGGGCGGCGTCGACGGCCGCCCGCTGCTCCTCGGTGAAGGTGAAGTCCACTTCCTGTCCTCCCCTGGCCCGCGGGTGTGTCCGACCCGGTCCGCCACGATCCGACCCGGTCCGCCCCGCGACCGGACTGCGCTCCCGGACGTGTATCTGACGGGTCGTCAAGATAGAACAGGTTCTGGAAAAAGAACACCGTGCGGACGGGGCGGGACGGGAGCGGGACGGGAGCGGGACGGGAGCGGGACGGGACAGGACGGCGTCGACGGCCGCCCGGCCGCCCGGCGGCTCAGCGGTCGAAGTCCAGCTCCACCTCCGAGGTGGCCGGGTGCGACTGACAGGCCAGCACATAGCCCGCCTCGGTCTCCTCGGGCTCCAGCGCGTAATTGCGGTCCATCCGCACCTCGCCCGAGACAAGGAACGCCCTGCAGGTGCCGCAGACCCCGCCCTTGCAGGCGTAGGGAGCGTCGGAGCGGCTGCGCAGCACCGTCTCCAGCAGGGAATCGCCCTCCCGTACGGGCCAGGTGCCGGAGCGGCCGCCGAGGGTCGCGGTCAGCGCGGCATGGGCCGGGGCCGCCACCGGTGGGGGCGGGGGCGCGGAACCGTCGTCCACATGGAAGATCTCCTGGTGGATCCGGCTCCGGTCGACGCCGAGCCCGCGCAGCGCCCGGTCCGCGCCGGTCACCAGCCCGAAGGGTCCACACAGGAACCAGCCGTCGACCTCCGTCACCGGGAGCAGTCTCGGCAGCAGTGCGGTCAGCCGCTCCCTGTCCAGCCGTCCGGACACCAGGCCCGACTGCCGCTCCTCCCGGGAGAGCGCGGTGACCAGCTGGAAGCGGTCCGGAAAGCGGTCCTTCAGATCGGCGACCTCGTCCAGGAACATGGTGGACGCGGCCGTCCGGTCGCTCCGGACCAGACAGAACCGGGCCTTCGGCTCCCGCGCCAGCGCCGTGGCCGCCATCGACAGCACCGGGGTGATCCCGCTGCCGCCGACGATCGCGGCGAAGAGCCCGGGGCGCGGATCCAGCCGGAAGCGGCCCATCGGGGCCATCGCCTCGACGGTGTCGCCGACCGCCAGCTCCTTGAGGGCCCAGGTCGAGAACGCGCCGCCGTCGACCAGCCGGACGCCGACCCGGAGCACGGGATCCGCGCCGGGCGGCGCGGGCGGGGAGCAGATCGAGTAGGTGCGGCGGATCTCCTCGCCCAGCACCGTGCGGCGCAGGGTCAGATGCTGGCCCGGGGTGTGCCGGAAGGTCTCGCGCAGCTCGGGCGGGACGGTGAGGGCGACGGCCACCGCGTCGTCCGTGAGCCGTTCGACCGCGCTGACCCGGAGCGGATGGAACATCTACAACTCCTTGAAGTGGTCGAACGGTTCACGGCAGGAGGCACAGCGGCGCAGCGCCTTGCAGGCGGTGGAGGAGAACCGGCTCAGCAGCTCGGTGTCGGTGGAGCCGCAGTGCGGGCAGCGCACGGAGAGCGTCAGCGGAACAGGCCCGTCCGAGGCGTGGGGCCGGGGCGGGGCGATCCCGAACTCGGCGAGCTTGCGCCGCCCTTCGGCGCTGATGTCGTCCGTCGACCAGGCCGGGGCGAGGACGGTGACGACCGAGACCCGCGGTATGCCGTCGTCGTGGAGGACCCGCTCGATGTCCGCGGCCATGGCCTCGACGGCGGGACAGCCGGTGTAGGTCGGGGTCAGCTCGACCTCGACGCTGCCGGGGCCCAGCAGATGGACCGCGCGCAGCACGCCCAGCTCCGCCAGGGTCACCACGGGAAGCTCCGGGTCGGGCACGGCCCCGGCGAGAGCGCGCAGCCGCGCCTCCAGCGCGGTGTCGCCCGCCGGTCCGCCGTCGCCCCGGGCCCGCGCCGGCCCGTCCGTACTCCGGCCGCCGGCCGGCCCGCCGTCGTGCCCGGTCCCTTCCGTCCCGCTCTCGCTCCGGACGCCGGTCACCATGACGCCCCCGGGTGGCTGCGGTGCAGATGCTGCATCTCCGCGAGCATCCGGCCGAACGGCTCGGTGTGCACGCCCTGGCGGCCCGCGCCCGCCGTCCACGCGCCGGAGCGCGGTCCCGTCGGCACGGTGAGCGTGGCCCTCAGCAGTACGCCGGTGACCGTCTCCAGCCACTCGGTCTCCAGCTCCCGCGGGTCCAGGCCGAGTCCGGGGACCGGCTGGAACATCTCGCCGGTGTACCGCCACAGCGCCGCGCAGGCGCGCCGCATCCGGTCGTGGCTCTCCTCCGTGCCGTCGCCCAGGCGCAGCGTCCACTGCTCGGCGTGGTCCTGGTGGTAGGCGACCTCCTTGACCGCCTTCGCGGCGAGCGGGGCGAACGGGCCCGTGCCGGCCGCCAGCCGCTCGTACAGCAGTCGCTGGTGGACGGAGAAGTACAGCTGGCGGGCGATGGTGTGGGCGAAGTCGCCGTTCGGCTGCTCGACCAGCTGGAGGTTGCGAAAGGCGCGCTCCTCGCGCAGATAGGCCAGCTCGTCCTCGTCGCCGGCGAGGGAGAGCAGCACGCGCGCCTGGCCGAGCAGATCCAGCGCGATATTGGCGAGCGCGACCTCCTCCTCCAGCACCGGGGCGTGCCCGGCCCACTCCCCCAGCCGGTGCGAGAGCACCAGCGCGTCGTCGCCGAGGGCGAGCGCCGCCGTGTGCGCCGTGGTGGTCACAGATGGCTCACCCCGTCCGGGATCTCGTAGAACGTCGGGTGGCGGTAGGGCTTGTCCCCGGCGGGCTCGAAGAACGGGTCCTTCTCGTCCGGCGAGGAGGCGGTGATCGCGGCGGAGGGGACGACCCAGAGGGAGACGCCCTCGCCGCGCCGGGTGTAGAGATCGCGCGCGTTGCGCAGGGCCATTTCGGCGTCGGGGGCGTGCAGGCTGCCCGCGTGGGTGTGGGACAGTCCGCGCCGGGAGCGGACGAAGACCTCCCACAGGGGCCAGTCGGCCATGTCGCTCATGCCGTCGCCTCCCGGTCCTGGCGGTGTCCGGCCCGCGCCGGGGGCGTCCGGTGCTTCTCGGCGTGGGCCGCCGCGGCCTCCCTGACCCAGGCGCCCTTCTCGTGGGCCTCGCGCCGCTGGGTCAGCCGCTCCTCGTTGCACGGCCCGTTCCCCTTGAGGACCTCCTGGAACTCGGTCCAGTCGATCGGCCCGAAGTCATGCTGTCCCCGCTCCTCGTTCCACCGCAGCTCGGGGTCGGGGAGGGTCAGCCCGAGCGCCTCCGCCTGGGGGACGCAGATGTCCACGAAGCGCTGGCGCAGCTCGTCGTTGGAGTGGCGCTTGATCTTCCACGCCATGGACTGGGCCGAATGGGCGGAGGCGTCGTCCGCGGGGCCGAACATCATCAGCGACGGCCACCACCAGCGGTCCACCGCGTCCTGGGCCATCTCGTGCTGGGCGGGGGTGCCCCGGGAGAGGGCGTGCAGCAGCTCGAAGCCCTGGCGCTGGTGGAAGGACTCCTCCTTGCAGATCCGGACCATCGCCCGGGCGTAGGGCCCGTAGGAGCAGCGGCAGAGCGGCACCTGGTTCGTGATCGCCGCGCCGTCCACCAGCCAGCCGATCGCTCCGACGTCGGCCCAGGTCAGCGTCGGATAGTTGAAGATCGAGGAGTATCTCTGGCGGCCGGCGTGGAGCTTGTCGAGCAGCTCCTCGCGGCTGGTGCCCAGGGTCTCGGCGGCGCTGTACAGATACAGGCCGTGGCCCGCCTCGTCCTGGACCTTGGCCATCAGGATCGCCTTGCGGCGCAGCGAGGGCGCGCGCGTGATCCAGTTCGCCTCCGGCTGCATGCCGATGATCTCCGAGTGCGCGTGCTGCGCCATCTGGCGGACCAGCGTCGCCCGGTAGGCGTCGGGCATCCAGTCGCGCGGCTCGATGCGCTCGTCGGCGGCGACGGCCGCGTCGAAGGCCGCCTCGTACCTCTCCGCCGTGTCCACGGTCATTGCCGTCATCCGGGCCCCCTACCGACCGATCGTTCGGTTCGTCGGCTTCAATGGTCGGTCGATGGCCCTTAAGGTGTCAACCCTGTGGACAGCCGACCTGTGGACGACCAGGTGGGTCCGACGGGGATCGGGGCGGGATGGGCTCGTACGGGCACGAGGGTGTCGAAGGCACCGGGGTTCGGTGGCCCGAAGCGGTCCTGAGCGAGTCGGCCGCCCCCCTGCCGCACCCCCCTGAGCAGCGCGGATCCCCGGTCGGCGGCGGGCCCTCGGCACCCGTCCCCGGGGCCGGCGGCGGAGACGGGGACGGCGGGGACGAGGCCGTGCCCCGGGGCGTCATGGCGCTCTCACCGGTCTGGCGGGCCGTCGCGGGAATCGCGCTCACGCTGATCGCCTGCACGGCCCTCGTCCATGTCGCCATGGTCTTTCTCCATGTCGCCCCGTCCAACACCGTCACCAAGCGGCACGGCGAGACGATCAACGCCTGGATCTATCCCGAGTTCGAGCAGAACTGGAAGCTCTTCGCCCCCAATCCGCTCCAGCAGAATGTCTCCGTACAGGTGAAGGCCGAGGTCAGGACCTTGGACGGAGGCCGCGAGACCACCGACTGGATCAATCTCACCGCCCAGGACGCCGAGGCGATACGCGGCAGTCTGCTCCCCAGCCACACCCGGCAGAACGAACTCCGCCGGGGCTGGGACTTCTATGTCAACGCGCACGACGACAAGGGCCGGCCGACCGGGCTGCGGGGCCGGCTCTCCGAGAGCTATGTGCGCCGGATCGCGATGCTCCGCCTCGACGCGCGCGATCTGGGGGGCTCGGTGGAGCGCATTCGGCTCCGAGCGCTCACCACCCTGGTCAAGGCCCCGCCGTGGAGCGAGGAGAAGACCGACACCCGGCCCGTCGAGCGGCTGCTGCCCTGGTGGACCGTGACCGCCGCCGACCGGCCGGACGGCGCGGACGAGCCCCGTCCCGCCCCGGCGGGGGCGAGCCGGTGACCGCCCCCGCCGGCCGGTTCGCCGCCGCCGTCCAGCGGATCACCGCCACCGCCCTCGGCCCCTACCAGACCGCCGTCGTCCGGATCGGTTTCGCGGGCGTCTGGCTCTTCTTCCTCCTGCGCGAGCTGCCCCACCGCCATGAGCTGTACGGCCCCGAGGGACCGTGGAGCTGGGAGCTGGGCCGTCAGCTGATCTCCGGCAACGACGCCTTCACCGTGCTGATGTGGACGGACGGCCGTCTCTGGTTCGAGGCCGTCTACGCCCTCGCGGTGCTGGCGAGCGCGCTGCTGCTGCTCGGCTGGCGGACCCGCGCCATGTCCGCGCTGTTCATGGTCGGGGTGCTGTCGCTGCAGAACCGCTCGATCTTCATGGGCGACGGCGGCGACAACGTCATCCATCTGATGGCGATCTATCTGGTCCTCACCCGCTGCGCCCAGGTCTGGTCGCTGGACGCGTGGCGCGCGAAGCGCCGGAACGAACGGGACCGCGCCGCCGCGCCGGGCGGGGCGCGGCCCGACACGGCCGGGCCGGTGCTCTGGGCCGTGCTCGGCGTCCTCCTGGTCGCCGGCACCTTCCTCAACCAGACCGGCTGGTCCGTCCTGCTCTTCCTCTGGGCCGTCTGGGCGGTGCAGGGGCTGTGGTGGACGGTGCTCCGGTACGCGCCCCGCGGCCAGGGCCGCGTCCTGCTGGACGCCCTCGCCAACGTCCTCCACAACGCCGGCCTGCTGGTGATCATGGCCGAGGTCTGTCTGATCTACGCGACGGCCGGCTGGTACAAGATCCAGGGCTCGCGCTGGCAGGACGGCACCGCGCTCTACTACCCGCTCCAGCTCGACTACTTCACCCCCTGGCCCGCCCTCTCCGATCTGCTCGCCTCCCACGGGGTGATGGTGATGGTGATCACCTACGGGACCGTCATCGTGCAGGTCGCCTTCCCCTTCACCCTCTTCAACCGGCGGGTGAAGAACGTCCTGCTGGTGATCATGATCCTGGAGCACGCGGCGATCTCCGTCGTGCTCGGACTGCCCTTCTTCTCCCTGGCGATGATCGCCGCCGACGCGGTCTTCCTGCCGACGGCCTTTCTGATCCGGCTCGGCGCACGGACCGCCGGAGGGCGGGACCGGGTGCGCGGCCGGCTGCGGGCGCTTTCCGGTGGACGGGCGCGCTCCGGTGGACGGGAGCGCTCGCCCGCGCCGTAGCCTTGGGCGATGAGCGACGACAGCCTTGGGCGATGAGCGACGGCGAGGCCGCGAAGGCGGTACAGCGGTGGCGCGAGAGCGCACCCGACGCGGTGCTGCTCGACGGCTTCCATGCGCTGAAGCACGCACTCCGCTTCGACGCGGAGGTGTGGTGCGCGATCACCAGCGACAGGGCGGCCGTGCTGGAGCTGGCCGACGGGCTCGCCGGCGATGTGCGGGAGCGTCTCGCCGGTCTCCTCGTCGAGACTCCCGTGGAGACCCTGCGGGAGCTGCTTCCCCGGCTCCATCCCACCCGGGTCGCCGCCCTGGCGGCCCGGCCCGCGCGCACCGCGAACAGGGAGGCCCTGGCGAGCCTGCCCCGGCGGTCGCCCGTCGTCGTCCTGGACAACCCCCGCAATCTCGGGAACGTCGGCGCGGTGGTCCGGCTCGCCGCCGGATTCGGCGCGACCGGGGTGATCACCACCGGCGATCTGGATCCCTGGCACCCCAACGCGGTCCGGGCGGGCGCCGGACTCCACTACGCCACCGCCGTCGAGCGGCTGGCGCCCGACGACTTCCCGCCGGGGCCGCTGTACGCGCTGGACCCGGAGGGGGACGACATCCGGTCCGTCCCGCTGCCCGACGACGCGCTGCTCGTCTTCGGGTCCGAGCGCCACGGCGTCTCGGCGGAGCTGCGCGGCCGGGCGACCCGGCTGCTGTCGCTTCCCATGCGGCCGCAGGTCTCCAGCTACAACCTCGCCACCAGCGTGGCGATGGCCCTCTTCCACTGGGGAGGCCCGGCACTGCCGCCCGGCCCCTGACCGGCCCCGCCGCCCGCTCGCGTACCGCCCGCCGGTCGGTCAGCCCTGCCGGCGGACCTCCACCACATGGAACCGGGAGGCGACGAAGGCGCTGTCGCACAGGGCCGCGTTGGCCGCGGGATTGCCGCCGGAGCCGTGGAAGTCGGAGAACGCCGCCGTCTGGTTCACATACACCCCGCCGGTCAGATTCAGCGAGAGCTGCGCCGACTCCTCCAGACAGACCTCCTCGATCGCGCGCTCCACCTCCGGGGAGGTCGTGTACGCGCCCACGGTCATCGCGCCCTTGTCGCGGATCGTGCGCCGCAGCAGCCCCAGCGCGTCGGCCGTCGAGTCCACGGCGACGGCGAAGGACACCGGCCCGAAGCACTCGTCCAGATACGCCGCCCCGGGGTCGGCCTTGCCCCCGTCGAGCTTCACGATCACCGGGGTGCGCACCACGGCGTCCGGGAAGTCCGGGTGGGCGATCGTCCGGGAGGGCAGCGCGACCTCGCCCAGCTCGGCCGCGCCCTCCAGCCGGCTTCTCACCTCCGGATTGACCAGCGCGCCCAGCAGGGCGTTGGCCCGCGCGTCGTCGCCGAGCAGACCGCCGACGGAGGCCGCGAGATCGGCGACCACCTCCTCGTACGACTTGTGTCCCGCGTCGGTGGCGACGCCGTCCCGGGGGATCAGCAGATTCTGCGGGGTGGTGCACATCTGGCCGCTGTACAGGGAGAGCGAGAAGGCGAGATTGGAGAGCATGCCCCGGTAGTCGTCCGTGGAGTCGACCACGACCGTGTTGACCCCGGCCTTCTCGGTGTGGACCCGCGCCTGGCGGGCGTTGGCCTCCAGCCAGTCGCCGAACGCGGTGGAGCCGGTGTAGTCGATGATCCTGATCTCGGGGCGGACCGCGAGCGTCTTGGCCAGTCCCTCGCCGGGGCGCTCGGCCGCCAGACACACCAGATCGGCGTCGAAACCGGCCTCGGCCAGCACCTCCCGGGCGATCCGCACGGTCAGCGCGAGCGGCAGCACCGCGCGCGGATGGGGCTTGACCAGAACCGCGTTGCCCGTGGCCAGCGAGGCGAACAGCCCCGGATAGCCGTTCCACGTGGGGAAGGTGTTGCAGCCGATCACCAGGGCGACGCCCCGGCCGGCCGCGGTGAAGGTCTTCCGCAGCTCCAGCGGATCGCGCTTGCCCTGGGGCTTGGACCAGTCGGCGGCGGCCGGGGTGCGGGTCTGCTCGGCATAGGCGTACGCCACGGCCTCCAGACCGCGGTCCTGGGCGTGCGGGCCGCCCGCCTGGAACGCCATCATGAACGCCTGCCCGCTGGTGTGCATCACCGCGTGCGCGAACTCATGGGTGCGGGCGCTGACGCGGGCGAGGATCTCCAGACAGACCAGGGCCCTCAGCTCGGGGCCCGCCTCGCGCCAGGCCGCCGTCCCCGCGCGCATCGCGGGGAGCAGCACATCGGGGTCGGGGTGCGGATACTCGACGCCCAGCTCGATGCCGTACGGCGACACCTCGCCGCCGGTCCAGCCGTCGGTGCCCGGCTGGTGCAGCTCGAAGCGGGTGGAGCGCAGGGCCTCGAAGGCCGCGAGGCCGTCGGCGGGCGCGCTCTCGCCGTACGCCTTGGGATGCTCGGGGTGGGGGGACCAATAGGCCCGGGTGCGGATCGCTTCAAGAGCCTGGTCGAGCGTCGGCCGGTGGCTCTCGGCCAGCCGGGTCTCGGTCAGCTGCATGACGGACCAACTCCTCGTCGAGCTGGGCAGGGACGGGCGGACAGAGTTAGAGTAACCGAACGATCGGTCGGGACAAGGGGGCCTGTCAAACCTGTGGAAAACTCATCCGGGAGGATCACTCCCATGAGCGCCAGCGCCGTCGAGCCGCACACCGGCGTCCCCCGGGACGCCGCCATCGACCCCAGCCGTACCGTCGCCGTCGCCGGGACCGGCGCCATGGGCCGGGGCATCGCCCAGGTCGCGCTGGTCGCGGGCCATCCCGTACGGCTCTACGACTCCCTCCCCGGGCGCGCCGCCGAGGCCGCCGAGGAGATCGGCGCCCGGCTGGACCGGCTGGTAGCCAAGGGCGCGATGACCGCCGCCGAACGGGACGCCGCCCGAAGCCGGCTGCACCCCGCGGCCGCCCTGGACGAGCTGTCCGACGCGGCGCTCGTCATCGAGGCCGTCGTCGAGCGGCTGACGGTCAAACAAGAGCTGCTGCGGGCGCTGGAGGAGATCGTTCCCGACGACTGTCTGCTCGCCACCAACACCTCCTCCCTCTCCGTCACCGCCGTCGCGGGCGCGCTCCGCCGCCCCGACCGCGCCCTCGGACTCCACTTCTTCAACCCGGCCCCGCTGCTCCCGCTGGTCGAGGTCGTCAGCGGCTTCGCCACCGGCGAGAGCGCCGCCGCCCGCGCCCGGGAGACCGTCGCGGCCTGGGGCAAGACCCCGGTGAGCTGCGCCGATCTCCCCGGATTCATCGTCAATCGGATAGCCAGGCCCTTCTATGCGGAGGGCTTCGCGATCCATGAGGAACGGGCCGCCGACCCCGCCACGATCGACGCGGTGCTGAGGGAGTCCGGCGGCTTCCGCATGGGCCCCTTCGAGCTGACCGATCTGATCGGCCAGGACGTCAACGAGGCCGTGACACGGTCGGTCTGGGAGTCCTTCCACCAGAATGTGAAGTTCACCCCGTCCCTGCTCCAGCGCCGGCTGGTCGAGGCCGGTCTGCTGGGCCGCAAGTCCGGCCGCGGCTGGTACGACTGCGCGCGCGGCGCCGAGCGCCCCGAGCCGCACACCGCGCCCCCCGCCGACCCTCCGGCGTACGTCGTCGCCGAGGGCGGTCTGGACCCCGCCCCCCAACTGCTGGAGATGATCGCCGAATCGGGCGTCACCCTGCGCCGGGAGCCGGAGGACGAGGGCACCCGGCTGCTGCTGCCCGGCGGCGGACAGCTGGCGCCCGCCGACGGTCAGACCTCCTCCGAATTCCGCGACGTCGTCTACTTCGACCTCGCCCTCGACTACCGGGCCGCCACCCGGATCGCGCTCTCCGCCGCGCCGCACACCGCCGAGCGCACCCTCCAGGAGGCCATCGGCCTCTTCCAGGCCCTCGGCAAGAAGGTCAGCGTCATCGGGGACGTCCCCGGCATGATCGTGGCCCGTACGGTCGCGATGCTGATCGACCTGGCCGCCGACGCCGTCGCCAAGGGCGTCGCCACCGAGGACGACGTCGACACCGCGATGCGACTCGGCGTCAACTACCCGGTCGGACCGTTCGAATGGAACCGAAGGCTCCCCCAGGGGTACGCCCACGATCTGCTGGAATCGCTCCACGAGCGGGTGCCGACCGGCCGGTACGCCCCCAGCCTGGCGCTCTTCCTGCACACGTCCGCCGCCGAACGAGAGGGACCGGACTCATGACCGCCGCCAAGAGGGACGCCTACACGCCGGAGACGCTGCTGAGCGTCGCCGTGCGCATCTTCAACGAGCGCGGCTACGACGGCACCTCCATGGAGCACCTCTCCCGGGCGGCCGGCATCTCCAAGTCGTCCATCTACCACCATGTCTCGGGCAAGGAGGAGCTGCTGCGGCGGGCCGTGAGCCGGGCGCTGGACGCGCTCTTCGCGGTCCTGGAGGAGCCCGGGGCGCTCCAGGGGCGGGCCGTCGAGCGGGTCGAGTACGTCACCCGGCGCACCGTGGAGGTGCTCATGGCCGAGCTGCCCCATGTGACGCTGCTGCTGCGGGTCCGGGGCAACACCGCGACCGAGCGATGGGCGATGGAGCGCCGCAGGGAGTTCGACCAGCGCGTCTCCGATCTGCTGAAGGCCGCGGCGGCCGACGGCGATCTGCGTACGGACGTGGACATCCGGCTGGTGACCCGGCTGCTCTTCGGCATGGTGAACTCGCTGGTGGAGTGGTACCGGCCGCACCCCGACGGCGGCCAGGAGGCCGACCGGCTCGCGGAGACGGTCGTCCGGCTGGCCTTCGACGGGCTGCGCACGGCCCCGCAGGCTTCCTGAGGCCCCTCGGGCCTCCGCGAGGCCCCCGAGGTCACTGCTGTTCGGTCTCCGGGGCCCCGGAGACCGGATGGACGCCGGTCTCCTCGAAGACCAGCAGGGTCCGGGTGGAGAGCACCTCCGGGATGGACTGGATCCTGGTCAGCACCAGTTCCCGCAGCGCGCGGTTGTCCGGGGTGTGCACCAGCAGCAGTACGTCGAAATCGCCGCTGACCAGCGCGATGTGCGCGACCCCGGGCAGCGCCCGCAACTGCTCGCGGACCGTCCGCCACGAGTTCTGCACGATCTTGAGCGTGATATACGCGGAAGCGCCCTGACCTGCGCGTTCATGGTTGACACGGGCGCCGAAACCGCAGATGACGCCATCGTCGATGAGCCGGTTGATCCGGGCGTAGGCATTGGCGCGCGACACATGTACCCGCTCGGCCACGGCCCGTATCGAGGCCCGGCCCTCCGCCTGGAGGATGCGCAGGATGTCCCGGTCGATCGCGTCGAGCGGGCGGGGCGGCGGATCCTGTGCCGAGAGGGGCTCGATCCTGCCCGGGACGGGATCCGGCCCGGCCGAGGCCGGCTCCGGCCGATCGGCGAACCCCTCGTCGAGGAGCCCGTTCTCGGCCATTTGTTCAGGACTCATATCCCCCCGCCTCCCTGGCATGGACGACCTGTGCCCACTACAGGCTGTGGAGAACCGTTTGTCCACAGGCTGAAGCCGCCTGTAGCCAAAATGCGTCCACGACCGAACAATCGGTAGGTGAGGCGCGCCACATTTTCCGGCCGCTCCGTCCACGCTCCCACGAGGAGGTGCTCGCTTTGAAAGCCGTCGCCCACCGGCCCACACCGCCCCCGGCCTGGCAGCCCCGCACCGACCCCGCGCCCCTGCTCCCCGATCCCGAGCCGTATCGGCTGCTCGGCACCGACGCCGCGGCGGGCGCCGACCCCGAGCTGCTGCTGTCGCTCTACGACCGGCTGGTGCTCGGCCGCAGATTCAATGTCCAGGCCACCGCCCTGACCAAGCAGGGCAGGCTCGCCGTCTATCCGTCCAGCACCGGCCAGGAGGCCTGCCAGGTCGCCGCCGCGCTCGCCCTGGAGCGGCGGGACTGGCTCTTTCCCAGCTATCGCGACACCCTCGCCGCGGTGACCCGGGGCATGGACCCGGTGCAGGTGCTGACCCTGCTGCGGGGCGACTGGCACACCGGTTACGACCCGTACGAGCACCGTGTCGCGCCCCTGTCCACCCCCCTCGCCACCCAGCTCCCGCACGCCGTGGGGCTGGCCCACGCCGCCCGGCTCAAGGGCGACGACGTCGTGGCGCTCGCCCTGGTCGGCGACGGCGGCACCAGCGAGGGCGATTTCCACGAGGCGCTGAACTTCGCCGCCGTGTGGCGCGCCCCGGTCGTCTTCCTCGTCCAGAACAACGGATTCGCGATCTCGGTGCCGCTCGCCAAGCAGACCGCCGCGCCGTCCCTCGCCCACAAGGCGGTCGGATACGGAATGCCGGGCCGCCTGGTCGACGGGAACGACGCCCCCGCCGTGCACCAGGTGCTCTCCGAGGCCGTGGCCCGGGCCCGGCGCGGCGGCGGGCCGACGCTGATCGAGGCGGTGACCTATCGGATCGAGGCCCATACGAACGCCGACGACGCCACCCGGTACCGGGAGGACCCCGAGGTGGAGATCTGGCGTGAGCACGACCCCATCCGGCTGCTGGAGCGGGAGCTGACCGGGCGCGGGCTGCTGGACGACGACCGCCGCCGCCGCGCCGCCGGCGCCGCCGAGGAGATGGCCGCCCGGCTGCGCGAGCGGATGAACGCCGATCCGGTGCTCGACCCGATGGATCTGTTCACGCACGTCTACGCCGAGCGGACCGGTCAGCTGCGCGAGCAGACCGAGCAGCTGCGGGCCGAACTGGAAGCGGAAGGGGAGGCGTGATGGGCACGGCGACGGCGGCCCGGGCGGCGAAGCCCGCCACCATGGCGCAGGCGCTCAAGCGGGCCATGCGCGACGCGATGGCCGACGATCCGGCCGTCCATGTGCTCGGCGAGGACGTCGGCACCCTCGGCGGGGTCTTCCGGATCACGGACGGGCTCGCCAAGGAGTTCGGCGACGACCGCTGTACGGACACCCCGCTGGCCGAGGCGGGCATCCTCGGCACCGCCGTCGGCATGGCGATGTACGGGCTGCGTCCCGTCGTGGAGATGCAGTTCGACGCCTTCGCCTATCCGGCGTTCGAGCAGCTGATCAGCCATGTCGCCCGGATGCGGAACCGTACGCGCGGCGCCATGCCGCTCCCGATCACGGTCCGGGTGCCGTACGGCGGGGGCATCGGCGGCGTCGAGCACCACAGCGACTCGTCCGAGGCGTACTACATGGCGACCCCGGGGCTCCAGGTCGTCACCCCCGCGACCGTCGAGGACGCGTACGGGCTGCTCAGGGCCGCCATCGCCGCCGACGACCCGGTGGTCTTCCTGGAGCCCAAGCGGCTGTACTGGTCGAAGTCGTCGTGGTCTCCCGAGGCCCCGGACGAGGTGCCGCCGCTGGGCCGGGCCGTGGTCCGGCGGCCCGGGCGCGGTGCCACTCTGATCACCTACGGGCCGTCGCTGCCGGTCTGTCTGGAGGCGGCCGAGGCCGCCGCCGCGGAGGGCTGGGACCTGGAGGTCGTCGATCTGCGATCCCTCGTTCCCTTCGACGACGAGACGGTCTGCGCCTCCGTCCGGCGCACCGGCCGGGCGGTCGTGGTCCATGAGTCCACCGGCTTCGGCGGACCGGGGGGAGAGATCGCCGCCCGGGTGACCGAGCGCTGTTTCCACCACCTTCAGGCGCCGGTGCTGCGGGTCGCCGGTTTCGACATTCCCTATCCGCCGCCCATGCTGGAGCGGCACCATCTCCCGGGAGTGGACCGGGTGCTGGACGCGGTGGCGCGGTTGCAGTGGGAGGCGGAGAGCTGAAATGGCACAGGTGCTGGAGTTCAGGCTGCCCGATCTCGGTGAGGGACTGACCGAGGCGGAGATCGTGCGCTGGCTGGTGGCGGTGGGCGACGTCGTCGCGATCGACCAGCCCGTCGTCGAGGTGGAGACGGCCAAGGCGATGGTGGAGGTGCCCTGCCCGTACGCGGGGGTGGTCACCGCGCGCTTCGGGGAGGAGGGCGGCGAACTTCCGGTGGGGGCACCGCTGCTGACCGTGGCGGTCGGCGCGACGGACGGGGAGGTGCACGCGACCCCGAACGCGGGCGCGATCGCGGGCACGGACCCGGCCGGGGAGCGGACGGGCTCCGGCACGGGCCCCTCGGACGCCGCGGTGAACGGCTCGGCGGCCCCTGGCGCGACGCCCCGGGGCACGGCGGTGAACGGCTCGGCGGCGGGCGGCTCGGGGTCCGGCGGTGCGGCGTCGGGCGGTTCGGCGGCCCATGGCCCGGCGGCGGGCGGGGCGACGGCCAAGGGCTCTGCGTCCGGTGAGACGTCCGGGAATGTGCTGGTCGGCTATGGCACGGGCGCGCCCGCGGCCAGACGACGCCGGGTCAGGCCGGCCACGGCGGATGCCTCGGCAGCCGCGACCGCGGCACGGGAGGAGGACGCGGAGCAGAGCGGGCCCGTGCCCGTCATATCCCCCCTCGTACGCAGGCTGGCCCGGGACCACGGCCTGGATCTGCGGCAGCTGGCGGGCTCGGGCCCGGACGGGCTGATCCTGCGCGCCGATGTGGAGTACGCCATGCGGGCGGCCGGCATGGGCGCCCGGCCGGGGCCCGCCACCGCGTCGCCGACCCGGCCCGCGCCGGCTCCCCGGCCCGCCGGGACACGGCCGGCCGCTTCCCCGGCCCGGCCCGCCGTCCAGGCCCCGGCCGGCGGCGAGCGGATCCCGCTGCGCGGGGTGCGCGGGGCGGTGGCCGCCAAGCTGTCCCGCAGCCGTACGGAGATACCGGACGCCACCTGCTGGGTCGACGCGGACGCGACCGAACTGATGGCCGCGCGCGCGGCGATGAACGCGGTGGGCGGTCCGAAGGTCTCCCTCGTCGCCCTGCTCGCGCGGATCTGCACGGCCGCGCTGGCCCGGCACCCGGAGCTGAACTCCACGGTGGACACGGCGGCCGGAGAGATCGTGCGCCTGCCCGAGGTGCACCTCGGCTTCGCCGCCCAGACCGAACGCGGTCTCGTGGTCCCTGTGGTGCGCGACGCCCACCGCCGCTCGGTGGAGTCGCTCAGCGAGGAGTTCGCCCGGCTCACCTCGGCCGCCCGGGAGGGCGTCCTCACCCCCGGCGATCTGACCGGCGGGACGTTCACGCTGAACAACTACGGCGTGTTCGGCGTCGACGGCTCCACGCCGATCATCAACCACCCCGAGGCGGCGATGCTCGGAATCGGCCGGATCGTGCCCAAGCCCTGGGTGCACCGGGGCGAGCTGGCCGTACGCCAGGTCGTGCAGCTCTCGCTGACCTTCGACCACCGGGTGTGCGACGGCGGCACGGCGGGCGGATTCCTGCGCCATGTCGCGGACTGCGTGGAACAGCCGGCGGTGCTGCTGCGCACCCTCTGAGGACCCACTCCGGACCGTCCGGGCGGACCCCACGCCGCCCGGCCGGTCACCCGTGGACCGCCCGGACCGCTCCCGGGCGGTCCGCCGGGTCCCCGGCGGCGGGCGCGGACCATACTGCGGGCATGACCGCGACACAACGCACCGACAGCCCGGAACCGGCCGCGTACGACGCCGTGGTGCTCGCCGGAGGAGCCGCGAGACGGCTCGGCGGAGCCGACAAGCCGGGGCTGAGCGTCGGCGGGCGTTCGCTGCTCGACCGGGTGCTCGGAGCCTGCCGGAGCGCCGGGCGCACCGTCGTCGTCGGCGGCCGGCGGGCCACCGTGCGCCCCGTGGTCTGGGCCCGGGAGAATCCGCCCGGCGGCGGACCGCTCGCCGCGCTGGACGCCGGGGTGCGCCGCCTCCCGGCGGAGACGGAGACCGTTCTCGTCCTCTCCGCCGATCTGCCCTTCCTCCGGGAGCCGGTCGTACGGCGGCTCCTCGGCGCGCTCGCCGCGGGCCCGCACGAGGCGGTGCTGCTCACCGACGCCGAGGGCCGCGACCAGCCGCTGGTGGCGGCCTACCGGGCCGAGCCGCTGCGCCGGGAACTGGCGCTGCTCGCCACCGAGTACGGCACGCTGGCCGGGCTGCCGCTCCGGCTGCTGCCGCAGGAGCTGGACGTCGCCCGCGTCGGCGCGGAGCCGGAGGCGTCCTTCGACTGCGACACCTGGGACGACCTCGCCGTCGCCCGGGCCCGGATCAGGGAGCATGGCAGCGTGCTGGATGAATGGATCACCGCGGTCAAGGAAGAGCTCGGCATCGAGCTGGACGTCGACACCCATCTGCTGCTCGACCTCGCCCGGGACGCGGCACACGGCGTGGCCCGCCCCGCCGCCCCGCTCACCACCTTCCTGGTGGGGTACGCGGCGGCCGCGGCGGGCCGGGGCCAGGGTCCCGAGGCGGTCGCGGAGGCCTCCCGCAGGGCCGCCGCGCTCGCCCGCCGCTGGGCGGAGGAGTCCGGATCCGACGGCCGGACGGGCCCGGGGGCCGATGGAGAGGGCGCGGGAAGGGGCGAGGCCGGATGACCGCCGCGAACCGCCGGGCCGCCGCTCCGGGCGGGCAGGGCGAAGCGGCCGGGACCCGGTCCCGGACCGCCGCTCGCGGGGCGAAGGCCCCGGCCGCGCCGGAGCCCGACGGCTCGACGCCCGCTCAGACTTCGGACGCCGCTCCGGTCCGTCGCTCGGGCCGGGCTGCCTCGACGGCCGCTGTCTCGGCTTCCGCTTCCGCTTCCTCCGCCTCGGCCGGGGCGCGGGGCAAGGCGGCCACCGCGCCCACGCCTGACGGCCCGGCACTCGCTCAGACTTCGGACGCCGCTCCGGTCCGTCGCTCGGGCCGGGCTGCCTCGACGGCCGCTGTCTCGGCTTCCGCTTCCTCCGCCTTGGCCTCCGCCGGGGCGCGGGGCAAGGGGGCCGACGAGGGGCAGGCGGTGGCGGTGAAGAAGCCGGCCCGGGCCGCGCGGGCCCGGGTTCGGGGATCGGCCGAGCCGGCCGCCGAGGTCCGGGCGGAGGCGCGGGCGCGGGAGGAGGCGGCACCGAAACCGGCACCGGCAGCGGTGCCGAGGACGGCACCACCGCCGGAGGCGACCCCGGCGGTCCCGACCCCGGCCGCGGCGGCCGCGCCGTCGGCGCAACCGCCACGGGCGGTACCGCCACCGTCTCCCGCCCTCGGCGCGGCGGCGGAGGGGAAGACCCGGGGACGGGCGGACGAGCGGGGGAGCGCGGGGGACTTCGACGGTGTGGAGGAGGCGTTGGCGCTGGTCAGCGGTGAGCCATGGCGGCCCGGCCCGTCGGGCGGCCGGAGCGGAGGAGACCGGGACGAGGGCGCCGGGCCCGGCGCGGCCCCCGGGCCCCGTACCGAAGACGCCCCGGAGCGGCCGCGCCGACCCCGGGCGACCGGCTGGCCCGAGGCGCGGGCGCTGGCCGCCCGCGCCGGACGCGGGGCCCGGCTCCGCACCGTCCGGGTGCCGCTGGAGCGGGCCCTCGGCCGGGTGCTCGGGCAGCCGCTGACCGCGCTCTGCGATCTGCCCTCCTTCGACACCTCCGCGATGGACGGCTGGGCCGTGGCCGGACCGGGCCCCTGGGCCGTTCCGACGGCCGAGTCGGTCCTCGCCGGACGCGCGGCCCCGCCCGCGCTGGAGGACGGCACGGCGGTACGGATCGCCACCGGGGCCAGGATCCCGCCCGAGGCCACGGCAGTGGTCCGCGGCGAGCACGCCAGGACCGACGCCTCGGGGCGGCTGCTCCACGCGGAGCGGACGGTGCTCCAGGGCCAGGACATCCGGCCCCGGGGCCAGGAGTGCCGCGCCGGCGACCGGCTCGTGCCCGCCGCGTCCGTGGTCACGCCCGCCGTGCTGGGCCTCGCGGCGGCAGCGGGCTATGACGAGCTGGAGATCGTTCCGCGACCGAGGGCGGAGGTGCTGATCCTGGGGGACGAGCTGCTCGCCGACGGGCTCCCCCACGACGGTCTGATCCGTGACGCGCTGGGGCCGATGATCGGGCCCTGGCTGGTCGCGCTGGGGGCCGAGGTCGTCGCCGTCCGGCGGATCGGCGACGACGCGCGGGCCCTCGCCCGGGCCGTCGCCGCCTCCACCGCCGATCTCGTGCTCACCACGGGCGGCACGGCGGCCGGACCCGTCGACCATGTCCACCCCGTGCTGCGCGCGGCGGGGGCCGAGCTGCTGATCGACTCGGTCGCGGTGCGGCCAGGACACCCCATGCTGCTGGCGGCCCTCGCGCCCCGGGACGGGGCCGCACCTCGCGACGGGTCAGCGCCCCGAGGGAGCGCCGCCACCCGAGGGAGCGCCCCCGCCAGGGAAGGAACCGGTCCCGGAAGCGATGAGAGCCGTTCTGCGGGCCGTTTTCTGGTCGGCCTGCCCGGTAACCCTCTCGCGGCCGTCTCCGGGCTTCTCACGCTGGCCGAGCCGCTGCTGCGCGGGATGATGGGGCTGCCCGCCCCGGTTCCGTACCGGGTGCCGGTGCGCGGCGAGGTCCGCGGCCACCCCCACGACACCAGGCTGGTGCCCTTCGCGTACCGGGACGAGCGGCTGCTTCCGCTGCGCTACGACGGCCCGGCCATGCTGCGGGGGATCGCCTCGGCCGACGGGCTCGCCGCGGTGCCCCCGGGCGGCGTGGGCCCCGGCGGCGAGCTGGAGGTGCTGGATCTGCCGTGGCTGCCCGGCGCGCCCTCCGGCGCGACAGCGGAGTGTTTCACGTGAAACACGCTCAGTTGGCGTTCTCCTGGCGGCTGACGGTGATCAGCCGGTCGCCGAACTGGAGCTGGGAGCACTCAGGGTCGGCGTAGTCCAGCATCCGCTTGCGGCGCACCACGGCCACCACGAGGTCCACGCACTCGCGGGGCGAGCGGCCCACCTCCGCCTTGGTCACCGAGCGCTCCGCGAGATTCAGACCGCTGCCCCGGGTCATCAGGTCTTCGAGGGTGTCGGCGACATGCGGGCTGGCCATCGAGACACCGAGCAGCCGCCCGGCCGAACTGGAGCTGGTGACCACGGTGTCCGCGCCGCTCTGCTTGAGCAGCGGCACATTCTCGTCCTCGCGGACCGCGACGACGATGGTGGCCCGCCGGTTGAGCTGGCGGGCGGTCAGGGTGACCAGGGTCGCGGTGTCGTCCCGCTGCGGGGCGATGATCACCCGGGCGGCCCGCTGGAGTTCGGCCTTGAGGAGCGTCTTGGAGCGGGTGGCGTCGCCGAGGACCGACACCAGACCGTCGGCGCTCGCCGCGTCCACCGCCTTCTGCTGCGGATCGACCACGACGATCTTCTCCTTGGGCACCCCCCGGCCCAGCAGGGTCTCGATGGCGTGGCGTCCCTTGGTCCCGTAGCCGACGACGATCACGTGATCACGCATCCGTGAGCGCCAGCGATGGACCCGGACCTGCTGCCGGGTGCGCTCGGTCAGCACTTCGAGCGTGGTGCCGACCAGGATGATCAGGAACACCACGCGCAGGGGGGTGATGATCAGGATGTTCGTCAGCCGGGCGCCGTCGCTGACCGGTGCGATGTCGCCGTAGCCCGTGGTGGAGAGGGTGACGGTGGTGTAGTACGCGGCGTCCAGGAAGTCGACCTTCCCATCGGCGTTGTCGGAGTAGCCCGCCCGGTCCAGCCAGACGAGCAGGGTGGTCACGGCCAGCACCAGCAGCGCCATGGCCAGCCGTCTCAGCACCTGCTGAAGGGGCGGCACGGTGGCCTGCGCGGGCATGGTGATGGAACGGCCGGCCTCCGCGTCGTCCCTGGCCTCGCCATTGGACCGGTACCAGAGCGAGCGCAGGATCGAGAACCTCCCTGCCTTGGGCGGCGGTCGTCTCTCGGCCATCGTCAGAGTCCCCTCGTGGTCCTGGCCCGGGCGGCGGGCGTGAGTGACCATGGTCGCCGATCCGCCGCCCGAACGCGGCCCTCGCGGCCGTGTTGGGGGTAGCGTCGTCTTCTCCGCGAGCGTGGCCGTCACGCGGGCGGGTGGATATCGCAGAACTGCTGGAGGCTTCGCTTGCGCGAGCACACCGTCGTCGTCGGATTCGGCACCAAGGGCCGCTCCGCCATCCAGACGATGACAGCGACAGGGCTGAAGAAGGACCGGATCGTCGTCATCGACCCCAGCGGCAAGGCGATCGAGGCGGCGGTCGCCGAGGGCTTCACCGGAGTGGCCGGCGACGCCACCCGCAGCGATGTGCTGCTCCGGGCCGAGGTGCAGCGGGCCGGGAAGATCATCATCGCCACCCAGCGCGACGACACGGCGGTGCTGGTCGCGCTCACGGCGCGCCAGCTCAACCGGGAGGCGAAGATCGTCGCGGCGGTGCGGGAGGAGGAGAACGCGCCCCTGCTGCGGCAGTCCGGCGCCGACGCGGTGATCACCAGCGCCAGCGCCGCGGGCCGGCTGCTGGGACTCTCCGTGCTCAGCCCCAGCGCGGGCGCGGTGATGGAGGACCTGATCCAGCAGGGCAGCGGGCTCGATCTGGTGGAGCGGCCGGTGATAAAGGCCGAGGTGGGGCGGAGCGTCCGGGAGACGGACGATCTGGTGGTGAGCGTGCTGCGCGGGCATCGTCTGATCGGCTACGACGATCCCGCCGCCAGTCCCCTCCAGCTGACGGACCGGCTGATCACCATCGTGCACGCGAGCGACTCGTCACTGCGCCGCAGGAGCTGACCCGGGCGTTCCGGGCGGGTTCGCCGGGCGGGGGTAGCCTCGCGGCCATGCATGCGATCACCCTTCCCGAACCCGGCGGTCCCGAGGCGCTTGTGTGGGCCGAGGTCCCCGATCCCGTACCCGGCCAGGGCGAGGTCCTGGTCGAGGTCGCGGCCAGCGCGGTCAATCGCGCCGATCTCCTCCAGCGGCAGGGCTTCTACGACCCGCCGCCCGGCGCTTCGCCCCATCCGGGCCTGGAGTGCTCGGGCCGTATCACCGCCCTCGGCCCCGGCGTCTTCGGCTGGGCCGTCGGGGACGAGGTGTGCGCGCTGCTCGCGGGCGGCGGATACGCGGAGAAGGTCGCCGTGCCCGCCGGGCAGCTGCTTCCGGTGCCTCGGGGGACGGACGTGGTCACGGCGGCGGCGCTGCCCGAGGTGACCGCGACCGTCTGGTCGAACGTCTTCATGATCGCCCATCTGCGGCCCGGGGAGACGGTGCTGATCCACGGCGGCGCGAGCGGGATCGGCACCATGGCCGTGCAGCTCGCGAAGGCCGTGGGCGCGCGGGTCGCCGTCACGGCGGGCAGCCCCGAGAAGCTCGCCCGCTGCGCGGAGCTGGGCGCGGACATCCTGATCGACTACCGGCGGCAGGACTTCGTGGCGGAGCTGGCGGCGGCGACGGACGGCGCGGGGGCCGATGTCATCCTCGACATCGTGGGCGCGAAGTATCTGGACCGCAATGTCCGGGCGCTCGCCGTCAACGGCCGGCTCGCGGTGATCGGGCTTCAGGGCGGCGTCAAGGGCGAACTGAATCTGGCGGCGCTGCTCGGCAAGCGCGCGGCGGTCACCGCCACCTCGCTGCGGGGCCGCCCGCTGGGCGAGAAGGCGTCGATCGTGGCGGCCGTACGGGAGCATGTCTGGCCGTTGATCGAGAGCGGGCGGGTGCGGCCCGTGGTGGACCGGGTGCTGCCGCTCTCGGAGGCGGCACAGGCCCATCGGGTCCTGGAGTCCGGCGCGCCCGTCGGCAAGGTGCTGCTCCGGGCCGGCTGACGCGCCCGGGGCCGGGGCGGACCGCCCGCCCCGGCCCCGGACCGCCCGCCGACAAGGCCCGGACCGCCGCCTGACCCCGGACCCGGATCCGGACCGCCTCCGGGAGACCCCGGACCCGGCCCCGGGCCGCCTCCGGCAGAGCCCACGGCCGGACCCCGGCCCCGGCCCGTCGGACGGGCCGGGGCCGCCCCCAAGGCCGTCGCGGCGACGACCCCGGCAGGGAACGCGGCGGCCGCCACGACCTGATGGTCACAGCGGCCGGCCGACGCCCACGAGGGGATCTCACGAGGGGATCTCACGAGGGGATCTCACGAGGGGATCTCACGAGGGGATCTCACGAGGGGATCTCACGAGGGGATCTCACGAGGGGATCTCACG
>NZ_JBIBWD010000007.1:193916-470307 GCF_043080985.1 Streptomyces sp. NPDC014894
ACGAGGGGATCTACAGATACGGGCCCGAACGGAGCGCCCCGTGCTGCGGGTGGTCCTCGTCCTCGTGCCCGCTGCCCGGGGGCAGCGCCCGGCGCATCTGCTCCAGCTGCGCGCGCGCCGCCATCTGCTGGGCGAACAGCGCCGTCTGAATACCGTGGAAGAGGCCCTCCAGCCACCCCACCAGCTGCGCCTGGGCGATCCGCAGCTCCGCCTCCGAGGGCACCGCCTCATCGGTGAAGGGCAGCGAGAGCCGCTCCAGCTCCTCCACCAGCTCCGGCGCGAGACCGTCCTCCAGCTCCTTGACCGAGCTGGCGTGGATCTCCTTCAGCCGGACCCGGCTCGCCTCGTCGAGAGGAGCCGCCCTGACCTCCTCCAGCAGCTGCTTGATCATGCTGCCGATGCGCATGACCTTCGCCGGCTGCTCGACCATCTCCGTCACCGGGATCTCGCGCGGCTCACTGTCACCGTCACCGCCGCCGAGCGCCATTCCGTCCTGACCCACGACCAATACGTGGGGGCTCTCCTGCGACCGTTCATTCCTCGGCATCTCCATGCGGCCATTCTCTCGCACATGCGCCTCGCGCAGAGGGGTGCCCCCGTACGAGGATGATCACCCTCGTACGGGGGCACAAAGGCCGTGCTGTGCCGTAAAGGCCCGACAGCGCCGGATTCAAGCGGCCTCGCGACGGGCCAGCGCGCCGCGGGAGCGCGTCACCAGCGCCGCCAGCAGCGCCGCGCCGATCGGTACCGCGATCAGCAGCGCCACCAGGGTCGGCCAGGGCATGACGATGGGGATGAACGGCGCGTCCGCGGCCGTGGAGTAGCCCTCGTCGAGGGACTCCTGGAACACCCTCATCGCCTCCCGCCGGTCCGCGAGCCGCAGCCCGATCGCCGGCAGCACACCCGCCACCGTGCCCAGCACCACACCCATCGTGGCCACCACGCCGCACTGGAATCCGCTGAGCGTCCTGCGCACCCTCGGCGGGGCGCCGACCGCGGCCAGCGTCTTCAGATCGGCCTCGGCGTCGGCCTGGGAGAGGCCCGTGGCGATGCCCGCGGCGCCGATGGTGATCAGTCCGGCGAAGATGGCCAGGGAGAGCAGGACGATGTCGTTCTCGCTGGTGTAGCCCTTCTCGATCTGCACCCCGGCCTCGGAGGAGGTCTTGGCCAGCTCGCCCTCCATCCGCTGCTGCTCCGGGCCGCTGGGCAGCCGGTCCATGGAGAAGTACGCGCCGTAGGGGACCGTGTCCACGCCGGCGGCCTTCGCCGCGGCGGCCGACATCATCAGCTTCAGACCCCAGGACTGCTTCTCGCCCGTCACCCGGTGCGCGGGGAACGACTTGATCTCGCCCGGGGCCTGCTTGTTCTCGGCCATGGCCTTGTCGGCCGCCTCGATGTCGGTGATCAGCCGGATGCCGACCTCGCCGTCGGCGTCGACATGGTGCCGGCTGAACGCCAGGACCTTGCCGTCCGCGAGCGCCTTCTCGGCCGCCGGGTTCTCGATGCCGAGGACCTTCAGCAGCTTCTCGTCGCCGACCGTCACATCGAGACCGGTGCCGTAGGTGTCGGTGCCCTTGCAGCGCCAGTCCTGGGCGAGCTTCCGCTTCTGCTCCTTGGTGTACTTCTCGGCCGGGTCCTCGTCGGGGCGCGACGGGTCCTGGGCCCACAGCGGACACTCGTTCGCCTTGGGCAGGACCACCTCGTAGCGGCCGCACTTCGAGCCGCTCCCGCTGTCATAGCCGTCGTACGAGGCGCAGTTGGCGTTGCCGACCGACAGCCGGTCCAGATCGGCCCGCACATCCACCGGGAGCATCTTCTGCACCGCGTCCCGCAGCGCCGGGACATCGCGGGCGCCGCCCGACTCGTCCATGGAGAGCGCGACCGTGCCGTGCGGCATCTGGGCCGTGTACCGGGCCTTCTGCTCGGCCTCGGCGCTCGCGGTGTACGTCGCCACCGCGACCGTGCCCGCGACGGCGGCCAGCACCGCGGCCACCGCGGGGGCCGTACGGCCCCGGTTGCGCACCGCGTCCCGCAGCGCCAGCCGGGGCGAGAGCGGCAGCACGCCGCCGATCCTGCCGAAGAGTCCGACCAGGGCCGGGGTGAGCGCCACGATGCCCAGCTCGGCCAGCGCGCTGCCGCCGCCCACCAGCAGGATCTCGTCGGAGGCCAGCGCGCCGTAGAGCGCGATCGACGCGCCCAGGACCACGGCGACCAGACCGATCACCGGGAGCACCCGATTGCTCTTGCGGACCCCGCGACGGCCGGTCAGCGAGGCCAGCACGGGCTGGCGGGAGGAGGTGACGGCGGGCACGAGGGCGGCCGTCACGCCGGTGGCCACGGCGAGCAGGGCGATGCCGAGAAGCTCCAGCGGCCGGACGTCGAAGTGGCCGAAGCGGGAGCCCACGTACTCCTCGAGCATCGGCCGCAGGGCCAGGGTGAGCAGCAGACCGAGGGCGGTGCCGATCACGGCCGCCGCGGCGCCGATCACCAGACCGCCGGAGAGGACGATGGCGCGGATGTGCCTGCGGTCGCCGCCGTTGGCGCCGACCAGGCCGAGCTGGCGGCGGGAGCGCCGGGCCCCGACGGCGAAGGCCGGTCCGGCCAGCAGACAGATCTCCAGCAGGGCCAGGACCACGACGACGCCGATCACGGCGATCGCCGCGGTCTCCATGCTCTCGCCCCTGCCGCCGCCGCGCTCCCAGCTCTGCTCCTGGTAGAGCGGTACGGCGGAGTCCTGGGGCGGGTCCAGGATCACGGCGCGGGACTCGACCCGGACGCCCTTGGCGTTGGTCTCCTTGACCATGTTCCACGTGAAACCGCCCGAGAACTTCACCAGATGGGCGGACTCGTTCCCGGACGCGGGGATGCCGCTCTTCTCCAGAGCCGCGCCGAGCGGGGCGAGCACGGCCCCGGGAAGCGCGTTGACCTGGTCGGTCTTGAGCGCCTGGGGCAGCTCGTACGAGCCCACGATGGTGTAACGGCGTTCCAGGTGGCGGACGGTGAGCTCGGAGCCCACCTTCAGACCGCTGTTCTTCAGGAAGTAGTCGGTCGCCGCGACCTCGCCGCTGTCCTTCGGGAAGCGGCCGCCGGTCAGCGACATGATGCCGTCGACCAAGGGGTCGGACGCCTTCAACTCCCGGACCTCGGCGTTCAGCAGACCGTGCTGGGTGTGCAGCTTGGCCCGGCCGACCGTGTCGGTCAGGGTCTTGGCGCCCGCGGGGAGCACCTTGGTGACATCGGTCGTGCCCTCGGGGTAGGGCTTGTCGTCGTAGTCGCCCACGGCGCTGTACATCTGGCCGTCGGGGCTCTGCATGATCGGCACGCCCCCGGTGTTGGCGTCGATCATCCGGGCGTCCGCCCGGCCCATGTCCCGTTCGAGTTGCTGCTCGGCGGAGAGCTGGTGGCTGCGGAACGTCAGATCGGCGGCGCTCACACCGACGATGGGGAGCGCGATCATCGCCAGGACGAGGAGGCTGCGTCCCTTGGAGCGCCATGCGTCACGGCGGGCGATCCGGATCGCCGCCCGCCAGGAGTGGTGCCAGGTCTTCACAGTTCCGCCGCCCGGCCGGTGAGGAGGGAGTCGGCCTGGCTGCGTACGGTCTGGTCGACCACGGCGCCGTCGCGGAGGAAGACCACGCGGTCCGCCCAGGCGGCGAAGCGCGACTCATGGGTGACGAGGACGCCGGCCGCTCCCGCGTCGCAGCGGGAGCGCAGCAGGGCGAGCACGGATTCGCCGGTCTCGGAGTCCAGCGCGCCGGTCGGCTCGTCGGCGAGGACCAGCCGGCGGTCGCCCACCAGCGCGCGGGCGATGGCGACGCGCTGCTGCTGGCCGCCCGACATCTCGTCGGGGAAGCGGTCGGCGAGATGGCCGAGGCTCATCTCCTCCAGGGCGGCGAGGGATTCGACCCGGGCCTTGCGGGCGGAGACCCCGTCGAGTTCGCGCGGCAGGGAGACGTTCTCGGCGGCGGTGAGCGCCGGTATGAGGTTGTAGTCCTGGAAGACATAGCCGATGCTGCGGCGGCGCATCGCGGCGAGCGTCTTGCGGTCGGCGCTGGTGATGTCGGTGTTCTCGACGAACACCTGGCCCGAGGTGGGGGTGTCGAGGCCGCCGGCGATGGTGAGCAGGGTGGATTTGCCGGAGCCGGACGGGCCCATGACGGCGACGAGTTCGCCCGGGAAGACATCCAGATTGATGCCTCGCAGGGCGTGGACCTCCGTGGCCCCGCTGCCGTGGACACGGGCCAGCTGCTGGAGTCGCAGCACGGGCTGCTGTGATTTCTGAGACTGAAGTGGCTGCTGTGCCACGGATGCGGACATGGGAGGGTCCCCCTCGGGCTGATGGACTGAGCGGTGAGCGGTGTGCTGTGAGCGATGCGCGGTGGGGCTTCCGCCAGGAGTGCGGAGCGCGGAGCCCGGTGTACGGGAGTCCCGGTGTACGGGACGGGGGTGCGGCGGTCGTGTTCGGCGGTCCGGACCCCGCGTCCGCGAGACGCCGGAACCGCGGGACGCCGGAGCGGGCCGCGAGTCCTGGGCCGTGCGTCCCGGCCGTGCGTCTCGGCCGTGAGCCCCGGGCCGTGCGTCTTGGTCTGTGAGCCCCGGGGCCGGCCGGGAGAGGACCGGTCAGCGGCTCCGGTCGGGAGCCCCGGTCAGAACGGGCCCCGGACGGAGGCCCGGTCGACGGCGCCGCCGCCGGCCCCGGCCCCGAGCGGTGGGGCCGGGGCCTCCCCCGCCCGGTTCACGCGCCCGGGGAGAGCGCGCCGGGCCGGGGCGGCCGTCCGGGGCGGGCGGCGGTGGACCGCGCCCCGCCCCGGCGTCCTCCGGGGAGTCATCGGCCGGCCTGCCGCGCCGGACTGCTCCGGCTGCCCTCCTCCGGCTCCGGGTGACCCGGCGGCGACGGCGGCGGCCGGGTCGAGGACTCCTCCGGCCGGTGGAGCGCGGAGAGCCGCAGGAGCCGTACCTCGCAGTGGTCGAGCCAGCGCGCCTCGGCCTCGGTCTGGAAGATCAGCTGTTCCAGTACGAGCAGCCAGGCCACGTTGTCCCGCCGCGAGTCCCCGCTCTCGATCGAGGCCAGCGCCTGGACCTTGAGCCGGGTGTAGTCCTGCATCGCCTTCACGGTGTGGTGGCGCTGCGACTGGATGACGGCACGGATGTCCACGCCCGCGGTCCCGACCGCCATGGCGAGCTTGATGGCCAGCTCGTCGCGCGGCGGGCTGTTGCGGTCCACGGGGGACTCGAACCAGCTGAGCAGCTCGGCGCGGCCCGGATCGGTGATCGCGTACAGCGCGTGCCCCGCCTCGTCCTCCCCGCTCTGCGCGACCATGCCGTCGCGCTCCAGCCGGTTGAGGGTGGTGTAGACCTGGCCGACGTTGAGGGGCCAGGTGGCCCCCGTGCGCGATTCGAAGTCGGTACGGAGCTGTGAGCCGTAACGAGGGCCTTGCTCCAGGAGGGCGAGAAGCCCGTGACGGATGGACATACCGAGTATGTATACCGGGTATGCCCGTCCGGGCCAACCGCCGGGAGTCGGATCGCCCGGATCCGTCTCAAGGGGGACCCGGGGCTTCGGGAGGGGGACGGAGGCCGTCGGGGAAGCGGCCGGGGGGCGGTGCGGCGGCGGGTCAGCGGCGGCGCAGCCGGATCCCCAGGAAGCCGATTCCGAGGCCCATGAGCGCCATGCCGACGCCGAGCGAGAGCGGTGAGACCTGATGCGCGACCGGGCCGGGAACCGGCCGGGCGGGCTGCTGACGGGCGGCTTCGGGGGGCGGCGGGCTGAGATCGGGATCCGGCGGCGCCTCCTCCTCCGCGAGGCCGTCCGAGCCGGGCTCCTCCTCCCCGGCGGGAGGCTCGGGATCCTGCCGCCCCGTGCCGGAGTCGTTCCACCGCCCGTCGTCCGAGGCCGGTACGGAGGCGGCGCCGGTGGCCGTCACGGTGGCCGTCACGGTCGCGGAACCGGGACGAGACTGTGACGCGGAGGCCGTCGGCGAAGGGGTGGCGGCGGCCGGCGCGGAGTCGGCGGGCGCCGAGCCGTCCGCCGGACGGCCGGGGGACTCGCGGTCCGGGGAGCGCCCGGGGCGCGGCCTCCCCTCACCGGCCGGCCGGCCGGCGTAGGAGCCGGAGGCGGTGGGTCCGGGTTCCGGGACCGGGGGCGCGGTCTCCTGGGCGGCGGCGGGCGGGGCCAGCAGCAGAAGCGGTACGACCGCCAACGCGCAGCGGGTGCGCCGACTTGGAGCCACCGGGTGACCCCCTCCCGTACCGAACGTGCTGAACGTACTGAACCTGCCGAACGTGATGAAACGTATTGAGCGCGCTGAAGCGCACAGAAAACGCTGAAGCGCACAGAACGCACCGAAGCGCGCCTGCCGTGCCGAAAGCACCGAAGGCGGTATACGGGAGAAGCGCGGAAAAACAGAAACAGAACCCGAAACCGCCCCGTCCCGGCGACGGACCCAGCGTCACACGACCGATGCCATCCGGCATCTCGGGAGAGGCACGGGCGGGAGGGCCACGGGCGGAAGGCGCGCGGGCGAGAGGCCCGCGGGTGGCAGGCCCGCGGGCGGCGGGCCCGCGTACGAGAAGGACACGGGCGACGGGACCAGCGCGGGCGCGGCGGAGCCGCTCAGCCGGCCTTGCCCGTGGAGATCTGCAGCTCGAACTCCTGGTTCGAGGGAGCCACGGCCGCCCCCTGGGTGGGGAACTGGCTGATCACGCTGTCCTTGGGCCACTGCGGGTTGTCCACCTCGCGCACTGTCCAGGTCCAGCCCGCCGCCCGCAGACAGTCCTTCACCGAGAGCACGTCCTTGTGCAGCAGCGCGGGGGCCTGGACCTTCGCCGGGTCCGTACCGTCCTCCGTCGCCTCGGTGCACTTGGAGGACTCGATCGTCCGGGTGCGGTCCGGGGCCAGCGCAGGCGCCTCGCCCTCGCTCCCCCGAGTGCTTTCGCTTCCGCTTCCGGCTTCTGCATCGGCGGACTGGCTCGCCGAGCCGCCGCCGGTCGGCTCCTCGCCGCTCAGTCCACGCATGCCCTTGGCCACCTGGTTCACCGCCGCGACAGCGATCGCCAGCGCCACGAGCCCCACGATCCAGTAGGCCAGCTTCCGGTTCCGCTTGCGGCCGGGTCCGGCGCTGGGAGTCCCTGGCGCCGGAGACATCGTGTACGAGGGCCGGCCGATCGGCCCGGTCGCCCCGTACGCCGGTCCCGGGTGCGGGGGCCCCTGGTGGTGCTGCGGCCCGGGGCCGCCGACCGGGGCCGGGCCCTGGGGGTATCCGTACTGCGGCCCGGGCGTCGGCGCACCGTACGGCCCCGTCTGCGGATACGGCGTACGCACCTGCTGCTGCGCGGGCGACGGCTGGTCCAGCGGCGGGAAGACCGCGGACGCCACCCCCGCGCCGCTCGCCGGCGGACCGCCCGAGATGATCACGGGAGCGGCCGTCTGCCCGGCGGAGGCGACCCGGGCGCACTCGTCCCGCATGGCCGCCGCGCTGGGGAAGCGTTCGTTCGGGTTCTTCCGCAGCGCCCGCGCCACCAGCGCGTCCATCGCCGGGCTGACCGAGCGGTTGATGGCGGAGGGAGCGACGGGCTCCTCCTGCACATGCGCGTACACGATCGCCAGCGGCGCGTCCGCGTCGAACGGCAGCCGCCCGGTGAGCAGCTGGAAGAGCATCACGCCGACCGAGTAGAGATCGGAGCGGGCGTCCACCGCCCGCCCCAGGGCCTGCTCGGGGGAGAGGTACTGCGGAGTGCCGACCACCATGCCGGTCTGGGTCATCGAGGTCACCCCCGACTGCATGGCCCGCGCGATGCCGAAGTCCATCACCTTGACGACCCCGCGCTTGGTCATCATCACATTGCCGGGCTTGATGTCCCGGTGGACCAGCCCCACTTCATGGCTGGTGTCCAGCGCGGCCAGCACATCGGCCGTCACCTTCAGCGCCTTGTCGGCGGGCATCGCGCCGTACTGCCGCACATCCGCGTGCAGCACCGAGCCGAGCGGCAGGCCCTCCACGTACTCCATGACGATGTACGGCATCGGAGCGCCGGAGTCCGGGCCGGAGGGGGAGCCGCCGGAGGCCGGGAAGGAGACGGTGTCCTCGCCGGTGTCGAAGACCGAGACGATATTGGGATGCGACAGTTTGGCAACGGCCTGCGCCTCGCGCCGGAACCGCTCGCGGAAGGACTGCTCGCGCCCCAGCTCGGTGTGGAGCGTCTTGATCGCGACCTGGCGGTCCAGCGCGGTGTCGTACGCCAGATGGACGGCGGCCATGCCGCCTTCGCCCAGCAGATCGCGCAGCTGATACCGGCCACCGGCCAGGGAACCGCCCGCATAGCGGCCCCGTGCGCCGTCCTGGCTCATACTGTGCTTCCCCCTCGGCGCGAAGACCGGTCTCACGGGCCGCCCCGGACGCCGATGGCCCGGAGTGATCCGTTGTCCCTGTTACCGGGCAAGTGTGCCCGAGGGGTACGGCACGTCAAGCCGGGCGCCCGATCCGTGACCCTGCGCACACGCGCCTGGGTGACCCTACGCACAGGTAGCGACTCGTCAGCGTCACAGGAGTGCCACGAAATGTGCGTGGCCGTGCTCACAGAGGCCTGACGGCCGGTCCATCTCACGCCGGCCTTGCCGTATGAAGGCTGTAGCGTGAGGCCACACGGCACCCGATACACAGATACGACGGCGAGGACTGATGGCACCCGAACCCGAGGCCGGCAGCGGCGGAGTGCCGGATGCGGCGGACTCCTGGGGCGTCGGCGCCGGCGGGCTGGTCGGTGACGGCCGGTACCGCCTGACCCACCGCCTCGGACGCGGCGGCATGGCCGAGGTCTTCGCGGCCGAGGACGTACGGCTCGGCCGCACCGTCGCGGTGAAGCTGCTCCGCGCGGACCTCGCCGAGGACCCGGTCTCCAAGGCCCGTTTCACCCGCGAGGCGCAGTCCGTCGCCGGGCTCAACCACCATGCGATCGTCGCGGTCTACGACTCCGGCGAGGACGTGGTGAACGGCCAGTCCGTGCCGTACATCGTCATGGAGCTGGTCGAGGGCCGCACCATCCGCGATCTGCTGATCAACGCGGACGCGCCGCCGCCCGAGCAGGCGCTGATCATCGTCTCCGGGGTGCTGGAGGCGCTGGCCTACTCCCACCAGCACGGCATCGTGCACCGGGACATCAAGCCGGCGAACGTGATCATCACCCACTCCGGCGCGGTCAAGGTGATGGACTTCGGCATCGCCCGCGCCCTGCACGGCGCTTCCACGACGATGACCCAGACCGGCATGGTCATGGGCACCCCGCAGTACCTCTCGCCCGAGCAGGCGCTCGGCAAGGCCGTCGACCACCGGTCCGATCTGTACGCGACCGGCTGTCTGCTCTACGAACTGCTCGCGCTGCGCCCGCCGTTCACCGGGGAGACCCCGCTGTCGGTGGTCTATCAGCATGTGCAGGACATCCCGCTGCCGCCCTCGCAGGCCTCCGACGTGGTGCCGCCGGAGCTGGACGGCCTGGTGATGCGCTCCCTCGCGAAGGACCCGGACGACCGGTTCCAGAGCGCCGAGGAGATGCGCGGGCTGGTGCAGTACGGGCTCCAGATGCTTCAGCAGCAGGGCAGCCACAACGGCAGCTGGGACACCGGATTCGTCCCGGGTCCCGACGGCTCCGCCACCACCGCGATGGGCATGGGGGGCGGCGCGACCGCCGTGCACCCGGTCCACGGGGACACCGCGCAGGGGCCGATACTGCCGCCGATGAACCCGGACGACGGGGGATACGACGGAGGCCGCCGGGGCGGCGGCAAGCGCGGCCGCCGGCCGGTGTGGCTGGTCGCGGCGCTCGCGGTGGTGGCCGTCGTGTCGGGCGTGGCCTACGCCCTGAGCGGCGGGGGGGAAAAGACGGAGGAGAAGCCCGAGGACAAGCCGAAGACCACGCAGTCCTCGGAATCGCCCAAGTCCTCGCCGTCGCCCTCGGCCTCCCGGACGCCGTCGCAGCCGCCGGTCGGCTCCAGCACGGGCACGGGCCAGAAGCCGTCGTGGAAGGCCACCTCGGGCACCAGGCCGGTGCCGCCGCCGCTGTCCCATTCGCCGTCGTTCGACGCGACGCCGTCCGCGCCGGCCACCCAGTCCAGCGAGCCGCCGGCGCAGCAGTCCAGCGCCCCGCCGACCCAGCCGACGGACGGCGCGGGCGACCCGGGCGGCAACGAGGGCGGCGACCCCGGCGGCAGCGAGGGCGCGGATCCGGGCGGCGCGGCCGAGGGCGCGGACCCGGGCGGCGCCGCCGACGGCGCGACGGGCGACGCGGCCGGCAGCCCCTGATCCCACCCCGCGTACCGCGCGGGACGGGATCAGGCGACGCACGAAAGCCCGGGGCCGAGGCACGGCACCCGGGCCGGGACCCAGGGCCCGGGTCACAGGCGCGTACAGCCACGGCACCCGGGCCGGGACCCAGGACCGGGGGCGTTACGCCGTGAACGCCTCCCGGACCGCGTCGTACTCCCGGGTCCACCACACCGCCAGGGCCGACACCGCCGCGAACTGCGGGTCGGCCCTCCGGTCGTGCAGCTGATAGCGCCAGCGCAGTATCCAGAAGTCGTTCAGCCGCTCCCACCACACCCGGTGCACGGCCGCCGCCAGCTCCGCCCGGTCGGCGCCGACCGCCCGGCGGTAGGCGCGCGCGTACGCCCGTACCTTCGTCAGCTCCAGCTCCCCGGCCGGCTGGACGAAGAAGATCGCCGCGGCCCGGACGGCCTCCTCCGCGCGGGGCTGCACGCCTAAGCGGTCCCAGTCGACGATGGCGGCGGGCTCCGCGCCCCGGTAGAGCAGATTCAGCGGGTGGAAGTCGCCGTGCACCCAGCCGCCGGCCGACGCCGGGGGCGGTCTGCGGTCGGCATGGCGTTCCAGCAGCTCACGGCGTTCCCGGAGCCGGTGTTCGGCGAGGGTGTCGAAGGGGTCGCGGGGACTCGCCGAGCGGGCCAGCGAGAGCAGATGGTCGATGAGCGCGAAGGTGTCACCGGGATCGGCGCTCTCGTACGCGAGGTCCGCGCGGGGCTCCGTCCGGTGCATCACCCGCTCCAGGCAGGTGTGCACCAGCCCGAGGAGGGAGCCGAGACGGCGGGACTGGAGCGTGGAGAGCTGGGCCCCGTCGCGGTGGCGGCCGTCGATCCAGGGGTGCAGGGCGTAGCAGCGGCCGCCGATCACGGCGACCGTGTCGCCGTGGGCGTCGGCGAGGGGCGGGGCGACCGGCACCCCGAGCGCCTGGAGGCGCAGGGTGGCCCGGTGCTGGTGGGCGATGGACTCGTGGTCGCCGTCGAGATGATGCTTGAGGAAGTACGCTCCGCGGGTGGTGGCGAGGCGGTAGCCGCGATTGAGGAGTCCTTCGGTGACCCGCTCGCAGGAGAGCGGCTCGCCCGGGTCCTCGTAGCGGTTCAGCAGGGCATCGACCGGCGGCGTGATGACAGATGAGCGCGGCACTCACCAAATGGTAGATCACGCAACGTGTCGGTTTGGCTGCTCTGCGAGATAGTCCAGGGTATGCACGGTGGCGAACTGGGGTTCGATACGCATATATACCGGTTCAAACCGTTCGCCGTCGGCCCGGAAGGGCTCGTCGCCGAAGAGCCGCAGATCGTCGGGGGTCGGCCGGACGATGTCGGCGGTGCCGGTGAACTGGACCGACCACATCGCCTTTCCGCCGGAGTTGAAGTTGTCCGCGCCGTAGGCGACCACCCCGCCGTTGCACGCGCGGTGATAGCCGAAGCCCCGGTGGATGCGGAGGACCACCCCGCCGTCGCGGACGATGTGCCGGGCGGGGGCGACGAAGGGCATGGCCCGCATGCTCGTCGCGAGCCGGCCGTACGAGACCCGGCCGAGCAGCTCCATGGCGTCGAGGGCGTCCCCGGCGGTCCGGGCTTCCGAGGCGTTCGCCCGGGCCTCCGGGGCGTTGCGCGAGGCGTCCTCCGGGGTCTTCTCCGGTGCGCCGAGCGGGGTCTCCGAGGCGGCCGGGCCGCCCGGGGCGTCCGCGCGCGGCTCCTCGGGGCCGGTGGCGGCGCCGGCGTCGCGGGCGGTGGCGCGGAGTTCCTCGGTGGGCATGGGGTCCACTCTGGGCGACCCGGCCCGTCCCGCGGAAGGGGCGGCGGCCCCTCGTCGCCGGGGACGTAAGTCCCTAGCCCCGGCCGCCGGGAGCGCCCCCGCGGCCCGTGTGCGCGCCCCCGGCGCGCTCGGGGGCGTCCGCGCCCGCGCTCACGCTCAGGCGATGCACGCGCCCCCGGCCCGCTCACGCGACGCCCGCGCCCCCTGGGCCGCCCACGTGACGCCCACGCCCCCCGGCGCGCCCGCGCCCGCCCTCAGTGGTGCTGTCGCTCCGCCTGCATCCGCGCCACGAACGCGGCCGCCTGGGACCGCCGTTCCATCCCCAGCTTCGACAGCAGGCTGGAGACGTAGTTCTTGATGGTCTTCTCCGCGAGGTGCAGCCGCTCGCCGATGACCCGGTTGGTCAGCCCCTCGCCGATCAGATTCAGGATCTTGCGCTCCTGCTCGGTGAGACCCGCCAGCTTGTCGTCGCCCTTCGGGGTATTGCCGTCGCGCAGCCGCTCCAGCACCCGCGCGGTCGCCACCGGATCGAGCAGCGACTTCCCGGCCGCGACCTCCCGTACCGCCGTCAGCAGCTCATTTCCGCGAATCGCCTTCAGGACATAACCGGACGCACCGGCCATGATCGCGTCGAACAGCGCCTCGTCGTCGGCGAACGAGGTCAGCATCAGGCATTTGATGCTCTCGTCCTGGGAACGGATCTCCCGGCAGACCTCCACTCCGCTGCCGTCCGGCAGCCGTACGTCCAGCACGGCGACATCGGGCCGGGTGGCGGGGATCCTGACCATGGCGTCCTCGGCCGTGCCCGCCTCGCCGACGACTTCGATGTCGTCCTCGACGGAGAGCAGCTCATGGACGCCGCGGCGGACGACTTCATGGTCATCCAGCAGGAATACGGTGATTTTTCCTTCTTCGCGCACGAATGCAGTCTCACACACCGGCTCTTCCCGTGCCCCGGGTGCCCGGGATAACGTGCCCGTGTCCTCGGCGGTCCGCAAGGCCGTGACCAGCGCTGTGACCAGTAAGTGTTCCCCTATTTCTCGATTTACTTGGAAATCCAAGCAAAATCGCAGGTCAATAGGGGTTTCGCAGTAATGCGTCGCACTGGGTAACGTGCTTTTTGACAGGGTCTCGTCGGGGGCGCCTGTCACGCCTGTTCCCGGTCCGGCCGCACACACCCCGTGCACGGGTACGAGAACGGGCGAGCCTCTCCCTGTCATCGACAGGGGCGACCCCAGGCTCCCGGCAATCCCGGGAGACCGGACAGACGGAGGAGCACGCATCGTGACCGTGGAGAGCACTGCCGCGCGCAAGCCGCGACGCAGCAGCAAGCGGGTGAGTGCCGCGAAGAAGCCGCAGAGTTCCGAGCCGCAGCTCGTGCAGCTGCTGACGCCCGAGGGCGAGCGCGTCCAGCACCCCGACTACCAGATCGAGCTGACCGCCGAAGAGCTGCGCGGACTGTACCGGGACATGGTCCTGACCCGCCGCTTCGACGCCGAGGCCACCGCTCTTCAGCGCCAGGGCGAGCTGGGCCTGTGGGCGTCGCTGCTCGGCCAGGAGGCCGCGCAGATCGGCTCCGGGCGGGCCCTGCACGAGGACGACTACGTCTTCCCGACCTACCGCGAGCACGGCGTCGCCTGGTGCCGCGGCGTCGACCCCACCAAGCTGCTCGGGATGTTCCGGGGCGTCAACCACGGCGGCTGGGACCCGGCGAGCAACAACTTCCACCTCTACACCATCGTCATCGGCTCCCAGACCCTCCACGCGACCGGCTACGCCATGGGCGTCGCCAAGGACGGCGCGGACTCCGCGGTCATCGCGTACTTCGGCGACGGCGCCTCCAGCCAGGGCGATGTGGCGGAGTCCTTCACCTTCTCCGCCGTCTACAACGCCCCCGTGGTGTTCTTCTGCCAGAACAACCAGTGGGCGATCAGCGAGCCCACCGAGCGCCAGACCCGGGTCCCGCTCTACCAGCGCGCCCAGGGCTACGGCTTCCCCGGCGTCCGCGTCGACGGCAACGACGTCCTGGCCTGTCTCGCCGTGACCCGGTGGGCGCTGGACCGGGCCCGCCGGGGCGAGGGGCCGACGCTGGTGGAGGCGTTCACCTACCGGATGGGCGCGCACACCACCTCCGACGACCCCACCAAGTACCGCCACGACGACGAGCGGGCCGCCTGGGAGGCCAAGGACCCGATCCTGCGGCTGGGCGCGCTGCTCCGCAAGGAGGGCCACGCCGAC
Organism: Streptomyces sp. NPDC014894; assembly: GCF_043080985.1. Taxonomy (NCBI): domain Bacteria; kingdom Bacillati; phylum Actinomycetota; class Actinomycetes; order Kitasatosporales; family Streptomycetaceae; genus Streptomyces; species Streptomyces sp. NPDC014894. The sequence continues at coordinate 208,223 of NZ_JBIBWD010000007.1, forward strand.
GAGGAGTGGTTCGCCGCGCTGGACGAGGAGAGCGACGTCCTCGCCAGGCGGGTGCGGGAGTCGGTGCGCGCGATGCCCGACCCGGAGCCGCTCGCGATCTTCGACAACATCTACGCCGACGGCCACGCCCTCGTCGACGAGGAGCGCGCGCAGTTCGCCGCGTACCAGGCGTCCTTCGCCGAGGGAGGCAACTGACCATGGCGGTATCCAAGCTTCCGCTCGCGAAGGCGCTCAACGAGTCCCTGCGCAAGGCCCTGGAGAACGACCCCAAGGTCCTGATCATGGGCGAGGACGTCGGCAAGCTCGGCGGGGTCTTCCGGGTCACCGACGGGCTCCAGAAGGACTTCGGCGAGGACCGGGTCATCGACACCCCGCTCGCCGAGTCCGGCATCGTCGGCACCGCGATCGGTCTCGCGCTGCGCGGCTACCGGCCGGTGGTGGAGATCCAGTTCGACGGATTCGTCTTCCCGGCGTACGACCAGATCGTCACCCAGCTCGCCAAGATGCACGCCCGGTCGCTCGGGAAGATCAAGCTGCCCGTCGTCATCCGGATCCCCTACGGCGGCGGAATCGGCGCGGTCGAGCACCACAGCGAATCGCCCGAGGCCCTCTTCGCGCATGTCGCGGGCCTGAAGGTGATCTCGCCGTCCAACTCCTCGGACGCGTACTGGATGCTCCAGCAGGCCATCCAGAGCGACGACCCGGTGATCTTCTTCGAGCCCAAGCGGCGCTACTGGGACAAGAGCGAGGTCGACACCGAGGCCATCCCCGGTCCGCTGCACGCCGCCCGGGTCGTCCGGGACGGCTCCGATCTCACCCTGGCCGCGTACGGGCCGATGGTGAAGGTCTGTCTGGAGGCGGCGGCCGCCGCGGCCGAGGAGGGCAAGTCGGTCGAGGTGCTGGATCTGCGCTCGATGTCCCCGATCGACTTCGACGCCGTGCAGGCGTCGGTGGAGCGGACGGGCCGGCTCGTCGTGGTCCACGAGGCGCCGGTGTTCTACGGCTCCGGCGCGGAGATCGCCGCCCGGATCACCGAGCGCTGCTTCTACCATCTGGAGGCTCCGGTGCTGAGGGTGGGCGGCTTCCACTCGCCCTATCCGCCGGCCCGTCTGGAGGAGGAGTACCTGCCGGGCCTGGACCGGGTGCTCGACGCCGTCGACCGCTCGCTCGCGTACTGAGGAGTCTGCTGTGATCCGCGAGTTCAAGATGCCCGACGTGGGCGAGGGACTGACCGAGGCCGAGATCCTCAAGTGGTACGTCCGGGCCGGCGACACGGTCACCGACGGACAGGTCGTCTGTGAGGTCGAGACCGCCAAGGCGGCGGTGGAACTGCCCATTCCGTACGACGGTGTGGTGCATGAGCTGGTCTACGCCGAGGGGACGACGGTCGACGTCGGCCAGGTGATCATCTCGGTGGCGGTGGGCGGGGACGACACCGCCGAGCCCGTCGCCGCCGCCCCCGGCGCGCCGGAGGCGGCCGCTCCCGGACAGGCCGAGGCGGCCGAGGAGACCGAGGAGGAGGCCCCGAAGGGCAGGCAGCCGGTCCTGGTCGGCTACGGGGTGGCCGAGAGCTCCACCAAGCGCCGGCCCCGCAAGACGCCGCCGCCCGCCGGGGACCGGGCGCGGTCCGCGTCGCCCGTACCGCCCGCCCAGCCGTCGCCGGCCGCTTCGGCCCCGACAGCTCCGGCCTCGGGCCTGCTGCCCGGCCAGGCCGCCGCGCCCCCGGTGAACGGTCACGGCGACCGCCCCGGGGGCCCCCGCCCGCTCGCCAAACCCCCGGTGCGCAAGCTCGCCAAGGACCTCGGCGTCGATCTGGCCGAGATCACCCCGACCGGCGCGGGCGGGATCATCACCCGCGACGACGTGCACGCGGCGGCAGCCCCCGCCGAGGAGCCCGTACCGGCCGAATCGGCCGTGTCGGGCGAGGCCGTCGCCCCGGAGCCCTCGGCGGCCGCGGACCCGGCCGCGCGGGAGACCCGGATCCCCGTGAAGGGGGTGCGGAAGGCCACGGCGGCGGCGATGGTCGGCAGCGCGTTCACCGCGCCGCACGTCACGGAGTTCATCACCCTCGACGTGACCCGCACGATGAAGCTCGTCGGCGAACTCAAGGACGATCCGGACCTGGCGGGCCTGCGGGTCAATCCGCTGCTGCTGATCGCGAAGGCGCTGCTGGTCGCGATCCGGCGGAACCCGGGGATCAACGCCTCCTGGGACGAGGAGCGGCAGGAGATCGTCCAGAAGCACTACGTCAATCTGGGCATCGCCGCGGCCACCCCGCGCGGGCTGATCGTGCCGAACGTCAAGGACGCGCACGACAAGACCCTGCCCGAACTCGCGGACGCGCTGGGCGAGCTGGTCGCCACCGCCCGGGAGGGCAGGACGTCCCCGGCGGACATGCGGGGCGGCACGGTGACCATCACCAATGTCGGCGTCTTCGGCATCGACACCGGCACCCCCATCCTCAACCCCGGCGAGGCCGCGATCCTCGCGGTCGGCGCGATCAAGCTCCGGCCGTGGGTCCACAAGGGGAAGGTGAAGCCGCGTCACGTCACCACCCTCGGACTCTCCTTCGACCACCGGCTGGTCGACGGCGAGCTGGGATCCCGGGTGCTCGCGGACACCGCGGCCGTGCTGGAGAACCCGAAGCGGCTGATCACCTGGGCCTGAGCGGCCCGCCGGCCCCGCGTACCGCGTCCCGCGCAACGGTCCCGGTACGGAGAACGGCCGGGGGTCCGTGACACGGCACAGTGTCACGGGCCCCGGGCCGCTCCGTGCGAGTGGCTCGCCGGGCCTCAGTCCTGCTGGGCGCCCGCCGGCAGGGTGCGGAGCTTCATGGTCTTGGAGCTCTTCGAACCGAAGCCGTAGTCCAGCATCTTGGCGGCGTCCTTGTAGCGGTCCTTGCCGTTGAGGACGACGCCGACATACGTCTTGGAGCCGCGGGTGGCCACGAAGACCAGGCAGGGCCCGGCCTTGCTGCCCGTACCGGTCTTCATGCCGACCGCGCCCTTGTACGACCCCAGCAGCTTGTTGGAGTTGTACCAGGTGTAAGTGCGCTTGCTGCCCTTGCTGGTGGGCGCGGTGGTCTTGTACGACTTCGCCTTCACCACATCGCGCAGGGTCTTGTTCTTGAAGCCGTGCCGCGCGAGCTTGGCGAGGTCGGACGGGGTGGTGTAGTTCTTCCCGCCCGGCGAGATGCCGTCGAACGAGTCGAACTTGGTGTTCTTCAGCTTCAGCGACGCGGCCTTCTTGTTCATCATGCCGATGAACGACTTGGTGCGCGCCGAGGAGGTGGAGCCCTTGCCGAAGGTGTCGGCCAGGGCGTACGCCGCGTCACAGCCCGAGGGCAGCAGCAGAGCGGAGAGCAGCTGACGGACGGTGACCTTGTCGCCCGTCTTCAGGTCGGCGGTGCTGCCCTTCTCCCGGGTGACGTAGTCGCGGTACGACTGCTTGATCGTCACCTTGCGGTTGAGATTGACGCCCTTGGTGTCCAGGACGGTGATCGCGGTGGCGATCTTGGTGGTGCTGGCCATCTCCCGGCGGGTGTTCTCGCTCTTGGCGAGGAGAGCCTTGCCGGTCTTCTGGTCCAGCAGATAGCCGCCCTTGGAGCTGATGGACGGCTTGGGCTTCGGCTTGGCCGCCGCCTGCGCCGGTGTGGCGAGCGGCGAGACGGTGAGCAGCAGACCGCCGGAGAGGACAAGGGTGGTGGCTCTGCGGACGCTCGTCTTACTGAGTATCAAGGGAAACGCTCCGAAATAGGCAGGTGCGTCGTCAAGGTCTGTGTCTGGGGTGCCTCAAGAGAGCAAAGCGCCCCCAGATGTGACGGACGAAGAGGCCAAAAGGATGTACGGAGTGGCGGACATCCTTTTTCGGAACATCTTGCTCCGTCAGCCCCGGACCCTGAGCGCATTCCGGACACGCGCCGAGGGCCCCCGGACACCGCCGGCGATCCCCGGACGCGCCCCGCCCGCGCGCCCGGAGCCGCCCCGCCCCCGTCCTGCATCGTGGACAGCCCCCTGTGGATGTATGTTGCTTGTATCTAAGCTGTGTGCATGCCTCTCGCCGCCCCCGCCGCCGAACGTGTCTACACCCATGTCAAGCAGGCGGTGCTCGACCGCCGTTACGAGGGCGGCACCCTGCTCACCGAGGGCGAACTCGCCGACGCGGTGGGCGTCTCCCGGACCCCCGTGCGCGAAGCGCTGCTCAAACTGGAGGTCGAGGGGCTGATCAAGCTCTACCCCAAGAAGGGCGCCCTGGTCATCGCCGTGTCCGCGCAGGAGATCGCCGATGTGGTGGAGACCCGGCTGCTGGTGGAGGAGCACGCGGCCCGCAAGGCGGTGCCCGCCTCCCCCCGGCTGCTCGCCCGTCTCGAAGACCTGCTCGAACAGCAGAAACGCCAGGGCGAGGCCGGTGACCTGGCCGCCGTGGCCGTCACCGACCGGCTCTTCCACGCGGAGATCGTGCGCAGCGGGGGCAATGAGATCCTCTCCCGCCTCTACGACCAGCTCCGCGACCGACAGCTGAGAATGGGGGTCGCCATCATGCACGCACACCCCGACCGGATCACCAAGAACGTCGTCGAGCACAGCGAGATCCTGGAGGCCCTGCGCGCCGGGGACCCGGAGCGGGCGGCGGCCCTCGTCCACCGCCACGTCGGCTGGTTCAGCTCACTGGCCCGCGGAGAGGTCCGGTGAGCGCCCCCGGCTGCATAGCGGACTCCCCGCCGGGCGGCAGGCGCGCCGTCGCGATCTGGTCCATCGGCGTCAGCGTCTACTTCGTCGCGATCATCTTCCGCACCTCGCTCGGGGTCGCCGGGCTCGACGCCGCCGACCGGTTCGGCGTCAACGCCTCCGCGCTCTCCACCTTCTCCATCCTGCAACTGCTGGTCTACGCGGGGATGCAGATACCGGTGGGTCTGCTGGTCGACCGGCTCGGCACCAAGAAGGTGCTGGTCATCGGCGCGGTGCTGTTCACCGCCGGACAGCTGGGCTTCGCGCTCGCCCCCTCGTACGGCACGGCCCTGGCCGCCCGGGCGCTGCTCGGCTGCGGCGACGCGATGACCTTCATCAGCGTGCTGCGGCTGGGCAGCCGCTGGTTCCCGGCCCGGCGCGGGCCGCTGATCGCGCAGATCGCCGCCCTCTTCGGGATGGCGGGCAATCTGGTGTCGACGATCCTGATCGCCCGGCTGCTGCACGGCATCGGCTGGACCGCGACCTTCGCGGGGAGCGCGGCGGCGGGCGCGGTGGTCGCGCTGCTGGTGGTCTTCTTCCTCAAGGACCAGCCGGGCGGGCACGAGTCCGCGCCGCCGCGGCAGCCGGGCGCCGGTTTCGTCCGCCGGCAGATCGCGCTCTCCTGGCGGGAGCCGGGCACCCGGCTCGGTATGTGGGTGCACTTCACGACCCAGTTCCCCGCGATGGTGTTCCTGCTGCTGTGGGGCATGCCGTTCCTGATCGAGGCCCAGGGCCTCGACCGCGGGAGCGCGGGCTCCCTGCTCACTCTGGTGGTGCTGGTGAGCATGGTGGTGGGGCTGGTGTACGGGCAGGTGATCGCCCGTCATCACGCCGCGCGGCTGCCGCTCGCGCTCGGCACGGTCGGGGCGACGGCGCTGGTGTGGGCGGCGACCCTGGCGTACCCGGCGGACCGGGCCCCGATGTGGCTGCTGATCACCCTGTGCGTGGTGCTCGGGGCGTGCGGGCCCGCGTCGATGATCGGCTTCGACTTCGCCCGTCCGGCCAATCCGCTCCAGCGGCAGGGCACGGCGTCGGGGATCGTCAATGTGGGCGGCTTCACCGCCTCGATGACCACGCTGCTGGCGATCGGCGTGCTGCTGGACGCGACCGGCGGGAACTATCGGATCGCGTTCTCCAGCGTGTTCGTCCTGGAGGCGCTCGGCGTCGCCCAGATCCTGCGGCTGAAGGGACGCGCGGTGCGTCTGGAGCGGGAGCGGCTGGTGGCGAGCAGGGTGGAGGCGGTGCACGTCCCGGCGTGATCGGGGACGGCACTGGCGGACGGCGCTCGGGGACGGCGCTCGGGAACGTACCCGCGCGCGGCGCCGGGCGACCGCACGGCCCGGCTCTCCTTCGCCCCGGCCGGGGCCGCCGGGCTCAGGGAGTCACGTCGAACGCGCGCAGGATCGCCGCGGCCAGCTCCTGATCCCCGTCGATCTTCACCCGGTCCGCCACCGCGGCCGGCCGCACCCGCCCGCAGGCGAGCCGGTAGTACGTCTCCCAGTCCAGCGCGAGCGTGACGATCGGCCCCAGCGAGGGCGAGCCGTCGACCGACCCGCGCCCGTCGGCGTTCACCCGTACCGTACGGAGGAACTCCACCGGCCCGCTGACGTCGATCACCACCGCCGAGTTCGGCGGCGCGCCCGCGTCCTTGGCGACCACCTTCGGCAGCGCCTCCAGCAGCACGTCCCGGGTGATGTGGGCCCCGGGCGAGTCCAGATTGCCCGGCTGGTTGAGCGCGTACCGCAGATCCTGCTCATGGACCCAGGTGTCGAACGCCCGTATCCGCATGGCGACTTCCAGGGTCTGCTCGGCGCCCAGCGGGGCGCGGACCATGGTGTCGGGCGCGCGGGTCTCGTTGCGCAGCTGACGGGCCCGCCGGATCATCGTGTACTCCAGCTCGGAGGTCATCTCCGGAGCGGTGTGATGGCGGCGGACGTCGACCTGCATCTCCATGTACCGGGCGAAGTCGTTCTTCACATGGTAAAGATCGCGCGGCAGGGTGTGGATGGGCCGGGGGTCGCCCAGCATCTCGGTCTCCATGCCGATGACGTGCGAGACCACGTCCCGTACCGACCAGGCGGGGCATGGAGTCGCCCGATTCCACTCCCCCTCCACGAGAGGCTGCACCAGTTCGGCTATCGCCTCGATGGCGTGGGTCCAGGCATCGGCGTAGTTCTGGAGGCTGGGATGGACGGTCACGGGACCCCTCGGCGGTTCTGCGGGACGCGGGCTGGCGAATGGCGGGCGACGGCTCGGCTGCGTGGGAGGTTCGGCAGTTAAGTTACGCTGCCGGGCGGCGCCCCGGCAGTGCTTTCGTATGACGATCGTAGGCCCGGACCCCGTCCTCACCTACAGGGCCGCCGCCCCCGGACGCCCGCGCCCGCCGCAGACCGCGACAGACCCGAACAAACCTTCCGCGGTCCGCGCCTCCCGGGCCCGGAGGACCCGCCCGGCCGGGGGCTCCCGGCGGCATGGTGGGTTTCGGCGCGCCGGTTCGTACCATGGGCGGGGCGGCCGCCGCGCGGTCGGCGGGGACGCCGCCCGGCGCGCCCCGGCCCACGCTGTGCGGTCGCCCGCCCGTCGCCGATGATCCACCGCGAGGTGCTGTCTCCCCCGCGCCGGCGCCCGCCCCCACGGACCGCCCCCACGGTCCCCGAGACCTTCCGCACGGATGGAGACACGACCAGCATGGACACCAGAGACGCCGCCGCCCGGTCCGCCGCGCCGCACGCCGCCGACGTCCACGACCTGATCAGCGTGCACGGCGCGCGGGTCAACAATCTCAAGGACGTCAGCGTCGAGATCCCCAAGCGCCGGCTGACGGTGTTCACCGGAGTCTCCGGCTCGGGCAAGAGCTCACTGGTGTTCGGCACGATCGCCGCGGAGTCGCAGCGGCTGATCAACGAGACCTACAGCGCCTTCGTCCAGGGCTTCATGCCCGCCCTCGCCCGCCCCGAGGTCGATGTGCTCGACGGGCTGACGACCGCGATCATCGTCGACCAGCAGCGGATGGGCGCGGACCCGCGCTCCACCGTCGGCACCGCCACCGACGCCAACGCCATGCTGCGCATCCTCTTCAGCCGGCTCGGCGACCCGCACATCGGCCCGCCGAGCGCCTACTCCTTCAACACCGCGTCGGTCAGGGCGAGCGGCGCGATCACCGTCGAGCGCGGGGCCAAGAAGACGGTCAAGGCCACCTTCAACCGCACCGGCGGCATGTGCACCCGCTGCGAGGGCCGGGGCAAGGTCTCCGACATCGATCTCGCCCAGCTCTACGACGACTCCAAGTCGATCGCCGAGGGCGCGTTCACCATCCCCGGCTGGAAGTCGGACAACGTCTGGACCGTCGGCGTCTACGCCGAGTCGGGCTTCCTCGACCCGGACAAGCCGATCCGCGACTACACCGAGCAGGAGATGCGGGACTTCCTGCACCGCGAGCCGACCAAGGTGAAGGTCAACGGCGTCAACCTCACCTACGAAGGGCTGATCCCCAAGATCCAGAAGTCGTTCCTGTCCAAGGACAAGGAGGCGATGCAGCCGCACATCCGGGCGTTCGTGGAGCGGGCGGTCACCTTCACCGCCTGCCCCGAGTGCGACGGCACCCGGCTCAGCGAGGGCGCCCGGTCCTCCAGGATCGCGGGGACCAGCATCGCCGACGCGTGCGCGATGCAGATCAGCGATCTCGCCGACTGGGTCCGCGGCCTCGACGAGCCGTCGGTGGCCCCGCTGCTCTCCGCCCTCCGGCAGACGCTCGACTCGTTCGTGGAGATCGGGCTCGGCTATCTCTCGCTCGACCGGCCCGCGGGCACCCTCTCCGGGGGCGAGGCGCAGCGCGTCAAGATGATCCGCCACCTCGGCTCCTCGCTCACCGACACCACCTATGTCTTCGACGAGCCCACCACGGGTCTGCACCCCCATGACATCCAGCGGATGAACGCCCTGCTGCTGCGGCTGCGCGACAAGGGCAACACGGTGCTGGTCGTGGAGCACAAGCCCGAGGTGATCGCGATCGCCGACCATGTCGTGGACCTCGGCCCCGGCGCGGGCACGGGCGGCGGCACGGTCTGCTTCGAGGGGACCGTCGAGGGGCTGCGGGCCGCCGGCACCCTCACCGGCCGCCACTTCGACGACCGGGCCTCCCTGAAGAAGACGGTCCGCGAGCCCACCGGCGCGCTGGAGATCCGCGGCGCGTCCGCGAACAATCTGCGCGACGTCGACGTCGACGTGCCGCTCGGGGTGCTCACCGTCGTCACCGGCGTCGCCGGCTCCGGCAAGAGCTCGCTCATCCACGGGTCGGTCCCGGCGGGCGCGGGCGTGGTGTCGATCGACCAGAGCCCGATCCGCGGCTCGCGGCGGAGCAACCCGGCGACGTACACCGGGCTGCTCGACCCGATCCGCAAGGCGTTCGCCAAGGCCACCGGGGCGAAGCCCGCGCTGTTCAGCGCCAACTCCGAGGGCGCCTGCCCCGCCTGCAACGGCGCCGGCGTCATCTACACCGACCTGGCGATGATGGCCGGGGTCGCCACCGTCTGCGAGGACTGCGAGGGGAAGCGGTTCCAGGCGTCGGTGCTCGACCATCGCCTCGGCGGGCGCGACATCAGCGAGGTGCTCGCGATGTCGGTGACCGAGGCCGAGGAGTTCTTCGGGACCGGCGAGGCCCGCACTCCGGCCGCCCACCGCATCCTCCAGCGCCTCGCCGACGTCGGCCTCGGCTATCTCAGCCTCGGCCAGCCGCTCACCACGCTCTCCGGCGGCGAGCGCCAGCGGCTCAAGCTGGCCACGCACATGGCCGAGAAGGGCGGCGAGAGCCCGGTCTACGTCCTCGACGAGCCGACCACCGGTCTGCACCTCGCCGATGTCGAGCAGCTGCTCGGCCTGCTGGACCGGCTCGTCGACTCCGGCAAGTCCGTGATCGTCATCGAGCACCACCAGGCGGTCATGGCGCACGCCGACTGGATCATCGACCTCGGCCCCGGCGCGGGCCACGACGGCGGCCGCGTCGTCTTCGAGGGCACCCCCGCCGCCCTCGCCGCCGCCCGCTCCACCCTCACCGGCGAACACCTCGCCTCCTACACGGGCGCCTGACCGCGCCCGTCCCGCCGCGCACGGGCACGGGCGCGGGGAGCGGCGTCGTGCCGTCCGTCCGTTTCGTACGGCCGTGACGGGACGTTCACGCGGGGATGGCACCCTGGAAGCATGAACGATGCCGCCCCGGCGCCCCTCCCCGCGCCCGTGCCCCGCCGTGCCCGTGTCCGTGCTCCCGAGCTGATCGGCAAGGGCGGGTGGATCAACACCGGAGGCAGGGATCTGAAGCTCGCGGACCTCCGGGGCCGCACGGTGATCCTGGATTTCTGGACCTTCTGCTGCATCAACTGTCTGCATGTCCTGGACGAGCTGCGCGAGCTGGAGGAGAAGCACCGCGACACCGTGGTGATCATCGGGGTCCACTCGCCGAAGTTCGTGCACGAGGCCGATCACACGGCGGTGCTCGACGCCGTCGAGCGGTACGGGGTGCACCACCCGGTGCTGGACGATCCGGAGCTGGCGACGTGGAAGCAGTACGCGGTACGGGCGTGGCCGACGCTGGTCGTCATCGATCCCGAGGGGTATGTGGTCGCCCAGCACGCGGGCGAGGGGCACGCCCACGCGATCGCCGCGCTCGTGGCGGAGCTGGAGGTCGAGCACGAGCTGAAGGGGACGCTGCGGCGCGGGGACGGGCCGTATGTGCCGCCGGAGCCGGTCGCGGGGGATCTGCGCTTCCCGGGGAAGGCGCTCGTACTGCCGTCGGGGAATCTGCTGGTCTCGGACACCACCCGCCATCAGCTGGTCGAGCTGGAGCCGGACGGCGAGACGGTGGTGCGGCGGATCGGCGGCGACGGGGAGTTCCTGGAGCCGCAGGGGCTGGCGGCGCTGCCCGACGGGCGGGTGGCCGTGGCCGACACGGTCCATCACATGATCCGGGCGTACGACCCGGCGACCGGCGGCGTCGAGGTGCTGGCGGGGACCGGCGGCCAGTGGTGGCAGGGCGCGCCGGACTCCGGGCCCGCCCTGGAGACGGCGCTGTCGTCGCCGTGGGACGTGGCCTGGTGGGACGGGAGGCTGTGGATCGCCATGGCCGGCGTCCATCAGCTGTGGAGCTACGACCCGGAGACCGGCACGGTCCGGGCCGAGGCGGGCACCACCAACGAGGGGCTGGTCGACGGGCCCGCCGCCGAGGCCTGGTTCGCGCAGCCCTCCGGGCTCGCGGCCGACGGCGAGCGGCTGTGGATCGCCGACTCGGAGAATTCGGCGCTGCGCTGGATCGGTCCGGACGGGGTGGTGCGCACGGCGGTGGGCACCGGTCTCTTCGACTTCGGGCACCGGGACGGCGAGGCGGGGCAGGCGCTGCTCCAGCATCCGCTGGGGGTGACGGTGCTGCCGGACGGCTCGGTGGCGGTCAGCGACACGTACAACCACGCGCTGCGGCGGTACGACCCGGCGAGCGGCGAGGTGACGACCCTCGCCACGGATCTGCGGGAGCCCTCGGGCGCGGTGCTGGTCGGCGAGGACATCGTGGTCGTGGAGTCGGCGCGGCACCGGCTGACCCGGCTGCGGCTGCCGGAGGAGGCGGTACGGGTCGAGGCGGTCGCCCACCGCACCCGGCGCGACGCGACCGACGTCGCCCCCGGGCGGCTGCGGCTGGACGTGGTCTTCCAGGCCCCGGCGGGCCAGAAGCTGGACACCCGTTACGGGCCGTCGACCCGGCTGCTGGTCTCCGCGACGCCGCCCGGGCTGCTGGCCGGGGGCGAGGGCGCGGGCAGCGATCTCTTCCGGGAGCTGGAGATCGATCCGGCGGTCGGCGAGGGCGTGCTGCACGTCTCGGCGATGGCCGCCTCCTGCGACGACGATCCGGAGAACCCGTATCCGGCCTGTCATGTGCACCAGCAGGACTGGGGAGTTCCGGTCCGGGTCGTCGCGGAGAGCGGGGTCTCACGGCTTCCGCTGGTGCTCGCGGGGATGGACGAGGGGCCTTCCTGACGGGCGGGGGCCTGCCGGTACGAGGCTTTCGGTACGAGGCTTTCCGGTACGGGGCCTTCCGGTACGGGACTCGCCGGCCTCGGGGCGTCCCCGGAGCCGGGCCTTCCGGTGCCGGGGACGCCCCGTACCGGCACCGGCCGCCCCCGTGCCCTCCGCCGCCCGCGCCGGCCTTCCGGCGCCGGACCTCGCGCCGGACCCGCGCTAGCCGAAGATGCCCTGGCCGACCGGCGGGCGGCCCCACGCCCCGTCCAGACAGCCCTTGACCCAGAGCCCCGGGTCGTACGACATCTTCAGATCGTTCTCGCTGTTCCGCCCCAGCCGCTCACAGCCGCCGGAGCGCAGCCCGGCGGCGAGCAGGCCGTCGCGGTCGTGCTTGAGCACCCGGGAGGCGTGCAGGAAGCCCGCCTCGTACGCGACGTCCTCGGCGAACGGCGGCCGGTCGGTGTGCTTGCCGACCAGCAGCCAGCCGCCGCCGAAGAGCACGGCGGCCGCGACGGTGAGCGCGATGAGGAGGGCGCGGCGGGACGGGCCGCGGTGGCGGACGAGCGACTGCTGATCGAGCAGAACCATGCCGTCAGCCTGCCGGAGACCGCCTTTCGCGGATGTTTCGCGCGCGACGGCTTCCGGGCGCCCGTTCCCGGGCGCCGCTCCCGGCGAAAGCCCCGGGCCCCTCGGCTCAGCCCTCCAGGAACGCCGTCAGCACATTGGCCAGCAGATACGGGTCGTCCGCGCCGCACAGCTCGCGCGCGCTGTGCATCGACAGACAGGCCACGCCGATGTCCACGGTCCGGATCCCGTGCCGCGCCGCCGTGATGGGCCCGATGGTGGTGCCGCACGGCATCGCGTTGTTCGAGACGAAGGACTGCCAGGGCGAACCGGCCCGCTCGCAGGCCGCCGCGAAGACGGCCCGGCCGCTGCCGTCGGTGGCGTACCGCTGGTTCACATTGACCTTGAGGATCGGGCCGCCGTTGGGACGCGGGTGGTGCGTCGGGTCGTGGCGCTCCGGGTAGTTGGGGTGCACCGCGTGGCCGACGTCGGAGGAGAGGCAGACCGTCGCGGCGAAGGCGCGCGCCCGGTCCTCGTAGCCGCCGCCCCGGGCGAACACCGAACGCTCCAGGACCGTGCCGAGCAGGGGGCCGTCGGCGCCGGAGTCGGCCTGGGAGCCGTTCTCCTCGTGGTCGAAGGCGGCCAGTACGGGGATGTACGAGAGGTCCGGCGAGGCCGCGGCGGCGGCGAGGGCGGCCGTGGCGGCGTGCACGGAGAGCAGATTGTCCAGCCGGGGCCCGGCCAGCAGCTCGTTGTCCCGGCCGAGATAGGCGGGCGGCTCGATGGAGTGGGTCATCAGGTCCCAGCCGGCGACCTCGCCCTCGTCGATGCCCGCCTCCTCCTCCAGGAACTGGACGAGATCGCCCTCGTGGGCGTCGCCGAGTCCCCAGATGGGCTGCATATGGCGCTGCTTGTCGAGCTTGAGCCCGTCGGAGGTGACCGTGCGGTCCAGATGGATCGCCAGCTGCGGGACGCGCAGCAGCGGCCGGTCGACGCTGACGAGCCGGTGGGAGCCGTCGCGCAGGGTGAGCCGTCCGGAGATGCCGAGGTCCCGGTCGAGCCAGCTGTTGAGGAGCGGTCCGCCGTAGACCTCGACGGCGATCTGCCGCCAGCCGTGCGATCCGGCGTCGGGCTGGGGCTTGACCCGCAGATTGGGGGAGTCGGTATGCGCCCCGACGATCCGGAACGGGGTGTGCGCGTCGGCCCCTTCGGGGACGTACCAGGCGATGAGCGCGCCGCCGCGGATCACATACTTGCCGCCGGCGGACCCGTCCCAGACGTCCGTCTCGCCCACCTGCCGGAATCCGGCCTTCCCCAGCCGCGCGGCGGCGACGGCCACCGCGTGGTACGGCGAGGGGGCGTCGGCCAGGAAGGCCATGAGGTCGTCGGTGTGTCCGCGGTCGAACCGGCCGGATGCGCTGGTGCTCATGGGGCCACCTTAACGAGGGGCGCGCGGTGGGGGCGCATGGAATGGGCTCGCGCTCCCGGCCCTCGGGCGCCGGGTGATCAGGCCGCCCGTGCCGAACGGCGGCGGCGCCGGCCGCGCGCGCGGCGGGGGCGCCGTGTTGACGGTCGCGCGAACGGCCCGCTCCCCGGAGGGGGAGCGGGCCGTCCGCGACAGGGGCGATCGGGCGCGGGCCGGGCCCTAGAACGCCGCCTCGTCCAGGTCCATCAGCGAGAGGTCCACGGTCTCGGCGAGCGAGCGCTCGACCGAGACGCGCGGCAGCACGGTCGCGGCGAAGAACTTCGCCGCGGCGATCTTGCCCTGGTAGAACGGCACGTCCTTGGCGGAGGCGGTCGGCAGCTTCTCGGCCGCCACCGCCGCGCCGCGCAGCAGCAGATAGCCGACGACCACGTCGCCGGAGGCCATCAGCAGCCGGGTGGTGTTCAGCCCGACCTTGTAGATGTTCCGGACGTCCTCGCCGGTGGCGATGAGGTCGTTCGTCATGGAGCCGACGATCGCCTCCAGGTCCACCGCCGCCCCGGCGAGCGCGGACCGGGCGCCGGACAGCTCCTCGCCGCCGGTGTTGACGGCCAGGAACTTCTTGATCTCCTCGGAGAGGGTGTTCAGCGCCTGGCCCTGGTCGCGGACGATCTTCCGGAAGAAGTAGTCCTGGCCCTGGATGGCGGTGGTGCCCTCGTAGAGGGTGTCGATCTTGGCGTCCCGGATGTACTGCTCCAGCGGGTACTCCTGGAGATAGCCCGAGCCGCCGAAGATCTGGAGGGCCTGGGCGAGCTGCTCGTACGAGGTCTCCGAGCCGTAGCCCTTGACGATCGGCAGCAGCAGGTCGTTGAGCGCGGTGAGCCCGGCGGCGTCCTCGCCCGCGCTCTCCTTGGCGGCGATCTCGTCCTGGACGGAGGCGGTGTACAGCACGAGGGCGCGCATGCCCTCGGCGTACGACTTCTGCGTCATGAGCGAGCGGCGGACGTCCGGGTGGTGGGTGATGGTGACCTTGGGCGCGGTCTTGTCCGCGAAGTTCACCAGGTCCGGGCCCTGGACGCGCTCCTTGGCGTACTCCAGCGCGTTGAGGTAGCCGGTGGAGAGGGTGGCGATGGCCTTGGTGCCGACCATCATCCGCGCGAACTCGATGATCATGAACATCTGGCGGATGCCGTCGTGCTTGTCGCCGATCAGCCAGCCCTTGGCGGGGTGGCGGTCGCCGAAGGTCATCTCGCAGGTGTTGGAGGCCTTGAGGCCCATCTTGTGCTCGACGTTGGTGGCGTACACCCCATTGCGCTCGCCCAGCTCGCCCGTCTCCCAGTCGAAGAGGAACTTCGGTACGAGGAAGAGGGAGAGGCCCTTGGTGCCCGGGCCGGCGCCCTCGGGGCGGGCGAGGACGTAATGGAAGATGTTCTCCGACATGTCGTGCTCGCCGGAGGTGATGAAGCGCTTCACGCCCTCGATGTGCCAGGAGCCGTCCTCCTGCGGGAGGGCCCTGCTCCGGCCCGCGCCCACGTCCGAGCCCGCGTCGGGCTCGGTGAGGACCATGGTGGAGCCCCACTGCCTCTCGACGGCGATCGCGGCGATCTTCTTCTGGGCCTCATTGCCCTCCTCGAAGAGGAGTCCGGCGAAGGCGGGCCCCGAGGAGTACATCCACAGGGCCGGGTTGGCGCCGAGCAGCAGCTCCGCGTAGGCCCAGATCAGGGAGCGGGGCGCGGTGGTCCCGCCGATCTCCTCGGGCAGGCCGAGCCGCCAGTACTCGGACTCCATGAAGGCTTCGTAGCTCTTCTTGAAGGATTCCGGTATCGGGGCGGTGTTGGTCTTCGGGTCGAAGACGGGCGGATTGCGGTCGGCGTCCTCGAAGGACGCGGCCAGCTCGTTCTCCGCGAGGCGGGCCAGCTCTTCCAGGATGCTCTTGGCGGTGTCGACGTCCATCTCCGCGAACGGGCCGGTGCCGTACAGCTTGTCGCGTCCGAGGACCTCGAAGAGGTTGAACTCGATGTCGCGGAGATTCGACTTGTAGTGCCCCATGGCGACGGCTCCGTAGGTTCGGGAGTCTGTTGGCTTACCCATCTACCAGCTAGTAGCTACGATGATGCTACCCACCAGTAATAAGGCGCAACCCCCAATCGGCCAAGTGTGACTCGTTACCCTTGCGCTCATGTACGGCTATGACCAGAGTCAGGGCGCTCACCAGCAGTACGCCCCCCAGCAGCCCTACGGGGGGCAGTCGCAGGGGCAGCCGCTCTATCCGGAGCCGTCGCCCCCGTCGCTGGCCGACGCGGTGCGCGCCTTCACCACCGGATCGCTCGCCGCCGAGGACTTCCAGCAGATTTTCGCCACGTCGAAGGTCTACTGCCCGCGCGGCGACAACCCCGGGTTCCTGGCGCTGCACAACACCCAGCAGCCGGTGATCCCGATGTTCACCTCCCTCAAGGAGCTGCGCAGATACGCGGGCAAGGAGTCCAAGTACTTCGTGATCACGGGGGCGGAGGTGATCGATCTGCTGCCGACCGGGTACGGCTTCGTCCTCGACATGGAGGGGGAGCACCGGATGGTCTTCGACGCCAAGGCGGTGGAGCAGATGGTCGACTTCGCGATGCGGCGGATGTACGGATGACGGCGGCGGCGCGCGGCTGAGCCGAGGCGGGCGGCGGATCCGGTCCGGTACGGATTCGGTCCGGGCCGCGGGCGGTACGGATACGGTCCTGCGGCGGGTGCGGGCACGGTCCGCGCGGCCGGAATCGAGGCTTCGAGGCGCTCGGGGGGAATACCTCCCGGGCGCCTCTCGTTGTGGGTAGCGGAAAGTTCAGAATTCAACTAAACTTGTCCGCACAAGGAGGTACTCCCCATGCCCGCTGTGACTGTCGAGAATCCGCTCACCCTGCCGCGCGTCTCCGCGCCCGTGGAGGCCGCACACCGTCCCGTGCTCGCCGTGACCACCGCGCCCACCGGCTTCGAGGGCGAGGGCTTCCCGGTGCGGCGCGCATTCGCCGGGATCAACTACAAGTACCTCGACCCGTTCATCATGATGGACCAGATGGGAGAGGTGGAGTACGCCCCCGGGGAGCCGAAGGGCACCCCCTGGCACCCCCACCGGGGCTTCGAGACCGTCACGTACCTGATCGACGGAACCTTCGTCCACCAGGACAGCAACGGCGGCGGCGGCACCATCCAGAACGGCGACACCCAGTGGATGACCGCCGGCTCCGGACTGCTCCACATCGAGGCTCCCCCGGAGGAGCTGGTGACGTCCGGCGGACTCTTCCACGGGCTCCAGCTGTGGGTGAATCTGCCCGCCGCCGACAAGATGATGGACCCGCGCTACCAGGACATCCGGGGCGGCCAGGTCCAGCTGCTCACCTCCCCCGACGGAGGCGCGCTGCTGAGGGTCATCGCCGGTGAGCTGGACGGCCACGAGGGCCCCGGCATCACCCACACCCCCATCACCATGATCCACGCCACCCTGCGGCCCGGCGCGCAGATCACCCTCCCCTGGCGGGAGGAGTTCAACGGTCTCGCCTATGTCCTCGCGGGCAGCGGCGCGGTCGGCGCCGAGCGCCGGCCCGTCCGCAAGGGCCAGACCGCGGTCTTCGGCGACGGCGGCTCGCTGACCGTCCGCGCCGACGAGAAGCAGGACTCCCACACCCCCGACCTGGAGATCGTCCTCCTCGGCGGGCGTCCCATCCGGGAGCCGATGGCCCACTACGGCCCCTTCGTGATGAACACCCAGGCCGAGCTGAAGAAGGCGTTCGACGACTTCCAGGCCGGCCGGCTCGGAACGGTTCCCGCGGTCCACGGCATGTGAGACCGGGCCCCGTCCCCGGCCGAAGGGCCCGACCGCAGTCCGCTGCCGTCGGGCCCTTCGCCGTACGCCCCGGCGGTACGTCCCCGCCGTACGCTCCCGGGGCTGCGCCCGCGCCCGGTCACCCGCCCGGCCGCGCACGGCGGGCCGCCCCGGCGGGGGCGTGATCGGCTGAGGGGGTGCTGACCCTTCTCCCCGAGCCCGTACGGCGTGTGGCGGCCTGGTGCGTCGTCGTCCTGCTGGTCGCCGGGGTCGGCGCGGCGGCGATCTGGCTGCTCGGCGTCTTCCGGATCGCCGTCACCCCGGTGCTGCTCGCGCTCCTCGGCACGGCGCTCCTCGGCCCGCTGCACCGCCGGCTCGTCGCCATGGGGGTGCAGCGGTCGCTCGCGGCCGGTCTGACCTGCGTCGCCGTCCTCGCGGTCGTCGGCGGGGCGCTGTACATCATCGTCAGCGCCCTGATCGACACCGGCGACCAGATCACCGCCTCGCTCCGCGAGGCCGCCCAGGGCCTCACCGAGCACTTCGGCGCGGCCGGGACCTCGCTCGACGATCTCGCCTCCAACGCCCGGGAGCTGCTGGAGAAGTTCGGCGGCACCGCCGCCTCCGGGGTGATCAGCGGGCTGAGCGTGGTCGGGCAGGCGATCGCCACCGCCGTGCTCGCCCTGCTGCTGATCTTCTTCTTCCTCCGGGACTCCGACCGCGCGTCCGACCTGGCCCACGTCATCGCGCCGGGGCCCGGCGGGGAGGTCGTCGAGGCGATGGGGCGGCGGGCCTTCGAGGCCGTCGAGGGCTTTATGCGCGGCACCACCTTCATCGCGCTGATCGACGCCGTCTGCATCACCGTCGGCCTGCTGATCCTGCGGGTGCCCGGCGCGGTCGGACTGGGCGCGCTGGTCTTCGTCGGCGCGTACATCCCGTACCTCGGGGCCTTTCTCTCCGGCGCGGTGGCGGTCCTGGTGGCGTTCGCGGACCGGGGGTGGGTGATCGCGCTCTGGGCGCTGGGCGTGGTGCTGGCGGTGCAGGTGCTGGAGGGGCATGTGCTCCAGCCGGTGATCCAGAGCAGGACGGTGCAGATGCATCCGGCGGTGGTGATGCTGGCGATCACGGCCGGGGCGGGAGTGGCGGGGATTCTGGGGATGCTGCTGGCGGTGCCGGTGGTGGCGGCGGCGTTCGGGGTGATCGGCGAGCTGAGGGCGCGGTACGGGAGCGCGGGCGCGGGGCCGGACGGCGCCAAGGGCGCGTCGGGCGCGGCCGGTCCCTGAGCGCGGGAGCCCGGGAGCCCGGGGCCCTGAGCAGTGGCCGGGGCCTCCCGCTTCGTGATCGTGTCAGCCGTCTGCGACAGCACGGTCCTGGAACGAAGACGCCGGGATCCCCGCGGCTCGCGGCCCCCTCCTCGTGGTCGAACCGGCGCCGATACGCCGAGGCCGCTTCGGCCTCGCTCACCGGCTCACCGCCGCACCGCCGGTCCGGCGAGGGCGAGGGCGAGGGCGAGGGCGAGAGCAGGCGCTACGGCGGGAGAGACCGAGCGCCGTTCAGCCGTCGAGGCCGGAGTCGGAGTCGGGGCCGGAGTCGAGGGAGTCGAGGGAGTCGTCGATGGGCTTGCCGGGCTCGTGGAGGGTGAACCAGATGGACTTGCCCTCGCCGCGGGGATCGACGCCCCACGCGTCGGCGAGCATCTCCATGAGCATCAGGCCGCGTCCGGAGGAGGCCATCTCGCCCGGGCGGCGCTTGTGGGGGAGGTCGTCGCTGGAGTCGGCGACCTCGACGCGCAGCCGGCGCGGTCCCTTGCCGCCGGGACAGGTCACCTCGGCGGCGAGGAGGGCGTGGCCGTCGGTGTGGACCAGGACATTGGTCACCATCTCGGAGACCATGAGCACGGCCGAGTCGACCTGCTCGGCGTCGGCCCAGTCGTGCAGCAGCTCCCGCACCTGCCGGCGGGCGGCCGAGATCCGCTCCGGCTCGGCCTGGGCCACCGTCATCGCCGTACGCCTCGGGGCCTCCCGCGCGGCGGCGCCGTCCCGGGCGAGCAGCACCAGGGCCACATCGTCCTCGCGCCGGTCGGCCAGCGGGCCGGTGGTGTAGTGGGACACCGGACCGTGCACGGCCTGGACGAGGGAGTCCGCCAGCTCCTCCAGCGAGCCCTGGTCGGTGTGGTCCTCCAGGACCTCGCGCAGCCGCGCCCACCCGGTGTCCAGATCGTGCCCGCCGGTCTCCAGCAGCCCGTCGGTGCAGAGCATCATCGTCTCGCCGGGCTCCAGGGTGAGCCGGGTCGTCGGATAGTCCGAGTCGGGGTCGATGCCCAGCGGCAGCCCGCCCTCGGTGGGCCGCATCAGGACCGTGCCGTCGGCCGTCCGCACCGCGGGCTCCGGATGACCGGCCCGGGCCAGCTCGATCCCGCCGCCGACCGGGTCGACCTCCAGATAGAGACAGGTCGCGAACCGCGGGCTGGAGTAGTCGGCCTTCTCGTACGTGTCGGTGATCCCGTGCAGGAAGCGCGAGGCCCGGGAGAGCACCGCGTCGGGCCGGTGCCCCTCCGACGCGTACGCCCGCAGTGCGATCCGCAGCTGGCCCATCAGCCCGGCGGCCCGCACATCGTGGCCCTGGACGTCGCCGATGACCAGGGCGATCCGTCCGGTCGGCAGCGGGATCATGTCGTACCAGTCGCCGCCGACCTGGAGGCCGCCGCCGGTGGGCACATACCGCGCCGCCACCGTCATCCCCGGGATCGCGGGCCCCAGCACCGGCATCATCGACCGCTGGAGCCCGAGCGACAGCTCGCGCTCCGACTCGGCGACCCCGGCCCGGGTGAGCGCCTGCGCCAGCATCCGGGCGACCGTCGTCAGCACCGAGCGCTCGTCGGGGGTGAAGGCCACCGGATGCCGGAAAGCCGCCATCCACGCGCCCATCGTGCGCCCGGCGACGATCAGCGGCAGATAGGCCCAGGACTGCCGTCCCAGCGGCTGGGCCAGCGGCCAGCTGGTCGGATAGCGCCGGCAGTACTCCTCCGGGCTCGGCAGATACACCGCCCGCCCGCCGCGCACCACCTCCGCCGCCGGATGGTCGGTGTCCAGCCGCATATCGCTGAAGGGATCGTCGCCCGCGCTCTGGTGTCCGTGGTGGCCGATGATCGTCAGCCGTTCGCCCGCCGCGCCGAAGACCGCGAGCCCGTCCGGCGAGAATCCGGGCATGGAGAGCGACGCGGCCACCCGCAGCACCTCGGCGGTGGACCGCGCCTCGGCCAGCGCCCGCCCCGCGTCCAGCAGAAACGCCTCGCGCGAGCGCCGCCAGTCACCGGTGATCGGGGTGCGCGCCGCCGTCCCCTCGGTCGGCTCGGCGACCTGCTGGAGCATCCCGTCCAGCAGATACGCCCCGTTGAAGAGGACCGGCTTGGACCGGCTCCGCACCGTACGGAGGACCCGGCCCTCGTCGTCCACGACCCGCAGCCGGCCCTCGGCGAGCGTGCCCTCGGCGATCGCCAGCGAGACCACCCCGTTGATCTCGTTCCAGTCGACGGGGTGGAAGCGGGCGCGGACGACGGACTCGGGGAAGGTGCGGGTGGTGGGAGGCAGTTCGAGCAGTCGGGCGGCCTCGGAGTCGAGGGTGACGGTGCCCGCCGCGTTGTCCCATCGCCACAGGCCGGTGGCGATGGCGGCCAGGACTTCCTCGGTGCGCATTGCCTCACTTTATTCCGATCCGTGGCACCCGAATGCCGCGAGACCACTACCGGGGGACAAACGGTGGCGTGTCTATGCCAATGAGGTTTAGGAGGTCCGGGCGGTAACCTTGACGGGCCCGCCCCATCCCAAAATCACCAAGACTGGATGAACGACGATGCATCGGTACAGGTCACACACGTGCGGCGAGCTCCGCGCCTCTGACGTCTCCACCGACGTCCGGCTGAGCGGCTGGCTGCACAATCGCCGAGACCTGGGCGGCATCCTCTTCATCGATCTGCGCGACCACTACGGCATCACCCAGCTGGTCGCCCGGCCCGGCACCGCCGCCAACGAGGCGCTGAGCCACCTGACCAAGGAGACCGTCGTCCGGATCGACGGCTCGGTCGTCAGCCGGGGCGCGGACAACGTCAACCCCGAGCTGCCCACCGGTGAGATCGAGATCGAGGTCTCCGACGTCGAGGTGCTGGGCGCGGCCGCCCAGATCCCGTTCACCATCAACACGGATGACGGGGTCAACGAGGAGCGACGGCTGGAGTACCGCTTCCTCGACCTGCGCCGTGAGCGCATGCACCGCAACATCATGCTGCGCACCGCCGTGATCTCCGCGATCCGGCACAAGATGACCGCCCTCGGCTTCAACGAGATGGCGACCCCGATCCTGGCCGCGACCTCCCCCGAGGGCGCCCGGGACTTCGTGGTCCCCTCCCGGCTGAACCCGGGCAAGTTCTACGCGCTGCCGCAGGCCCCGCAGCAGTTCAAGCAGCTGCTGATGATCTCCGGCTTCGACCGCTACTTCCAGATCGCGCCCTGCTTCCGCGACGAGGACGCCCGCGCCGACCGCTCGCCCGGCGAGTTCTACCAGCTCGACGTCGAGATGAGCTTCGTCGAGCAGGAGGACGTCTTCCGGCCGATCGAGAAGCTCATGACCGAGCTGTTCGAGGAGTTCGGCGGCGGCCGCCACGTCACCTCGCCGTTCCCGCGCATCCCGTTCCGCGAGTCGATGCTGAAGTACGGCAGCGACAAGCCGGATCTGCGGGCCGAGCTGGAGCTGGTCGACATCACCGACGTCTTCGAGGGCTCGGAGTTCAAGGCGTTCGCGGGCAAGCACGTGCGCGCGCTGCCGGTGCCGGACGTCGCGGGCCAGTCCCGGAAGTTCTTCGACGGCCTCGGCGACTTCGCCGTCTCGCTCGGCGCGAAGGGCCTGGCCTGGGTCCGGGTGGCCGAGGACGGTTCGCTCACCGGCCCGATCGCCAAGTTCCTCACCGAGGACGACGTCAAGGTCCTCACCGAGCGTCTGGGCCTGGCCGCCGGGCACGGCGTCTTCTTCGGCGCGGGCGAGTTCGACGAGGTCTCCAAGATCATGGGCGGGGTCCGCGTCGAGGCCGCCAAGCGCGCCGGCCACTTCGTCGACGGCGAGTTCCGCTTCTGCTGGATCGTCGACTTCCCGATGTACGAGCGGGACGAGGAGACCGGCAAGATCGACTTCTCTCACAACCCCTTCTCCATGCCGCAGGGCGGGATGCGGGACCTGGAGGAGAAGGACCCGCTGGACATCCTGGCCTGGCAGTACGACATCGTCTGCAACGGCATCGAGCTGTCCTCCGGCGCGATCCGGAACCACGAGCCCGAGATCATGCTCCGCGCCTTCGAGATCGCCGGGTACGAGCGCGAGACCGTCGAGCAGGAGTTCGCGGGCATGCTCCGCGCCTTCCGCCTCGGCGCCCCGCCGCACGGCGGCATCGCCCCGGGCGTCGACCGCATCGTGATGCTGCTCGCCGACGAGCCCAACATCCGCGAGACCATCGCCTTCCCGCTCAACGGCAACGCGCAGGACCTGATGATGGGCGCGCCGTCCGAGCTGGACGAGACCCGGCTGCGCGAGCTGAACATCCAGCTGCGGAAGCCGGTGGCCAAGCCGGCCGAATAGCCGGCCGGGACGCGCCCCGCGCCGCCTGTGCGCCGTGCGCCCCGCGCCGGGCGTCGTCCCGCGCAGCCGATCCACCGCAGCCGATCCACCGCCGAGAGGGCCCGGTACGCCATCGCGTACCGGGCCCTCTCGCGCCGGTCACCGCCCCGGGGCAACCAGAACCCGGACCCGGAGCGTTCCACTGGCGTGGACGACGGAATTCGAGGACGGGATCGGCGAGATGGGCTCCGGGGCAGACGAAGGCGACTTCGAGGCGTTCGTCGCCGCGCGCGGCCCGCGCCTGCTGAGGATGGCCTGGCTGCTCACGGGCGACGCGCACCTCGCGGAGGATCTGCTCCAGACCGTGCTGGCGAAGGTCTGGCCCAAGTGGCGCAAGATCGCCGAGGACCATCCCGAGGCGTACATCCGCAAGGCCCTGGTGCACACCCACGCCTCCTGGTGGCGCAGACGCTGGCGCGGCGAGCTGCCGCACGGCGAACTGCCGGACACGACCGCCTCCCGGGACGCGTACGCCAGTGTCGATCTGGAACAGTCGCTCGCCGCCGCCGTCAGGGCGCTCCCGGTGCGGCAGCGCGCGGTCGTGGTGCTGCGCTTTTTCGAGGATCTGAGCGTCGAGGAGACCGCGGCCACCCTCGGCTGTGCGCCGGGCACCGTGAAGAGCCAGTCGGCCAAGGCCCTGCGCACCCTGCGGGAGCTGCTCCCGGAGCACCGGAGGTATGGGAGTGATCTTCATGCGCAAGCCTGCTGACCACGGCGAGGAGGAGCTGCGCGTCCTGCTGGAGCGGGCGACGCCGAGGCTCGCCGCGCCGGAGGGACGGCTGCGGGAGGTACGGCTGCGGGTCCTGCGCCGCCGACGGCGCAGGACCGGGGCGGCCGTGCTCACCGTGAGCGCGCTGGCGGTCGCCGGGACGACGGTGCTGCCCGCCGCGCTGCGGAACGAGAGCCCGGGGCCGGTCCCGCCCGCCGCGTCGGCCCCCGTGCGCGAGTCGGGGCCCCCCGCCCACGCCACGCCCTCCCCCGCGCCCCTGGACGGGAACGTCAGCTCCGTGGGCTTCCCGGGGCTGGGGGGCGTGGAGATCGCCCTGCCCCGCTCCTGGGGTGTGGTGGCCGTGCCGGCCGACGCCGCCCTGAAGTCGCCCGCGCTCGGATTCGCGGGCACCCAGAAGTTCACCGGCTTCGTCCGTCCCTGCGGATCCGCCAAGCCCATCGACTGCGCCCCGGTGAAGAAGCTGGGGCCGGGCGATGTGCTGATCAGACTGAGCGCCGGACAGAAGACGACGGACGCCGCCGTCCGCGGCCCGAACCCGGTCTCCGCCGTGAACGGCTTCTGCGAGCTGGTCGGCGGCTCCGTCTCGCGCCAGGTCAAGGCCCCGGACCCGCGGACCGCCTTCACCGTCTGCGTCGCCGGTGGCGTCTCCGAGAAGACCCTCAAGACGGCACAGCAGATCCTCGACAGCGCCGGGTTCTCCGACCTGCCCGCGCCCGCCGCCCCCCTGCCGGCCGAACTGGCCGAGCAGCAGCGCCCCCGCGCCTCGCGGTGAAAGGCCCCTCGATGACCCGTATCGGCGTCCTTGTCCGTACCCGTCTCCGTATCTGTGCCCGCGTCGGCACCCGCGTCCCGGTCCGTGCCTCCGCGCGCGCCGGCCGGGCCCCGGCCCTTCCCGTGGCCGCGCTCGCTCTCGGCGCGCTCCTCACCGGCTGCGCCGCGGACGCCGGGCCCGCCGCCGACGCCAAGGCCCCGGCGACCGCGACCCCCGCCGGGGCGCGGTCGCAGGAGGCCCGGCCCGAGACGCCGCGCGAGATCCCCGGCCTCGGACCGAAGACCCGGGCGAAGATCGACTCCCGTACCCGCCAGGTCTTCGTGGTGACCGGCGGCGGGGCCGACGCCAACCGCGGCACGGCGGCGCTCTACGAACGCGGCGCGGACGGCGGCTGGCGGCGCGCCGTCGGCCCCTGGCCCGCCCGCAACGGTCTGAAGGGCTGGACCGACGATCACCGACTGGGCGATCTGCGCACCCCGAGCGGGGTGTACGGACTCACCGACGCGGGCGGCCGGCTGGCCGACCCGGGCACCGAGCTGCCGTACGACCGGGGTCCGGCGTTCACCGCCCAGGGGCGCAACTTCGACGGGGAGTCCCTGGAGGGCGCGTTCGACCACGTGGTCGCGGTCAACTACAACCGCGAGCCCGGCCGGACCCCGCTGGACTGGACGCGCCCGCTCGGCGAGGCGAAGGGCGGCGGCATTTGGATCCACGTGGACCACGGCGGCGCGACACAGGGCTGCGTGGGGCTGGCCAGACCCCGGGTCGCCGAACTGCTGAAGCGCCTGGACCCGCGGGCGCGCCCGGTGGTGGCGATGGGGCCCGAGGCGACGCTGGCCCGCTGAGCGGCCCGTTCGGCACGCGCCCGGGCCGCCGGCCCGCACCCGCGTCGGCCCGTACGGTACGCGCACGGGCGGTACGGCACGGACACGCGCGGCGGGTGCGCGCCCGGCCCCGGCGCGCCGTCGCCGGGACGGACAGGCGCCGCTGCCGGTACGCGCACGGGCCGCCGGCTCCCCTCGGGGAGCCGGCGGCCCGTGTCGTGGCCGTCCGCGGGGACCTACTGGTCCTTCTTCTCCTCGAGACGCGGGAAGAGCACCGCGCCCTTGGTGACCGTCGAGCCCGCCGGCAGCAGACCCCAGGTCCCGGCGTCCTGCACCCGCTGGTCGGCGAGCGCGCCGAGCGCGGCGTCAGCGCCCAGCGAGTCCCACAGCGCCTGCGAGGTCTCCGGCATCACCGAGTTCAGCAGCACCGCGACACCGCGCAGCGCCTCGGCGGCCGTGTAGAGGATGGTCGCCAGCCGGGCCTGACCCTCCGGGGAGTCGTCCTTGGCGACCTTCCACGGCTCCTGCTCGGTCAGATAGCCGTTGACCTGCTTCACGAAGTCGAAGATCGCCAGGATGCCGCCCTGGAAGTCCAGCTCGTCGCCGATCTTCCGGTCCGCCGTCGCGGCGGCCTGCGCCAGACCCTCCCGCACCGCCGTCTCGGCGTCGCCGGACGCGGTCGCCTCCGGCAGCGCGCCGCCGAAGTACTTGCCGACCATCGCGGCGACCCGGGAGGCGAGATTGCCGTAGTCGTTCGCCAGCTCGCTGGTGTAGCGGGCGGTGAAGTCCTCCCACGAGAAGGAGCCGTCCTGCCCGAACGCGATCGCGCGCAGGAAGTACCAGCGATAGGCGTCGACGCCGAAGTGCGAGGTCAGATCCTGCGGCTTGATGCCGGTCAGATTCGACTTCGACATCTTCTCGCCGCCGACCATCAGCCAGCCGTTGGCGGCGACGCGGCCGGGCACCGGCAGCCCGTTCGCCATCAGCATCGCCGGCCAGATGATCGCGTGGAAGCGCAGAATGTCCTTGCCCACGAGATGCACATTGGCGGGGAAGGTCTCGTCGAACTTCGCCGGGTTCTCGTTGTAGCCGACGGCGGTGGCGTAATTGAGCAGCGCGTCGATCCACACGTAGATCACGTGCTTCTCGTCCCACGGCACCTTCACGCCCCAGTCGAAGGTGGACCGGGAGATCGACAGGTCCTGAAGGCCCTGCTTGACGAAGTTCACGACCTCGTTGCGGGCCGACTCGGGCTGGATGAAGCCGGGGTCGGCCTCGTACAGCTCCAGCAGCTTGGGACCGTACGCGCTCAGCTTGAAGAAGTAGTTCTCCTCCTTGAGGAGTTCCACCGGCTTCTTGTGAATGGGGCAGAGCTTCTGCCCGGCGTACTCGCCCTCGCCGTCGATCAGATCGCCGGGGAGTTTGTACTCCTCACAGCCCACGCAGTACGGGCCCTCGTATCCGCCCTTGTAGATCTCGCCCTTGTCGTGGAGATCCTGGACGAATTCCTTCACCCGGTCCGTGTGCCGCTTCTCGGTGGTGCGGATGAAATCGTCGTTCGCGATGTTCAAATGCTCCCAGAGGGGCTTCCACGCCTCTTCCACGAGCTTGTCGCACCACTCCTGGGGAGTGACTCCGTTCGCCTCGGCAGTGCGCATGATCTTCTGACCGTGCTCGTCCGTGCCGGTGAGGTACCACACCTTCTCGCCGCGCTGACGGTGCCAGCGGGTGAGCACGTCGCCTGCGACGGTCGTGTAGGCGTGGCCCAGGTGAGGAGCGTCGTTGACGTAGTAAATGGGGGTCGAGACGTAGTACGCCGCCGCCCCCTGCTTCTCGGATCCAGTGGCCGCCATGGCGAAATCCTACTGGCCCGGGGATGCCCTTCTCACCGCGATATGCGCGGGCCGGGCCGGGCGGAGATCCCGGCGAAACACCGTATGGCGTAGGTATGGGGACCTGGGGTGACCCGCCGGACGCGGCGGGCGGGAGGAGAGAACGCCATGCGAGTACTGGTCGCCGAGGACGAACGGGTCCTGGCCGAGCTGGTCGCCACCGGTCTGCGGCGGGCCGGATTCGCCGTGGACACCGTCCACGGCGGGGACGACGCGCTCGTCCGGCTGGAGCTGTACGACTACGACGTGGTCGTCCTCGACCGCGATCTGCCGGGGGTCCACGGCGACGAGGTGGCGCGCACCCTGGTCGCCGCCGCCGCGCGCACCCGGATTCTGATGCTGACCGCCTCGGCGGCCGCGGAGGACCGGGTGGAGGGGCTCGACCTGGGGGCCGACGACTATCTGGGCAAGCCCTTCGACTTCCCCGAGCTGGTCTCCCGGGTCCGCGCGCTGCGGCGGCGCAGCGCCCGGCCGGTGCCGCCGCTGCTGGAGCGGTGCGGGGTGCGGCTGGACAGTGTGCGCAGGCTGGCCGAGCGGGACGGGCGGGGGCTGGAGCTGTCGCCCAAGGAGTTCTCCGTGCTCCAGATCCTGCTGGAGGCGGACGGGGCCGCGGTCTCGGCGGAGGAGCTGCTGGAGCGGGCGTGGGACGCGCACGCGGACCCGTTCACGGGGGCGGTGCGGGTCTGTATGAGCAAGTTGCGGGGGAAGCTGGGGGAGCCGGCGCTGATCCGTACGGTGCAGGGCGTGGGGTACGCGCTGTGAGCGATGGGGGTGCGGGGGCGGTGGGGGCGTCAGGGGTGGTCGGGGGCTCCGGCGGCTCTGGAGGCTCCGGAGGCTCCGGAGCTTTGCTGGACTCCGGGGCGGTGGGGGCGGCGCGGCCGGGGCGGGCCGTGCACATGGGGCCCGGGCGGCTGGGGCCCGGATCCACCATCCGGATCCGGATCGCCCTGGTCTACGGGGCGGTCTTCATGATCCTGGGCGGCGTGCTGCTCGGGGTGGTCTATCTGCTCTCCACCGACGCCACGGAGTCCAAGGCGGCGGAGATCGCCCGGCAGTCGTTCCCGGAGCCGGCGGCCGGATACGGGGAGGACGCCGAGCAGCTCAGCGCGTCCTTGATCACCGGCCATGTCAGCGACGCCGCCTCCGAGATCCTGCTCTTCTGGTCCTTCACCGCGCTGCTGGTCACGGCCCTGTTCGCGGTGCTGGTGGGGTGGTGGATCGCGGGACGGCTGCTGCGTCCGGTGCACGCGATGACGGCGAAGGCCCGGAAGCTGTCGGAGCGGACGCTGCACGAGCGGATCTCCGCGAGCGGGCCGGACGACGAGCTGAAGGAGCTGGGGGACACCCTGGACGCGCTGCTGGCACGGCTGGAGAAGGCCTTCGACAGCCAGCGGCGCTTCATCGCCAACGCCTCGCACGAGCTGCGGACCCCGCTGGCCACCCAGCGCACCGCGATCCAGGTGGGGCTGGCCGAGGGGTGCGCCGAGGCGGAGGTGGCGGCCACCCGGGAGATCCTGCTGGAGAGCAATCGCCACAGCGAGCGGCTCATCGAGGGCCTGCTGACGCTGGCGCGCGGGGAGCGGGGACTGGAGCGGCGCGACGACGTCGATCTGGGCGAGGTCGCGGTGGAGGAGGCCCGGCGGCACTCGGTGACCGCCGAGGTGACCGGGTGCTCGCTGGTCCGGGGCAACCGGCCGCTGCTGGACCGGCTGGTGGGCAATCTGGTGGCGAACGCGGTGGCCTACAACGTGCCGGGAGGGACCGTCTCCGTCCGGGTCGAGGACGGGGTGCTGACGGTCGAGAACACCGGGCCGGTGATCCCGGAGGAGGAGATTCCGGCGCTCTTCGAGCCGTTCCGGCGGGGCGAGGGGCGGGACCGGATGGGGGCCGGCGCGGGGCTGGGGCTCTCGATCGTGCGCTCGATCGCGCTGGCCCACGACGGCGGGGTGACGGCCGGGCCGGGCCCGGAGGGCGGCCTGACCGTCACCGTGTCGCTGCCGGTGTCCCTCACGGCCGCCAGGTCGTGAGCACCCCGTCGTAGAACGCGTCGTCGGACAGGTCGCTGGGCGCCGGCCCGGCGTGGAAGAAGGCGGCGTTGTCGGCGGAGAGCTTGCGGAGGTAGTCGAACGCCTTCGCGTCGTGCTCACCGAACGCGACGAACTGCCAGAAGACGTTCCGGTTCGAGGCCGCCGCGGCCGTCAGCGCGGCGGTGGCGGCGGTCTTGGACTCGGGAGCGCCGTCGGTCTGGAAGACGACCAGCGCGGGGGCCCCGGGGGCGGAGGCCGCGTGGAGGGAGAGGACCTCCTCGACGGCGAGGTGGTAGTTGGTCCGCCCCATCCGCCCGAGCGAGCCGTGCAGCTCGTCGATCCGGCCCTCGTACGTCTCCGGGGTCAGCTCTCCGGTTCCGTCGATCTCCGTCGAGAAGAACACCACGGTGACCTTCGGGTCGTCCTGGAGCTGCGCGGCGAGGGCGAGGGTCCGCTCCCCGAGGCGCTGCGCGCTGCCGTCCTTGAAGTACGGCCGCATCGATCCGGACCGGTCCAGTACGAGATAGACCCGCGCCCGCGCCTCCCCGAGCCCGGCCCGCGCCACCGCGTCCCGCGCGGCGGTGTGGTGGGTGGTGACGCGGGTCTCGGCCTCGGCGGCCTTCTCCGGGGCGGCGGCCACAGGGGCGGCGGCCGGGGCGGCCGGGGTGACCGGTTCGGCGGGTGCCTCGGCCTGGGGGGCTTCGGCGTCCGGGACCTCGACCTCGGCGACGGTCTCGGCGACCGGCTCGGGGGCCGCCGGGGTCTCGGTCGGTTCGGTCGTTTCGGCGGCGGCCACGACGGGGTCTTCCAGGGCCACGGGCTCCTCGACCGCGTCGGCGACGGGGGTGACCGGCTCGGCGGGCGCCTCGGCCTGGGGGGCTTCGGTGTCGGGGGCGGTGTCCGGGACCTCGACCTCGGCGACGGTCTCGGCGACCGGCTCGGGAGAGGTCTCGGCAGCCGCGGGCTCTTCCCGTTCGGCGACCGGGGCCGTGTCGGGGGTGTCCAGGGCCGTTGCCGCGTTCGCCTCGGGGGCCGCCGGGGTCTCGGTCGGTTCGGTCGGTTCGGTCGTTTCGGCGGCGGCCACGACGGGGTCTTCCAGGGCCACGGGCTCCTCGACCGGGTCGGCGACGGCGGTGACCGGTTCGACCGTCTCCGCGAGCGGGGTCTCGTCGGGGGCGGCCACCGGCTCGACGGCCGGGGTCTCGGTGGGTTCGGTGGTGGTCGCGACGGGGTCTTCCTGGGCCGCGGGCGTCGCGTCGGCGGTCTCGATGACCGGTTCGGCGGGCGCCTCGGCCTTGGGGGCGTCGGTGTCGGGGGCGGTGTCCGGGACCTCTACCTCGGCGACGGTCTCGGCGACCGGCTCGGAAGCGGTCTCGGCAGTCGCGGGCTCTGCCACGGACCCGGACCCCGCATCGGCAGCGGCCGGTTCGTCGGCGACGGCGGTGACGGCGGTGACGGTGGTGAACGGCTCGGTCTCGGCGGCGGCCGGGATCTCGTCCGGAGTGGCCACCGGCGCGGGGGCGGCGTCGACCTGCTCCGGCTCCTGCGCCGGAGCGGCCGCCGGGGTCTCGGCGGGCTCGTCGGCCACGACGGGGTCTTCCTGGGCCGCGGGCGTCGCCGCCGGGGGCTCCTCCGCGACGGTGACGGGGGCCGGGGCAGTGTCCTGGGCCCGGTCCGGCTCCGGGGCCGCCGGGGGCTCGATCGCCTCGGCCGGGGCGGCGGGCTGCGCGGCCTCGCCCGACGCGGCGGGCTCCGACTGCGGCTCCGGCTCGGCGACGGCCTTCGTGACGGTCTCCGTCTCCGCGACAGCGTCCGCACTCGTGTCCGTGTCCGTGTCCGCGTCCTTGTCCGCGTCCCGGTCGACGACCGTCACGGCCGCCTCGGGCTTCGGCTCCGCCGGGGCGGGCTCCTTCTCCGACGCCGTCCCGGCGACCGCGGCGGACTCCGGTTCCGATTCCGGTTCCGACTTCGACTTCGACTTCGATTCCGGTTCCGGTTCGGTGCGCGTCTGGGACGGCACCGTGGCCGTCTGCGGGCGGGACTGGGGGTTGTCGAACGCGGCCGACACCAGATCCGTCGCCCGCACCTCGGGCGTCGGCGTCGGCGTCGGCGCCGACGTCGCCGGCACCTTCGCCGGGGCCTCGGCCTCGATCTCGGCCTCCGCCTTCGTCGTGACCTCTGCCTCGGCCTCGGCCGGCGGCGGGACGGTGGGAGTGACGGCCGGCTCCGTCGTGGTGGTGGTGGCCGGTTCCGTGCGTTCGGACTGGGGCGGTACGGAGGGTGCGGCCGCCGACTCGCTGGGCTCCGAACGATCGCGACCGAACATCTTGCGCAGCAGGCTCCGAATGCCCATGTGCGAGGCCTTTCGCATGAGTTGGGTGGAGTATTCCTCCGCTTTTGGGCCAGGTTGTCCGTGATATGTCCTGGCCAGGGCGGACACGTAAGGTTAGCCGCCACCTGGCGCGCACCCCTGCGGGGGCGGCCCGGCGGCGCACTGTCCGCGCCGTGCCCACGAGTCGTCCACGGCGTGTTCACGACCCGCCGCCGCGCCGTCCGCCCCGGCCGGCCCCTGGCCGGTAATCCCCGCCCCACTCCCCGGGTTCATCGGCCGTTCACTCGGTGTCCGCCGCCGCGCACGGCTTCCCCCCTAACGTCGGGCCCGGAGAGATTCCGACAGACTGTCGGCGCGGTGTGCGCCGGAGGAGGACAAAGTGCGCAGACTGCTGCCGCTCTTGAGCACCAAGCCGCACGCGGGCGGACGTTCGGCGCTGACCTGCCGCTACCGCTGTGGCGACGCCTGTTTCCAGGAGGTGCCGAACACCAGCGACAACGAGTACGCGGGCGACATCATCGCCGGGGCCCTCTCCCGCCGGTCGATGGTGCGGGCCACCGCCGTGGTGACGGTGGCGGCCGCCGCCGGGACCGCGGCCGTGGCGGCGTCGGGCGGCGGCGGCCAGGCGCACGCCGCCCCCGCCGCCCTGCCCGACCGGCGCGGCGGCCACGGCCGGACCGACGGAGCGCGCGGTCTGCGCTTCGCCCCGGTCGCCCCGAACGTGCGCGACAAGGTCACCATCCCCACCGGCTACGGCCAGAACGTGGTCATCCGCTGGGGCGACCCGATCCTGCGCGGCGCGCCCGCCTTCAAGGCGGACCGGCAGAGCGCCAAGGCCCAGGCGGGCCAGTTCGGCTACAACAACGACTTCCTCTCCCTCCTCCCCCTGCGGGGCGAGCGCGGCCGGCAAGTCCTCGTCGCCAACCACGAGTACACCGACGAGATGCTGATGTTCCGGAACTACGACCCGGAGAACCCGACCCGCGAGCAGGTCGAGATCGCCTGGGCCGCGCACGGGCTCTCCGTCGTCGTGGTCCAGGAGGAGCGCGGCAACGGCAGGCTCACCCCCGTCACCCGCCACCACCTCAACCGCCGGCTCACGGCGACCAGCCTCTTCGAGGTCACCGGCCCGGCCGCGGGCAGCCCGCTGTTGCGGACCTCCGCCGACCGCAGCGGCGTACGGGTGCGCGGCACGCTCAACAACTGCGCGGGCGGCACCACCCCCTGGGGCACCACGCTCCACGGCGAGGAGAACTTCAACCAGTACTTCGCCAACGGCACGAGCGAGACCGACAAGCGCTACGGCATCGCCGACGGGCCCACCGAGCGCAAGTGGGAGCGGTTCGACCGGCGCTTCGACGTGGCGCGCGAGCCGAACGAGTCCCACCGCTTCGGCTGGGTGGTCGAGCTGGACCCGTACGACCCCGACTTCACGCCCCGCAAGCGCACCGCGCTCGGCCGCTTCAAGCACGAGGCCGCCCAGCCCCGGCTGACCGCCGACGGCCGTCCCGTCGTCTACATGGGCGACGACGAGCGTTTCGACTACTTCTACAAGTTCGTCTCGTCCAAGCGGATGAAGCAGGGGAACTCCCGGGCCGCCCGGGAGCACAACCGCACGCTGCTGGACGAGGGCACGCTGTACGTCGCCAAGCTGAGCGGCGACAGCCCCCAGGACGTCGACGGCACCGGAAAGCTGCCGAACGACGGCGAGTTCGACGGCTCCGGCGTCTGGATCCCGCTCGCCACCGGCGACGTCTCCCATGTCCCGGGGATGACCGCCGACGAGGTCTATGTCTTCACCCGGATCGCGGGGGACAAGGTCGGCGCGACCAAGATGGACCGCCCCGAGGACGTCGAGCCCTCGCCGCGCACCGGCCGGGTGTATGTGGCGCTCACCAACAACACCGACCGGGGCAAGCCCGGCAAGCCGGGCGCGGACGAGTCCAATCCGCGCAACGGCAACAAGCACGGCCAGATCCTGGAACTCGCGGAGAACTGGGACGACCCGGCGGGCGACGGCTTCGCCTGGCGGCTCTTCCTGGTCGCGGGCGACCCCAAGGACCCGTCCACCTACTTCGCGGGCTTCCCGAAGGAGCGGGTCAGCCCGATCTCCTGCCCGGACAATGTGGCGTTCGACCCGCACGGCAATCTGTGGATCTCCACCGACGGCAACAAGCTCGGCACCCATGACGGGCTGTTCGGGGTCGCCGTCCACGGTGAGCGGCGCGGGGAGCTGAAGCAGTTCCTCACCGTCCCGACCGGGGCCGAGACCTGCGGCCCGGTCATCCAGGACCGGCGCGTCCTGGTCGCCGTGCAGCACCCGGGCGAGGTCGACGGGGCCACGGTGGAGAAGCCCGCGAGCACCTGGCCCGACGGACCGGGCCGGCTGGTGCGCCCGTCCGTCGTCGCGGTCTGGCGCAAGGACGGCGGCCCCATCGGCGTCTGACCCCGGCCCGGCCCCGGTCGACCTGATCCGGCCCTGATCGACCTGATCCGACCCGGCTCGACGGGCCCGGCCCGCCCAAGTCGTACTCCCGCTCACGCCGCCGTCGGCGCCGGAAATCTCTCCGGTGCCGGCGGCGGCGGAGCCGTAGAGTCGGACGCATGGATACCGAAGGGGCAGAAGGGTCGGTACGGGTCGACGCCTGGATGTGGTCGGTCCGGCTGACCAAGACCCGCTCGCAGGCCGCGGCGGCGTGCAAGGCAGGCCATGTCCGGGTCAACGGCGCCCGGGTCAAGCCCGCGCACACCCTGCACGCGGGCGATCAGGTACGGCTCTTCCACGCGGGCCGTGAGCGTGTGGTGGTCGTCTCCCGGATCGTCCGCAAACGGGTGGGCGCGCCGGTCGCGGTCCAGTGCTACGTCGACCACAGCCCGCCGCCCCCGCCGAAGGAGTTCACCGCCCCGGCGGCGGTGCGCGACCGGGGCGCGGGCCGCCCCACCAAGCGCGACCGCAGGGATCTGGAACGGCTCCAGCAGCGCACGGGCCAGTGAGCCGCACGCCGTCCGGCCCGGCGGCGGTGCCGTCGGTCCGGCCGGTCAGGGCGGCCCGGCCGGTCAGGGCGGTCAGGACGAGGTGCGGGCGGCGGTCGGAGCCGGGGACGGCAGATGGCTCGCGTTCGCTCCGATGCGCAGCTCGTACCCCTTCGGGATCTCCTGCTCCGGGACGCCCTTGACCGAGACCGCGGTGGCCTGCGCCGAGAAGTCGGCGCGGGACGCGGCGAGCATCGAGGTGTACTGGGTCCTGCCCCACTCCACCGACGTCGACTGCCGCCGCCCCGGCGAGGTGGTGATCGACACCGTGTCGCCGGGCCGGGCTCCGGTCAGCTTGGCCCACACCGTCTCGCACCGGGGGTTGTAGCGGATCTCCAGACGCATCAGACCCGCCCAGTCGTCCCGCAGCGTCACCGTGCCCCGGGTGCAGCCGGCCTTCTCGGGGTCGAGTCCGTCGCAGGTCTCGCCCTTGCAGGAGGGAGGGGTGTCGGCGGAGGCGGAGACGGAGTCCACCGCCGAGGTCGACGGCTTGCCGGACGCCGAGGAGTCGTCGCCCTCCAGCAGCGTGGAGACGAGCAGCGGCACGAGGGCCGCCGCGACGGCCACGATCAGCGCGCCGAGCAGTGACTCGGGCCCATGACGGCGGATCCAGGAACGCCGCCGGGGCTCCGGGGTCTCCTCTTCGTCGCGGCTCCCGGGGCCGGTGCGCCCGCCGCCGGGTCCCGCTCCTCGTCCTGGCGCGCCGTGGTCCGGCCGGCCCTCGCCGTCCTCGCCGCCGCTGGTCTGTCGCACGGTGGTCACCCCCGCAACTCCATGCCTCACGGAACGTGTCCACGTTATACCGGAGGGTGAGAGGCTGATGGGGAATGTTCCGGCTACCCACACACTTCGCGACCGGCCTCACCACGTTCCCCCCGGACCGGATCGCCGCGCGTACGTCGTGTTTCCGGATCCCGAACAGCCGATCCGGCGCGTGGGCATGGCGTGGGTGTGGGCATGGGTGCGGGTGACGACATCCGGCGGTGGACGCCCCGAGTAGGCCCTGCCTGACGGCGGACGCCGCGCGCGACCGGTGACCGGTGACCGGTGACCTGTGACCGCGCCCGGCCGGCCGCAGCCCGCCCGCCCCGGCGGGGAACCCCCGGGCGGTGACCCCCGCGGGAGGTCACCGCTCCCGCCCCGCCGGGGAGGCGATCGCCCGGGCGGCCGTCACCTCGCGGCGGAGCGGGGCGAGGACGCCGTCCTCATCGCCCTCCAGCGCCGTGCGCACCTCCACCAGCACATCGCTGCTGCGCAGATTCACCGCCAGCTCGCGCAGCTCCCGCTCGACGCCGGACACCTCGTCGGGGGAGGGCGGGCTCGCGCCGTGGGTGACACGGACCCTGGCCGCCGTGGTGGCGTCCACGATCCGTTCGACCGCGACCACCAGGGGCCACCAGGCCGCCGCCCGCGCTCCCGTCGGCGGCGGCTCCGTCAGCGCCCGCTGGAACTCGGAGCGCACCGAGGAGAGTTCCCGGTAGATCCGGCGGCGGCCGCGCACCTGCTCCCCCGGGTCCGCCTCCGCGTCGAAGGCGCAGCCCACATACCCGGCGATCTCGTCCACCGCCGTGGCCAGCCGGTCGCCGATCCGGGTGTGCCAGCTCTCCGGCCAGAGCAGATACCCGGCGATCAGCGCGATGGCGCAGCCGATCAGACTGTCCATCAGCCGGGGCAGCACCAGATCGAAGCCCTCGTGGTTGAGCGTGTCCGAGAGCAGCAGGATCACCGGGGTGATCGCCGCCGTCTGGAAGGCGTACCCCTTGGCGGAGAACCAGGGGATCAGCGCCGCGAGCAGCGCCATCACCGGGATGTCCCACCAGCCGCGCGGCAGGGCGGCGAGAACGGGGGCGGCGATCAGCAGACCGGCCGCCGTGCCGAGCGCGCGCAGCACCGCGCGGGAGAACACCGAGCCGAAGTCGGGCTTCATGACGAAGGTGACCGTGAGCGCGACCCAGTACGAACGGGGCACCTCCACCAGGGAGACCAGCGCCTGCGCGAGCCCCACGCAGAGCGCCAGCCGTACGCCGTACCGCCAGGACGCTCCCGAGAGCAGCACGGCCCGGGCCGTCGTCCGGAACCGGACCCGCAGCGCCGCCGGACGGCCGAGGGCGTCGTCCCCCTGGTAGGGATCGAGGTCCGGATGGTGCACCACGGCCGCCGCGTGCCGCAGCGCCGTGTCCACGGCCCGGTCCGCCGGGCCCTCCGGCTCGGGCAGCCCCGACAGATCGACGATCTCCCGGCCCCCGCGCACGGCGACCGCGTCCGCCATGTCCCGGACGGCGGCGGCGATCGGCGGGCGGCGGGACGCCCTGCCGTACAGATGCGCCGCCGCGGCCGCCTCCAGCAGCGGGATCAGCACATTGAGCTGGGCCAGCAGCCGCACCAGCGGGCTGCGCCGGCCGTGGTCCCGGGTGCGCAGGGCGAGAATCAGGTCATAGGCGTTGTTGAGCGAGTCGGTGACGGCCTGGCGTCTCACGCCGTACTCGGGTGTGCCCGCCGCCGCCAGGAGTTCGGCGACGCTGCGGTACGCGCCGGCCACCGCCGCCCGTTCCGGCATCCGGCCGCGCAGCGGCCACCCCAGCAGGGTGAGCACCAGGACGAGCAGCCCGCCGAGGGAGAGCAGCAGCGCGGGCATCCACAGCGGCTGGGGCATCGGAAGGCCCGCGCCCACCACCGCGTTGAGCAGGAGCAGCAGTCCGGAGACGGAGGCGACCGCGCCGATCGACGAGATCATTCCGGAGGCCAGCGCGACCAGGCCCAGCACCAGGACCGCGAGCCGGCCGTCCCCGTACACCAGGGTCCCGAGGGTGACTCCGATCGCTCCGAAGAGCTGGGGCACCGCGATATTGAAGATCCGCATCCGGTAGGCGTCGGCGGTGTCGCCGATGACCCCGTTCAGCGCGCCCATGGAGACCAGCGCCCCGTACTCCGGGCGGCCCAGCGCGATGCCCGCCGCGAGCGGCGCGGAGAGCGCCAGCCCGGCGCGGGCGACCGCCGCCCAGGGGACGGGGGCGGAGCGCGGGCGCAGCGTGTTGAGCAGCCACTCGGGTGGGGACAGTCGTCCCGATCGGGTCTCCATGGTCCACACATGCCTCATCGGGGCGTACGGGGGCAAGTCGCCTCCCGCCCGGGGCGGGTGCGACGTATCCGGTCGGTCCAGGGGCGTCAGCGGGCGTCGTGCAGGTCCAGACCGACCAGCAGGGAGCGGTGATCGGTGTCGCCCAGCTCCAGGAAGCGGGCCTCGCGGACCGAGAACTCCGGGCTCACCAGCACATGGTCGATCTGGGCGCCCAGCGGTGCGCCCACCATCGTCGGCCAGGACGGGGTGCGGGAGGCTCCGCCGAGGTCGGCGCTGTTGCGCAGGGCTCCCGCGTCCAGTATTCGGCGGAAGGCGGCGTGGTCCGGGGTGGCGTTGAAGTCGCCGGCGACGATGGCGGGGGCGTCCTTCACCTTCGCCGCGTACTCGCGCATCAGGCCCAGCTCGCGCTGCCACGCGTCCACTCCGCCGGGGATGGGCGGCAGCGGGTGCGCGAGCTGGAGGTGGATTTCCTCGCCCGCTATCTCCGCGACCGCGCCCGGCATCGCGAGGGTGCTGTCGATCCCCAGGGTGTCGCGCAGCGGGTACTTGCTGAGGATCGCCGATCCCGAGGCCATCTCGCCCTCGACCACATTGCGGTACGGATAGTCGGCGCGGGGCAGTCGTTTGGCGAGCGCGTCCGAGCAGCGGGCCGCGCACTCCTGGACGAAGACCAGATCCGGCTTCTCGCGCCGGACCGCCGCCACCAGACCGTCGGCCGCCTGGCCGAACTCCACATTGGAGGTGAGCACTTCGAGCTGGGCCGTCACGTGGCCGGAGGGGGTGTCGGCGAGACCGGTGTCGTACGGCCGGACGAACCAGCCGGTGACCGCGAGCACCGCCGCCGCCCACGCCATCCCCGCCCGCCAGCGCCCCAGGAACGCCACCAGCAGCGCGGCTCCGGCGGGCAGCAGCAGCCACGGGAGGAAGGCGAGCAGCTGGGGGAAGGGGGTGATCGCGTCGACGTCGGCGACCCGGCAGGCCGCGACCGCCGTGGGCACGATCAGCAGCAGCACGCCGAGCGAGACGGCGCCGCGGCTGCGGCCCGGGCGGCGCGCGGGGGCCTCCGGCCCGGCGGCCGGAGCCGCGGTCGAGGTCGCGCTGTCCAAAACTGCCTCCGTGCGTGAGGTGGACGCCCACCGGTTCGAACCGGTCGCGTCGGGTCGGTCAGATAGATGGGTCGGGCGGGTCGGGTCGGGCGAACCGGTCGGGCTGGTCGGTCGGACAGGTCAGACAGGTCAGACAGGTCAGACAGGTCAGACAGGTCGGGCTGGTCGAGCTGGTCGAGCCGGTCGGATCGGTCGGTCGAGCCGCTCGGCCAAGCCGGTCGGGCCGGTCGGGCCGGTCGGTCGGTCGGATTGGTCGGTGAGGAGCCCCGGCCGGGACGCCTCACTGACATGACGTCGCTCCCCTCACGATCGTTCCGGCCCCTGCCGCCGTGGCGTCAACTCGCCATAACCGGAACAGCCCCGGCCGTATGCCCTGGCCAAGGCCCCTCCCGAGACCTCCGGTCGCGGCCCCGCTCCGGGGCCGCGACCCGGGCCGTACCCCTCCCCCGACGTCCTGCTGATCCCGCTGCCCGGACCCACCCGGGGGCACTGCGCCGCGGCCGTCCAGCGGCCGGGCGCCGGCTGCTGCACACGGGAGACGCGTACGGCTTCCACGGCGAACTCGACCCGGACCGGCCGCACCGCCCGCGCGCGGTGGCGCCGCGGCAGCGGATGTCCGCCGCCGACCACGGGCAGCGGCTCGACCGGCTGGAACGGCTGCGGGAGCTGCTCCGGGCGAATCCGAGGGCGGTCCGGATCTTCTCCTCGCACGACGCGGAGGAGTTCGCGCGGCTCACCGGGGAGGGCGCGCGCCATGCGCTGACCGCTCCTCCGGGCGGGTACGGAATCGATTCAGCGGCTTGTGGGCGAGGCGTCACCCGTGGGACGGGCGGGACGCACGGGCTGCGCCGGGCCCGGGTCTCCCGCGGACCCCGGCGGCTCCTCCCCGTACCGGAGCGACCCTTCCGCAGACCGCGCCTCCTCTTCCACCGCCGCCCACTCCTCCTCCTTCTCGGACGCGATCCGCGCCTCCGGCCCCGGCGGCTCCTCCCCGGGCCCCGGCGGGAGGGCCGGGACCGGGCTCCGGGTCTCGTCGCGGCGGTGGGCGCGCAGGGCGGTGAGGGCGAGGGCGAGGCCCAGTGCGACGAGCCATCCGGAGGCCTGGCGGAGGGTCGTGGTGAGGGCGTCGAAGACCGCTCCGGCCGCCCGGTGGTCCACATCGGGGGGCAGATCGGCGAGGGCCGGGGCGCGGCCGAGGAGCACGGTCAGGAAGAGCAGGGCCCCGCCCGCCGCGAACGCCAGCCCCAGCCCGGTCAGCGCGCGAGCCTTCCGCCGGGCGAGCGGCAGCGCGACGGCGGCCACCAGCAGCGTCCCCGCCGGCAGCCACACCCCGGCGACCTGAAGGGCGTCGAACACCTCACGGGCCGCCCCCAGCCGCCCGGACTCCACCACCGTGATGCTCGTCCCCACCACCGGGATCTGGTCCGCGAGCGGCACCCCCTCCAGACTCAGCTGCCGTTTCACCTGCTCGCTCACGGGTGCGAGATCGATACTCGCGGTGTCCCCCTCGTCGCTGGTCAGCGACTGTTCCACGGCGGTGTGCGCGGCCCGGTTGACCGTGTCCCAGGCGGTCCGGTACGCCTCCGTCCCGGCGAACGACACCACCGCCTCGCGCACCAGGTCCCGTACGCCCCCCGTCAGCGGCCCCGCGTCGACCTGGCCCATCACCTCGTCGGTGATCCGGTCCGCGACCGCGCCCCGGACGGCCGCGTCCCCGGCGAGCGGGGCCATGGCGGTGACATAGCCGTCCGTGTCGCCGATCTCCCGCTCGGCCCATACGGCGAGCACGCTCAGCGGCGTCAGCACGGCCACGAGCGCGATCAGCACCGCCGACACCGCTGAGAGAAGTCTCCGCACGTCTCCAAGGGAACGCGCGCCCCGGCGCGGGCGCGAGCGCTGTGCGCCGACCGGGCGGGCGGAGCCACCCCGCCGAGTTGCCGGGGCCCTCCCCGGGGTGTGCCCTGGGAGGAAGGACGAGAGGAAGGAGCCCCGGCCATGGCCGTTCACGCGACGACGCCCGCACGGGCGCACGGTTCACTCGGCTGGGCGATACCGGTCGCCCTGGGCGCACTCTTCGGCTTCTACGCGGGATTCCTCCGCCGCACCGGCGAGGCCGTCGGCTGGGGGGACGTCCTGTACGGAGTGGTCGCCGGTCTGATCTTCATCGCGCTCGCCTTCGGGCTGGGCAGGATCCAGGGGGCCCTGCCGCGCGAGCTGCGCGCCGGCGCGTACGCCGCGCTGTGCGGGGTGGCGATCGGCTTTCTGCACAGCCTGACCGGGGCCAGCGTGCTGCGCTCGGTGGGGATGGGGCTCTTCTTCGCCGCGGCCATGCTGGTGGTCTCGTTCTACGCCTTCTACACCCGGGAGACCTGAGCCGGGCCGGACCGGGCCCGGGAAGCCAGGCCCCGGCCCCCGGGCCCCTCGGGAGACGCCCGCGCCCCGCCCCGCAGCCCCTCCCCGCGCGGTCGCGAGATCGAATCTGGCGGCCGCGCGAGACGGTCTCGCGCCTTCTCCATGACGGCGGGGGAGCCCGCCGCGACGGGGGGCGGTTGTGATGCGGGAGGCGGTTGCGATGCGCGAGCGGAGCGACGGGCGGTCCGGACCGGGCGGGCGGCCCGGACCCGCCGGGTCGAACCGGTCGGGCGGGTCGGGCGGGCCGGAGCTGCCGGAGCCGCCGGAGCGCTGCCCGCCGCTGCGCGTCGCCGTCATCGTGGGGAGTACGCGGGAGGGGCGCGCGGGCGGCGAGGTCGCCCGCTGGTTCACCGCCGAGGCCGGCGGACGGACGGAGCTGGAGCTGTCGCTCGTCGATCTGATCGACTTCGACTTCCCCGCCCGCTATCCCGACCGCCCTACCGAACATATGTCCGACTTCGCCGACCGGGTGGCCCGCGCGGACGCCTTCGTCGTCGTCACCCCCGAGTACAATCGTTCCTTCCCCGCCTCCCTCAAGCAGGCCATCGACTACGCCTACGACGAGTGGCAGGCCAAGCCGGTCGCCTTCGTGAGCTACGGCCACGGCTCCCGGGGGCTGTACGCGGTCGAGCAGCTGCGCTCGGTCTTCACCGAGCTGCACACCGTGCCCCTCCGCAACGCCGTGGGCCTCAATCTCCTCGAAGACGGCTGGGAGGAGCGGGAGAGCTCCGTCCGGCTGCTGCTCGACCAGCTCGGCTGGTGGGGCCTCGCGCTGCGGGAGGCACGCGCCGTGCGGCCCTATGTCTCCTGAGGGCGACGACCACGCGGCCGCTCCCGGGGGCGGCCGCCCGCGCGGGTGCGCCGAGATCGCCCGCTCCGGGTCCGATGAGTTTCGCCGACGGGCGGAGTCGACCCACCACGACGTGAATACCGAAGATCCGTTCGAAGGAAAATTGGCTGAATGAGTACAGAACCAGCAATCGAGACCCGAGGCCTGGTGAAGGTCTTCGGTGAGAACCGGGCGGTCGACGGCGTCGATCTCACCGTGCCCACCGGCTCCGTCTACGGAGTCCTCGGCCCCAACGGCGCGGGCAAGACCACCACCGTGAAGATGCTCGCCACCCTGCTGCGGCCGGACGGCGGCGAGGCACGGGTCTTCGGCAAGGACGTCCAGCGGCACGCGGCCGAGGTCCGCGGCCGGATCAGCCTCACCGGCCAGTACGCCTCGGTGGACGAGGACCTCACCGGCACCGAGAATCTGATCCTGCTGGGACGGCTCCTGGGGCACTCCAAGCGGGCCTCCGCCCAGCGCGCCGAGCAGCTGCTCGACGCCTTCGGGCTGACCGAGG
Source organism: Streptomyces sp. NPDC014894 (assembly GCF_043080985.1). Taxonomy (NCBI): domain Bacteria; kingdom Bacillati; phylum Actinomycetota; class Actinomycetes; order Kitasatosporales; family Streptomycetaceae; genus Streptomyces; species Streptomyces sp. NPDC014894. The sequence continues at coordinate 250,958 of NZ_JBIBWD010000007.1, forward strand.
CCGCCGGCCGCCAGGTGAAGAACTACTCGGGCGGCATGCGGCGGCGCATCGACATCGCCGCCTCCATCCTCAACACGCCCGATCTGCTCTTCCTGGACGAGCCGACCACGGGACTCGACCCGCGCAGCCGCAATCAGGTGTGGGACATCGTGCGCGCGGTCGTCGCCCACGGCACCACCGTGCTGCTGACCACGCAGTATCTGGACGAGGCCGATCAGCTCGCCTCCCGGATCGCGGTCATCGACCACGGCCGGGTGATCGCCGAGGGCACCAAGGGCGAGCTGAAGGCGTCGGTCGGCTCGGGCGCTATCCATCTGCGGCTGCGCGACGCCGCCCAGCGGCCCGAGGCCGAGCGGGTGCTCGCCGCGGCGCTGCGGTCCGAGGTGCTGCTCGACCCCGACCCGGTCGCCCTGACCGCCCGGGTCGACGGCCACGGCACCGAGCAGGGCGCGGCCGAGCAGGCGGCCCGGGGCCTCGCCGAGCTGGCCCGCGCCGGCATCACCGTCGACAACTTCGCACTGGGACAGCCCAGCCTGGACGAGGTCTTCCTCGCCCTGACCGACAAGAAGGGGGCGGCATGAGCACCGCGACCACCACCACGGCCGCCCAGGCGTCCGACGATCTCCAGCTCGACGCCCCCAAGGCCGAGGATCTCGCCGCGCTGCTGGTCAACAAGGAGAGGCCGGCCAAGCCGAGCGCGCTCTCCGCGTCCCTCACCTTCGGCTGGCGCACCATGCTGAAGATCAAGCATGTGCCCGATCAGCTCTTCGATGTGACGGCCTTCCCGATCATGATGGTGCTGATGTACACGTACCTCTTCGGAGGCGCGCTGGCCGGGTCGACCACCGAGTACATCCAGTTCCTGCTGCCCGGCATCCTCACCATGAGCGTCGTGATGATCACGATGTACACGGGCGTCGCCGTCAACACCGACATCAGCAAGGGCGTCTTCGACCGGTTCCGCACCCTGCCGATCTGGCGGCCCGCGCCGATGGTGGGCTATCTCCTCGGCGATGTCGTGCGGTATGTCATCGCCTCCGTGGTGATGCTGACCGTCGGCATGATCATCGGCTATCGGCCGGACGGCGGGCCGGTGGGCGTGGTGCTCGGCGTGCTGCTGCTGGTGCTCTTCGCGTTCTCCTTCTCCTGGGTCTGGACGATGTTCGGGCTGCTGCTGCGGAGCGAGAAGTCGGTGATGGGCGTCAGCATGATGGTCATCTTCCCGCTGACCTTCCTGAGCAATGTCTTCGTCGACCCGAAGACCATGCCCGGCTGGCTCCAGGCCTTTGTGAACAACAGCCCGGTGACCCATGTCGCCACCGGGGTGCGCGAGCTGATGGCGGGCGAGTGGCCGGCGGCGGACATCGCCTGGTCGCTGGGCTGGTCCGCGTTCTTCGTGGTGGTCTTCGGGACCTTGACGATGCGGCTCTACAACCGCAAGTGACCCCGTGCGCGGGGGTCATGGGGAGACGGCGGGCGTCCGCCGGACGGGCCTGGGGCCCGGCCGGGGACGCCCGCCGCCGTATGCCCGCCGCCGTATGCCCGCCGCCGTATGCCCGCCGCCGTATGCCCGCCGCCGTATGCCCGCCGCCGTATGCCCGCCGCCGTATGCCCGCCCGGCGCGGATGCCCGCGCTCAAGGCGGGTCCCTCGGGGGGCGGTTCACGCCGGGCCGTTGACCTTCCTCCCCGGGGAAGGCCCAGCATCGAATCCGCCGGGCCACCGCCCGGTGCGAGGAGGGAACCCATGGATCGGCTCACGATCGGGGCGTTCGCCCGGGCGTCCAGGCTGACCGCGAAGGCGCTGCGCCGCTACGACGAGCTGGGGCTGCTGCCCCCGGCGCACGTCGACCCGTACACCGGATACCGGTACTACGAGCGGTCGCAGCTGGAGCGGGCCCGGCTGGTGGCCTGGCTGCGGCGGATCGGGATGCCGATCGTCGGCATCCATGAGATCTGCGATCTCCACGAGCCGGACCCGGCCGCCGCGGCCCGGGCCGTACGGGCCCACTGGGCGCGGGTGGAGGCGGAGACCGCCGCCCGCCGGGATCTGGCGCACTTCCTCGCCGATCAGCTCTCACCGCCATCGGGGAAGGAAACCGACGCCATGACCTCGCTCGGAATTCGCTACGCCGCCCGCACGGACCGCGGGATCGTCCGCACCGCCAACAACGACCTCGCCCACGCCGACTCCCGGCTGCTCGCCGTCGCCGACGGATTCGGCGATCTGGGCGCGTCGGCGGGCGCGGCGGCGATCGAGGCGCTCAAGGAGCCGGCCGGTTCCGCTCCGCCGCGCGCCGGTGATCTGCTCAACGCGCTGGAGGACGCCGTGGCGCGCGCCAACTCGGCGATCGGCGCGCTGGACGGCTCCGGCACGACGCTGACCGCGCTGGTGCGGACCGGCTCCCGGCTGGCGCTCGTGCACATCGGGGACACCCGGGTGCAGCTGCTGCGCGACGGGCTGCTCTCCCGGATCACCCATGACCACACCGTGGTCCAGTCGATGATCGACGCGGGCTCGCTGACCGTGGAGGAGGCCGCCTCACATCCGCAGCGGACACTGCTGCTGAAGGCCCTGGACGGCGGCGAGCACACCTCCCGGCCGGATCTCCGGCTGTACGAGGCCCGGCCCGGGGACCGGTATCTGCTCTGCTCGGACGGGCTGTTCACGGCCGTGGCGGAGGAGCGGATCCACCACACGCTCGCCACCGTCGCCGACCCGGACGAGACCGTGAACGCCCTGATCGCCCTCGCGCACGACGCGGGCGGCCCCGACAACATCGCCTGTGTCGTCGCCGATGTGGTCCGGGTCCCGGAGACCGGCGGCGCGGCCGGGGAGACGGAGGCGGGGGCGCGGGCTCGGGCCGCGAAGGCGCTGGACGCCGCGCCCGGCGGGCGCTGACCGGCGGGCGCTGACCGGCGGAAGACGACCGCCGGCTCCGACCGCCGGCTCCGACCGCGGGCGTTGATCGCAGGTGTTGACCGCGGGCTCTGGCCGACGGCGTCGTCCGGCGTCGGTCAGAGCCGCCAGGACAGCGGCTTCGCCGGACGGTAGGAGCAGTACGCGCCCGTCGTCACCGACTCCCGCAGATGCGCGGCGAGTTCGGGGTGGACCGGCTCCAGCTTCCGCAGGGTGTCCCGGATCCGCGCGGTGACCGTCTTACGGGCCCGCTCGGCCTCGTCGCCCAGTCGCCGGGTGCGCCCGCCGAGGCCCGCCGCCGTGCGCAGCTCGTCCAGGAGGGCGGTGCGTTCCCGGGTGAACTCCCGCGCCCTGCGGTCGTCGCCCAGCTCGGCGGCGCGGTCGATCTCCTCGTCCAGCCGCTCCAGCCGCCGCCGGTAGTGGAGTTTGGCCCGCTCGTCCAGGACGGGATCGCCGCCGAGGCTCCGGGCGGCGACGGCCGCCGGGCCGGCTTCCGGCGCGAGGAGGGAGACGGCGGAGAGATCGTCGCCGGGCCGTCCCAGGAGGGTGTGGAGGTCCCGCAGTCCCTTCGCGTCGGGCATGTGCGCCTCCCGCCCGCCGAAGGAGAGCGCCCATACGGCCCCCTCCCGCCGGAACCGGTGCTCGGCCGGGGCGGGCTCCTCGCGGCCCTTCGCCCCGGGGCCGGCCGGGCGGTCAGGGCCCGGCCCGAGGTCGCCGGAAACGCGCGCCCCGGTGGCGGGGCTCCCCGGTCCGCCGCTGCCGGGTCCGCCGCCGCTCCCCGGTCCGCCGCTCCCCGGTCCGCCGCCGGGCGCCGGGCCCGCGATCTCGGCCAGATGCCTCATCCCCAGCTCCCCGGCGTCCCGCCGCACCCCCGCGGCCAGCTCCTCCACATCGATCCCGAAGCCCGCCCCCGTACCCGTACCCGTACGGAAGCCGAAGCCGAAGCCGAAGCCGAAGCCCCTGCCCGCTTCCGAGCCGGAGCCTGCCCCCGGTCCTGTCCCCGGTCCCGTCCCCGAGCCCCTGTCCGCCCCGGAGGCGGCACGTCGAGAAGCGTCGGCGTCCGCGTCGGAGAGAAGGGCCGAGTCCGGTCCCGTACCCGAGGCGGTACCCGCCCCGGCACCCGCACCCCCACTCGCACCCGCACCCGGCCCCGCACCTGGCCCGGCACCCGCCCCCGCACTCGCACCCGGCCCCGCACCTGGCCCGGCACCCGCCCCCGCACTCGCACCCGGCCCCGCACCTGGCCCGGCACCCGCCCCCGCACTCGCACCCGCACCCGCACCCGGCCCCGCACCCGCCCCCGCACTCGCACCCGCACCCGCACCCGGCCCCGCACCCGCCCCGGTCCCCCGGCCCGCGTCGGCGGGAAGCCCCGTGCCCAGCACCGTCAGCAGCGCCGCTCGCGCCCGTACCGACCAGGGGCGGGCCCGCATCCGGTCGGCCGATTCGTACGCGGCGGTCAGCGCCGCCACCGCCGACGCGCGGTCGCCCGCCGCCGCGTCCAGCAGCCCCACCCAGAGATCGACCGGACCGCCGATGTCACAGCCGTACAGCGACACCACCCACTGCCCGGAGTGCGGGGCCAGCGCCGCCCTGGCCTCCGCGATCCGCGCCGGGTCGCCCGAGGCGGCCGCCACCTGGGCCCGCAGCCGCAGCGCCAGCGGCTGGAAGACCCGGGGCAGCCGGTCGGGGCGGACCTCCGGCTCGTCGGCCGCGCGGAGCGCGAGCGCGAGATCGCCGCGCTCGATCGCCGTCAGCCCGGCCAGCAGCGCGGGATACGGATGGGCCACCCCCTCCACCTCGCCGAGCGCCCGCTGCGCCTCCTCGTACCGGCCCTGGAGCAGCAGCGCCGACCAGCGCATATGACCGGCCGTGTAGGCGTACGGCTCCTGGCGCCGCTTGCCCTCGACCGCCTCGACCACCTCGGCCAGCAGCTTCTCGGCCTCCGCGAACCGCCCGGTGAGCGCGGCGACCAGCGATTCGTCGATCGCCCGCGACAGCTCGTGGCGGCGCTGTCCGATCCGCTCGGCGAGCGCGCCGAAGACGCGCAGCTGCTCCGCGTATCCCGGGTCGCCCAGCTCCAGCAGGGTGACCCAGCGCATCGAGTTCGCGTGCAGCTCCAGCTCGGTGTCGCCGGAGCGCCCGGCGAGGGAGATCATCTCGGCGGTGAGCGCGAGGCGTTCGGCGCTGGTGCCGAGGCCCCAGATCGCGTCGTGCCGCGCCCAGAGGGAGAACGCCAGCGCGTCGTCGTCCGCGTCGCCGCGGGCCAGCGCGGCGGACTCCACGGCGAGATCCTGGGCGATCGTCTCGGTGGACAGCCCCGTCGGATCCGCCCCGCCGCCCCCGATCAGCGCCCGGTGCGCGTCCCGCAGCAGCCGGGTGCTCGCGGTGCGCCCGGCGCCGGTGCTCTCGTGCTGGTGGAGGGTGATGGCGACCCGGGCCAGCAGCGCGGGGTCGGGCAGCTCGCGGGCCAGCTCCACCGCCTGGTCGAGAGAGCGCCAGGCGCCCTCGACCTCCCCTTGGTGCCACTGCGCGCCGCCCAGTTCGAGCAGGAGGAGCGCGATACGGCGGCGGTCGTCCCCGGCGGCCTCGATCGCGCGCCGGAAGTGGCCCTCGGCCTCCTCGGCCGCCAGCCGGCCCGAGGCGTCCCGGGCGGCCGCGGCCAGCAGCTCCACCCGGGTCTCCCGCTCCAGCTCGTCGCCCGCCAGATAGGCGTGGCGGGCGAGATCGGCGGGGAACGTCTTCTCGCTGAGCACCGGCGATCCGTCCAGCGCCCGGACCACGGCGGCGTGCCGCGCGCGCAGCGGCCCCTCGTCCAGGGCCGCGTACAGCGTCTCCCGTACGAGATCGTGGGCGAAGGCGAACCGGCCGCCCGTCCGTACGGTGATCAGCCGGGCGGCGACGGCCCGCTCCAGCAGCCGGTCCACATGGGGGACGGGCGCGGCGACCGTCGCCGCGAGCACCTGGCGGTGGAACTCGCGGCCGAGCACGGCCGCCGCCTCCAGCAGCGCGCACACCTCGCCGGGCAGCAGCGCCAGCCTGCGCCGGACCGCCTCGCGCACGCCCGGCGCGACGGCCGACACCGGGCCGCCGCCGCGCCAGAGGCGGACGGTCTGCTCCACGAAGAAGGGATTGCCCCCGGTGCGCCGGTGCACCTCGTCCACCAGCTCGGGGGCGGGCTCGGCTCCCCCGGTCAGCGCGATCAGGGCGGCCACCTCGTCCCGGCCGAGGCCGGTGAGGGTGACGGTGGCGGCGGCCCGCGCCGCCAGCGGCAGGATCAGCCGCTGGAGCGGATGGTCCGCGCTCTCGACCTCCACATCGCGATACGTCCCGATCAGCAGCAGCCGCTCGAACCACGCGTGCTGCGCGGCGAATTCCAGCAGCTTCAGCGAGGCGGGGTCCGCCCAGTGGAGATCCTCCAGGACGACGACCAGGGGGCGGCGCTGGGAGGCGGTGACGAGGGCGGTGGTCACCGCGTCGTACAGCGGGAAGCTCTCCTCGCCCTCGCGCGCCGGGGCGGTGTTCCGGTCCTCGCCGAGGAGGACCGAGAGCCTGCCGCCCGCGGCCCGCTCGGCCTCGGCCCACTCGGACTCCTCCGTGCCGCGTCTCAGACCCCGCAGCACCTGGACCCAGGGCCAGTGGCCGGGGGCGGTGTCGGAATCCCAGCAGGAGCCGCCGAGCACCAGCGCGCCGAGCCGTCTGGCCTCGTCGGCGGCCTCGGTGACCAGCGCGGTCTTCCCGATCCCGGCCTCTCCCGTCACCAGCACCAGGCCCCCGTGGCTGTCCGCCGCCCGGGCTGTCCGGGTCCGGAGGACGCTCACGGGGTGTTCGCGTCCGATGAGTACAGGGGCCATGCCCAAGACCATAGGAGGCGGCACTGACAGTCCGCATATGAGATACGGGCCGCCCGCGCCGCCTCCGCCTCCCGGGAAGCGCCCCCGGGAGGGCCGGGACCCCGGCCCGGCCGGGGGAAGTCCCCGCCCGACCGGGGGAAGTACCCGGTCGGGCCGGGGTCCCGGATCCGGGCGGAAGTCCCGGGTCAGGGGAAGGACATGACCGGCGCCTCGTCCACCGTCCTGCGCTCCGCCGCGGCCGTCAGCGCGGCGAACTGCTCGCCGGCCCGGCGGATGCGCACCGGCAGGGTGTCGGTGAGCGGGTCGCCGTTGCCGCCCCAGTCCTCCGAGGCCGCGTACACCGCCGTCGGCGCGACGACGGTCCGCAGATACGCGAAGAGCGGGCGCAGCGCGTGCTCCAGCACCAGCGAGTGCCGGGCCGTGCCGCCGGTCGCGCCGACGAGGACCGGCTTCCCGGTCAGCGCGTCCGGCTCGATCAGGTCGAAGAACGACTTGAAGAGCCCGCTGTACGAGGCGGTGAAGACGGGGGTGACCGCGATCAGTCCGTCGGCCTCCGTGACCGCCTCGATCGCCTCGCCGAGTTCCGGCGAGGGGAACCCGGTGACCAGGTGGTTGGCGATCGGAACGGCCAATTCCCGCAGTTCCACGACCCGGACCTCGACCTCCGCGCCGTGCCCGGCGGCGAGCGCGCCGCGCACGGACTCGGTGAGCCGGTCGGCCAGCAGCCGGGTCGACGACGGGACGCTCAGCCCGGCGGAGACCGCCACCAGCTTCAATGTCGTCATCGTTACGCCTCCTTGGCGCGCGCGGCGGTGACCGCCGGGTGGAGCGGAGCGGTTTCCGGCACTCCGGCCGGGCGGAGCCTGGCGAACTCCTTGCGCAGCACCGGCACGACCTCCTCGCCGAGGATGTCGAGCTGCTTGAGCACGGTCGCGAGCGGCAGTCCCGCGTGATCCACCAGGAACAGCTGTCGCTGGTAGTCGCCGACCGCCTCGCGGAACCCGAGGGTCCGCTCGATGACCTGCTGCGGGGTGCCCACGGTCAGCGGGGTCTGCTCGCTGAAGTCCTCCAGCGAGGGGCCGTGGCCGTAGACCGGCGCGTTGTCGAAGTACGGGCGGAACTCCCTGACCGCGTCCTGCGAGTTCCTGTGCATGTAGACCTGGCCGCCGAGACCGACGATGGCCTGCTCGGGTGTGCCGTGGCCGTAGTGCGCGTACCGCTTCCGGTACAGCTCGACCATCTTCTTGGTGTGGGACATGGGCCAGAAGATGTTGTTGTGGAAGAAGCCGTCGCCGTAGTAGGCGGCCTGTTCCGCGATCTCCGGGGAGCGGATGGAGCCGTGCCAGACGAACGGGGGTACGCCGTCCAGCGGGCGCGGGGTCGCGGTGAAGGACTGGAGGGGGGTGCGGAACTTGCCCTCCCAGTCCACCACGTCCTGTCGCCACAGCTTGTGCAGGAGCGCGTAGTTCTCGATCGCCAGCGGTATGCCCTGACGGATGTCCTGGCCGAACCAGGGATAGACCGGTCCGGTGTTGCCCCGGCCCATCATCAGGTCCACCCGCCCGTCCGCCAGGTGCTGGAGGTAGGCGTAGTCCTCGGCGATCTTCACCGGGTCGTTGGTGGTGATCAGGGTGGTCGAGGTGGACAGGATCAGGTTCTCGGTGCGGGCCGCGACATGGCCGAGCAGGGTCGTCGGGGACGAGGGCACGAACGGCGGGTTGTGGTGCTCGCCGGTCGCGAAGACGTCCAGTCCGACCTCCTCGGCCTTCTGCGCGATGGCCACGGTCGCCTTGATCCGCTCGTGCTCGCTCGGCGTGCGCCCGTTGGTCGGGTCGGTGGTGACGTCGCCGACGGTGAAGATGCCGAACTGCATGAGGCTCACCTCTCGATGTCCAGAATGGTTGAATGTTGAACCAAACTCTACAACGAGAGACCCTCCCTGGCTATTCCGCCCATCGAGTCCGCAGGTCAGAGCCTCACGCAAGCCCTTCGAAGGCAGATCGAAGCCACGTCGAAGCCAGACCGAAGCCAGGCCGAAGGCAGACCGAGGTCACGTCGAGCCGGGGAAGAGCACACGGAAGGCGTCGGCCGAGTCCGTGCCCGTCCTGCCGAACGGCGCGTCGAAGTTCCAGACGAGGAAGAGCAGGAAGGTGATCAGCGCGCTGAAGAGCCCGGCGATCAGCAGCTCCCGGGCGCTGCGCCCCATCCGCATGGTGAAGATCAGCCCGACCGTCACCAGCGCTCCGATGATCAGCCCGAACCAGACCACGCCGGGGAGGGTGGAGCCCGCGTTCTGCTCCCGGGTGCTCCGCGCGTCCGCGGCGACGGCGGCCTGTTCGACCATGGGCTGGTAGACCTGCGCCTCCAGATCGTTCGCGGGCATCCGGCCGGCGATGTCCTTCCGTACGGCGTCGAGCAGCTCGGCCCCGTGGGGCGACAGCCCGTCGCCCGCGATCATCCGGGGCCACTCGGTGTCGACCACGTACGACACATAGCCGCCGATGTCCGCGCGGATCTTCTCCCGGACCTCGCTCGGGAGGACCTCGGCGCGCTGGGTGATCTCGTGGAGGGCCTGCGCCTCCCGCCGTACGTCGTCCTGGGCCGCGCCGCGGGCCTCCCAGACGCCGGCGATGGCGAGGCCGAGGACGATGGCGTAGACGACGCCGATCATCATCGTCGTGTATTCGAGGACGTCGGGCGTCTGCTGCGCCGGGCCCTCGCCCTCGCCCTCCCCGTCCCCGGACGCCCGGGGACCGAGTCTCCTCTGGCTCAGCAGGGCGATGCCCAGGACGAGGGCGCACGCCGTGGTCATCGCGATGGACAGGACCAGCCATTCGGCCATGGTGATCTCCGTGTCTGCTCTGTGTGCTGCTCTGTACGTGTGGGCAGTTCTGCGCCGGGGCCGCCGCGCGGCGGGGGCGGCGGAGGCGGCTCGTTTGCGGTCCCGGCCCCCGGCCCGGTCCCCGGCTCCGGTCCGGGCCGGGGGCGCGGCCTCAGCCGCGTCTGCGCCGGGGGCGCAGCATGACGGCGGCGAGTACGGCCGGGACGGTGACGATCAGCACCAGGACGACCAGGGGCATCGAGTGGCTCCGGGGACCCTCGGCGGCCGGCCGGTACCGGCGTACGGGTTCGACGCGGGCCGTGACGACCGGCGACGGCCCGGCGGCGGGCGGCGGGGCGGCGACCGCGGTCTCACCCGGCCGGGCGGTCCGGGCCGGGGCCGTGGACTCCGGGGTGGCCGGGGCGGCGGTCGGGACGCCGGGGGACGGCGCGGCCGACGGGGCCGCCGACGGACCGGTCGACGACGACGGCGGCGACGGGGTCGGGGTCGGCGAAGGCGCGGTCGGTGTCGGGGTCGGCGTGGGTGTGGGCGTCGGCGTCGGGGTGGGTGTCGGTGTGGGCGTCGGTACGGGACTGGGCAGCGGCGGCGGGGTGGGGACGGGGCTCGGCAGGGGAGGAGGCGTGGGGATGGGGCTCGGGAGCGGCGGGGGCGTGGGGATGGGGCTCGGGAGCGGCGGGGGTGTCGGGGACGGGTCCGGACAGGGCCGCAGCACCCGCACCGACACCGAGACCCGTACCGACACCGGGCTCGGCCCGCTGCCGGACACCGACCCGCAGACGCACACGATCCCCGGCACGGACACCCGCGCGGACGCCGACGCCGAGACGCGGGACGGGGACGGCGCTCCGGGGCCGGCCGCCCGTATCGCCGGCTCCGGGGACGCCCCCGGGCGGGGCCCCGGCACTCGGCCGTCCGGCGCAGTCGTCACACCGCCCCGCGCCCCGGCCGGCGCCGCTCTCCCGGCCGGCGCCGCCGCACTTGTCAAGGGTCTCTCCGGCGGCCCGCCCGAAGCGACAGCCGCCATCACCCCCTGGGAACCCAGAACGGCCGCGATCCCCAGTGCGCTCAACTGCTCAATTGCCGCCACATTCGCACGGTAGGACGCAGCTGACCCAGAGAGGGCAAGAATCACCCGAAGGGGTGAATAAGACGCTTGTCCGACCTATCTCACCGGAAGTATGGGAAAGGGGTCTCGGACCGTGCTCGGCCCAACTCCCGCACGGGTCAGACGTAGACGACGCGCACGACCGACACCGTCAACACCGTCGCACTGACGTAATACCGAACGACAGCCCCCGCGACCGTCGCCTCCCGGCGGTCGGGGTCGCCGGTGATGGGCGTGGAGCCGTGCCCATAGGGATCGGCGGCCAGCCGCCGCATCGCCGTGTCGAATCTGGCCCGCAGGGCGGAGCCCATGGCTCCGCGCGACTGGTCCGCCGGCGGTGCGTACTGAACACGGCAGCGGTTCACGCCACCTCCGGCCCGGCGAACTCGACGGGGACGGCTCCGATGTCCTCGCCCCGGGCGAGCCGTTCGAACAGCTCGGCGTCCTCCGCGTCGGCCGAGGTGGCGGCCAGCGCCCAGCGCACCAGCGCGGTGGGCAGATCCATCACGGGAAGATGCTCGATCTCCCGGTCGAAGGCGGCCGCCCGCTCGGCGCTCATCGAGGCGCGGATCGCGGCGATCGTGCCCGGGAGTTCGACCGGGTCTCCGCCGATGCTCGTCTTGAGCTTGGCGTCCATGGCGGCCTCCCGGAGTTCCGCCCCCACGTTAGCCCGCGGAGCGGCCGCCGGTGAAGGCCGCCCCCGCCCGGCCCGGCCGCCAACGCCCTTACCGGTACGGAGTACTTCCGGGTGCGGGTCTTGAGCGCGCGTGAGACGGTCGCCGGGTGATCGAAACCCTGCTCGCCGTGATTCCGTTTCCCGTGGTCGCCGCGTTCTGCGCCGCCGCGATGCTGCTGATCGCCACCTCGGCGCTGCGTCTCTCCAGCGCCGGGCGGAGCGACCCCTCCGACGAGGCGCGGTCTCTGACTCTCGCGCTGTACGGATGTTTGGTCGCGTTGCTGACGTTGGGGCTTTTCGTGAAGTTGCTCTGAGGGGGGTGGGGGTGTGTGCGGGGGCCTTGCCGGGTTGGGGTGCGGGGGCTTGGCGGTGGTCGTCGCTTGTGGTGCGGGCTTGTCCTCAATCGCCGGACGGGCTGGAAATGGTGGCACCGGTCTGTGGCTGTGGGCCGGGTGGGGTGGGATTGCCGGCACCGGTCTGTGGTTGTGCGCCGGGTGGGGTGGGATTGCCGGCACCGGGCTTTGACTGTGCGCCGGGTGGGGAGGGAATGCCGGCGCCGGTCTGTGGCTGTGTGGGCCGGGTGGGGTGGGAATGTTCGGTGTGCGGGGGATCAGAGCCAGTCGTTGTGGCGGAAGGCGCGGTGGATGAGGGCGCAGGCGGTGGCCATGAGGGCGAGGACGGCGGGATAGCCGTAGGTCCAGCGCAGCTCCGGCATGTGTTCGAAGTTCATGCCGTACACCCCGCAGACCATCGTCGGCACGGCGATGATCGCCGCCCAGGCGGTGATCTTCCGCATGTCCTCGTTCTGGGCGACGGTCACCTGTGCCAGATGCGCCTGGAGGATCGAGTCGAGGAGCGCGTCGTACGCGCCTATCTGCTCGTTCACCCGGGCGAGATGGTCGACCACGTCGCGGAAGTAGGGCTGGATGTCCGGTCCGACCGGGGGCAGCGCGGTGGTGGCCAGCGCGCGCATCGGGCGCTCCAGCGGGCCGGCCGCCCGCTTCAGCTCCAGCAACTCCCTTTTGAGCAGATAGATCTGCCCGGCGTCGGCGCGTCGCGCGTCCTCGCTGAAGACGGCGGTCTCCACGGCGTCGACATCGTGCTGCACGGAGTCGACGACGTCCAGATAGTCGTCCACGACCTGGTCGGCGATGGCGTGCAGCACGGCGGCCGGGCCCTTGGCCAGCTGATCGGGGCGGGCCTCCAGGGCCTCGCGCACGGGGCCGAGCGAGCCGTGCGGACCGTGCCGGACGGTGATCACGAAGTCGGACCCGGTGAAGACCATGAGTTCGCCGGTGTCCACCACCTCGCTGGCGGTGGTGAGCTGCTCATGACCGACGTAACGGCAGGTCTTGAGCACGGTGAACAGGGTCTCGCCGCCGTCCGTTCCGTACCGCTGGGTCTTCGGCCGCTGATGGGCCTGGACCGCGTCCTCGACGGCCAGCGGATGGAGTCCGAACAGCTCGGCGAGGACGGCGAACTGGATCTCGGTCGGCTGGTGCAGACCGATCCAGACGAAGCCGCTGCCCCGCTCGCGGACCTGGCGCAGGGCCTCGCGGGCGTCGCCGTCGCAGGGCCGCCGGACGCCCTTGTCGTACACCACGCAGTTGACGACCGTGCTGCCGAGCGGGGAGCGGGCCGGATGGCTGAGGTCGACGGTGCGGCGGTAGGCGCGGCGCATCACTCGGCGCAGCTTGCGGATCATCGGCACGGTGCGGCTCCTTCGGAGTACCGGGCGACAGTGTGTCACCGACGGCCGTCCGTCGGCCCGGTTCCCGCGCGAGGCGGCACACGCAGGGGGGGGGACCGCTCCTGATCCGGGAGCGGTCCCCCCGTGCGTGTGCATACGTACGTACGCGTGCCGAGGCTCAGCGGTCGTCGAGGACGAACGCCTCGATCTCCGGCCGCCGGTCCTGGAGATACTCCGCGTCCGCGAGGTACTGGAGGTGGTGGCCCGCCGCGAGATGGCCCGCGTAGGCCGCGTCCCCGGCCGCCGCCCGGGCGCGGATGAACGCCGCCATCGCGTGCAGCCGCTCCACGACGGCGTCGAGCAGACCGGCGCGGCCGGCCGGGTCGAGCCCGTACCGGTCGCAGAAGAGCCGGGCCCGGAGCGCCTGTTCCGCCGTGGTGCCGAAGCCGTCCGCGTTGGCGGGCGCGGTGAGCGGCGCCCAGCGGTAGGCCGCGTGGGCGATGTCCCAGAGCCGGGGCCCGGGGTGCGCGGTGTCGAAGTCGATGATCCCGACCACCCGGACGCCGTCCAGGACGCAGTTGTGGGGGGCGTAGTCCCCGTGGCAGATGACCTCGGCGGGGCTGCGCGCGGGAAGCATCCACCCCTCGGCCGTGGCGCACCGCGCCCAGCCGGCCGTGCTGTCGTGATAGGCGCGCAGCATCCGGGCGGCGCTCTCCAGGGCGGCCCGGGAGGCGGCGGCGGGCCCGGCCGGATAGCCGCTGACCTCGCCCGGGATGAAGTCGAGGACCTCGAAGCCGTCCGGCGTCACCTCGTGCACGGCGGGCGCGGAGACGAATCCCCGGGACCGCACATGGCCGAGGAGTTCATGGACGAGCGGGGACCACGGGCCGGTCGGCCGCCGGACCCGTCTCCCGATGCGTATGACCTCGTTGACCCCGCCGGACAGTATTTCGCGATCGTCCATTCCCACCCCTGTCTTTGCTGCTCACCGTCGTGTGGACCTCATGATGTCCCGGTTCCGCTTCGGCGCTCCAGTAGTTGTGCCGTGATGAAGCCGATGACGGAGCAGACGGCGATCAGCGGCATCTGGTTGTTCGCGTCGCCGCCCATGAGGAGCACGGTGAGCACGGCGCTGGTGACCGGCAGCCGGGTCACCACCGACGCCGAGGTGGCGATGCCGAGCGCGAGCGCCGGGGTCGCGCCGAGTCCGGGCAGTCCCGCGCACGCCACCCCGGCCGCCGCGCCGAGCAGCACCGCCGGGAAGATCGGCCCGCCGCGCAGGGCGCCCAGACAGACGCCCCAGGCGAGCCCCTTGCACAGGACGAGCATCACCAGGGCGGCCACCGGCCAGGAGTGCGGGTCGGCGGCGAGCGCGCCCAGGGTCGCCTGGCCCGAGAGCGCGGCCTCGGCCGGGGACCGGCCGGTGATCAGGGCGTACGCGGCGATGCTCACGCCGACCGCGAGGGCGGCGGCGACCGTGCGGCGGCCGGTGTGCCGGGCGGCGGTCCAGCGGGCGGCCGGATGTCCGAGCCGGTGGGCGCCGCCGACGATCAGCGCGATCAGCACGGCGGCGGGGACGCCCCAGAGGAAGTCCCCGGCGTCCGGGTTGACGTTCGGCGGTACGGAGGGGAGTTCGAGCGCGCCGACGGAGAGCCCGGTCCACTCGCCGAAGCCGGTGAAGACCAGCGCGCCGACGCCGCTGGCCAGCAGACACGGCAGCAGCAGCACGACCAGCCGCGGACCGGCGAGCCCGGCGGCCTCCACCATCATCACGGCGGCGACCAGGGGCCCGCCGAGGATGGTGGAGATGGCGGTCGTGGACCCGGCGGTGCCGAGGACCAGGGCCGCCTTGGGCTGTTCGGCGCGGCGGGAGGACCGTACGGCGAGCAGGGCCAGCCCGCTGCCGAGCGCCATCAGCGGGGCCTCGGGCCCCAGCACGACCCCGAGCGGGAGGGTGGCCAGCGCGGCGAAGACCACCCCGGGGAGCGCGCTCGGGCCGAGCGGCGGACCGCCCAGGCCCTCCACGGGCACATGTCCGCCGCCGCCCGGCAGCCGGGTGACCACGGGCGCCAGCAGCAGCCCGGCCAGCAGCAGCGCGGGCAGCGGCCACCACCAGGGCGCTTCGTCGTGGCCGACGGCGCGGGGGAGGGACTCCCAGACGCCGTGCTGGAAGGTGTGCTGGAGGCTGACGAAGAAGAAGCAGGCGAGGGCGATGGGGACGCCGAGGAGGACGGAGAGGAGCAGCAGCTTGCCGTAGCCGCGGCTGAGGAGGATGGCGCGGAGGGCGTCCGGTCCGGTGGGGACGGGCTCCCCGCCCGGCGCCCCGGGCGTCTCAGGCGCCTCGGCGGTGCCTGCCGCCGCCTCCGGGGTCCCGGGCGCTCCCGGTGCCGCCGCCGGATCCGCCGGACCCGCCGGATCCGCCGGACCCGCCGCGTCCGGTCCGTCCGGTCCGTCCTGTCCGTCCGACGGGCGCGGTCCGTCCGGCGGGCCCGGGGTCCCGGGCGCCTTCGGCGGGCCGGGGCCCTCGGGTACGGGATGCGCTCCGGGTACGGGTCGTCCTCCGGGCTCGTCGTCGGGCGCGCTCATCCGGGCCCGCCGCCCGGCGCGGCCGGCCCGTCCCCGCACGAGATACGCATGCCTCCATGCAAGGCGAGCCGGAACCGCTCGGCGCGGGGACGGGCCCGTACGGGTGACCCGCCGGACCCGCCCCCACCCGGATGCCCGCCGCGGCTCGCCGTCCGCCGCCGTCCCGCGTTCCCTGGACCGTGGCGGAGGAGGCGGCGAATGGCGTCGGACGGTACCGAGGACGCGACCGAGCTGGTACGGCTCCGGGCGCGGATCGCCGCGCTGGAGGAGCGCGGGGACCCGCCCCGCCCCCGCCACCGGACGCGCTCGTTCCTCGCCGTGCTGCTGATCCTCCTCGGCTGCGCGCTGGCCCCGCTGGGCGCCGTCGCCGCCTGGACCGCCGACGAGGTCGGGGACACCGACCGCTATGTCGCCACCGTCGCCCCGCTCGCCGCCGACCCCGCCGTCCAGGACGCGGCGGCGGACCGCGTCACCGACGCCGTGATGCGCCACATCGATCTGAACTCCCTGCTGGAGGGCGTGGCCCCGGCCGACCGGCCGCGCCTGGAGAAGGCCCTGGGCCGGCTGGGCGACTCGCTGGAGGGCGCGTTCCGGAGCTTCGTCCACGACAAGGCGGACGCGGTGGTCTCGTCCGCCGCCTTCCAGCGGCTGTGGAAGGACGCCAACCGCCGGGCCCACGCCGCCGTGGACAAGGCGCTGACCGGCGGCGGAGGCGGCGCGATCGAGCTGACGGACGAGGCGGTGGAGATCGATCTCGCGCCGGTCGTCGACGAGGTCAAGCAGCGGCTGACGGCGGACGGGATGGCCGCCGCGGCGAAGATCCCCGAGGTGCACACCTCGTTCGTGGTGCTGCGCTCGGACGAGATCGGCAAGCTCAAGACCTGGTTCCGGCTGCTCCAGCTCGCGGGCCTCTGGCTGCCGGTGCTCGCCCTGGTCCTCGTCGTGGCGGGAGTGCTGCTCGCCGTCCGCCGCCGCCGGGCCGTCGTCACCGCCGCCCTCGGCGCCGCCGCGGCCCTCGCGCTCCTCGGCCTCGCGCTGACCGCCTTCCGCGCCGTCTATCTCGACCGGCTGCCGAGCGGGGTCTCCCAGCCCGCGGCGGCCGCCGTGTACGACGCGCTCGTCCGCTTCCTGCGGACGACCGTACGGACGACGGTGCTCCTCGGGATCGTCGTCGCCCTCGCGGCCTGGCTGACCGGACCGGGCCGGCGCGCCGTCTCCGTACGCCGGCTGTGGCACTCCGCGATCGCCGCGCTGCGCGGTGTGGCCGACCGCGCGGGGCTGCGCACCGGGCCGGTGGGACCGTGGCTGCGCCGTCACCGCCGGTGGGCGGTGTGGGCGCCGGTCGCGGGCGCGGTGCTGGCGTATCTGCTGTGGAGCCACCCCACCGGGTGGGTGGTGGCGGGGCTGGCGCTCGCCCTGCTCCTGGCGGTGGCCCTGGTGGACTTCCTGGCGGCGGACGGGCCGGGCGGCCCGGGCGGCTCCGGCCGGGCAGGCCGACCGGACGCGTCGGGCGGCCCCGGCGGCCCAGGCGACCCCCGTGGCCCAGGCCACGAAGGCGGATCGGGCTCCTCCGGACCCTCAGATTCACCCGAACGGGTGTATCCGGATGGCGGTGGCACCAGGGCGGGCTGACGCTCGAATCCCCGTTCGCGTTGGGCGTACGGGGACAAGGAAGGGAGGTCCCATGAGCCACGCATCACAGCGACCGGCCGGGACTCCGCCGCCGAACGCCTCCCGGGGCCCCGACACGGGCCACAACAGCGGCTGGGCGGTGGGAGGCGTCGTCTTCGCGGGAATCCTGATGGTCTGCAACGGGGTGCTCGCGATCCTCCAGGGCATCGCGGCGGTCGGCGAGGACGACGTGTACGGCCGGGTGGGCGACTACGTCTACCGGATCAACCTCACCGGATGGGGCTGGATCCATCTGATCCTCGGGATCCTCCTGGTGATCGTGGGCTATGGGGTCCTCAAGAACATGGCCTGGGCGCGGTACGCGGGCATCTTCTTCGCGTCTCTCAGCCTGATCGCGCAGTTCCTGTTCCTGCCCTACCTGCCCATCTGGGCGGTCATCATGATCGCGATCGATGTGTTCATCATCTGGGCGCTCTCGGTCTACCACCCCGACGACAACCCCCGCCGAGACCTCATCTGAGACTCCCGGCGCCCCAGCGGGGCCCGGTCCGCATCCACCACCGAACCGGCCTGCGGACCGGGCCCTTCCACTGCGCCGGGACCGACGCGCGGCACCCCGGAAGCGTCAACTCCCCTGTCCCGTAGGGGTTTTCCCCCGGGGGCTACCCCCACCTCCGTCCGACCGGGCCGCCGGATGGGCCGGAGCCGACGGCTCGGCGAGTCTGTGGACATGATGACGTCACTGCCCACGAGCAGCCTCGCCCTCGTCCTGTCCGCCTCCGCCGTGGCGGCGGTCCTCACCACGGCGGCCGCGCCCGGCGCCCGGGCCGGGGACGCCGGAATACGCGACCCGGCCCCCGCTCCGCGCTGGACCGGCTGTGCGCAGCCGGGCGGGCCGGAGAACCAGCTGTGCGCGGATCTGTCCGTGCCGGTGGACCACGAGAAGCCGGACGGGCCCCGGATGAAGGTCGTGGTGTCGCGGGTCGAGAGCGACCGGCCCGAGGCGCGGCGCGGCACGCTGCTGGTGCTGGCCGGCGGACCAGGGTCCTCCGGGGTGGACCGGCTGGCGCAGAAGGGGAAGGCGCTGCTGAAGGAGATGAACGGGGCGTACGACCTGGTCACGCTGGATCCGCGCGGAGTGAAGCGGAGTACGACGGCGAGCTGCCGGCTGCCGGAGGCCGACCGCTTCACGGTCAACTTCCGGCCGTGGCCCGGCCCCGACGGGAAGATCACGGAGAACGCGGACCGGGCGCGCCGGGTGGCCCGGGAGTGCGCGGAGCACGGCGGGCCGGAGCTGCGGAGCCTCACCAGCGCCAATCAGGTGCGGGACATCGAGCTGTTGCGGCGGGCGCTGGGCGTGGAGAAGCTGTCGGCCTGGGGGAATTCCTACGGGGCGTACGTCGGGGCGCTGTACGCGCAGAAGCACCCGGAGCGCACCGACCGCTGGGTGCTGGACAGCAGCGGCGACCCGAATCCCGACCGGGTCGCGCGGAACTGGCTGGCCAACATGGCACGGGCGACGGAGTACCGATTCCCCGACTTCGCGGCGTGGGCGGCCGATCCGGCGCGCGACGCCCGGGGGCTGCGGCTGGCGCGCCGGGCGGAGGAGGTCCGTCCGCTGGTGCTCGCCCTGGCGGCGGAGCTGGACCGGAAGCCGAGGAGGACGACGACCGAGGGGGTGCCGCTGACCGGGAACGGGCTGCGGCAGGCCCTGCAACTGGCGCTCTACCACGACGACTCGTTCGAGTCCTTCGGTCGGCTGGTGCGGTCCGTCCGGGATCCGGAGGGCGTGCCCGTGCTGCCGGGCGCGCTGGCCGGACCGATGGCGGACGAGGAGGCCGCCGTCTCGATGGCGGTCGTCTGCAACGATGTGCGCTGGCCGGCGTCGGTGGGGGCGTACGAGCGCGCGGTGGCCGAGAACCGGGCGCGGTATCCGCTCACGGCGGGGATGCCCGCGAATCTCATGCCCTGTTCCTTCTGGAAGGAGCCGGCCGAGAAGCCCGACCGGATCACCGACGAGGGCCCCTCCAACATTCTGATGATCCAGAGCCTCAGGGACCCGGCCACCCCGCACTTCGGCGCGCTGAAGATGCGGGAGGCGCTGGGGCGGCGGGCCCGGATGGTCTCGGTGGACCAGGGCGGGCACGGGGTCTATCTGGGGCTGCGCAACGCCTGCGGCGACCGCACGGTGACCGAGTTCCTCACCACCGGCAAGCGGCCGGCGCGCGACGCCCACTGCCCGCGCTGACCGGAGCGCGGCGCCCGGCGCGTCAGGGCCGCGAGGCCGGCTGGCAGGACGGCTTCCTCGGCAGCTCCACCGGGCTGGAGAAGCCGTCCGCCGCGTGTCCTGCGTCCGTGCCGCGCCGGAACCCGTTCACTAGAGCGATCGCTCTAGTGAACGCGGGCGCGGGAAGGGAAAAGTTGTCCACAGGGTGTGGATGAAAGACGCGGATCCGGATCCGATGAGCCCGCCGGTCCGGCAGGCCGCCTCCGCCCCGCCCGGCAGCCTCTGCCGACCGCACCCGGCCCGCCTGTCCGCCCGCCGACTTCCCGGCCCGCCTGCCCGCCGGCCCGTCGCCTCCGGACTCCTCCGCCCGGAGCGGCCCCGACCCGGTCCGCCCCCACCGTCAACGATCCACCCGCCGGGCTGTCACCGCGCCCCAGGACGACCGCCCTCGGCCGGCGGCCCGCTGACACCCCGTCCGGCGGGCCGGACCGCCCCCGGGCGCCCCCGCCGGCCAGCCGCCCGCCGACGTACCCCCGTACCCCCCGTACCCCCGGCCCAGCGGCCGGCCCGGGGCTCGCGGCCCCCTCAACGGCCCTCCGCCAACGCCGCCTCCAGCGCGGCGATCCGAGCCGTGAGGGCTGTCAGGGCCGCTTGATCCGCTGCCGTATCCGCCGCCGGATCCGCCGTCGGCTCCGGCGGCGAGGGGAGCGCTCGCGGCTCGGACCGGGGCCCGGAGCCGTCCCGGGAGCGGATGTACGCGGAACGGATCTCGGCCCAGCGGGCCGACCGCTCCGGGGTGAGCGTCCCTCGGAGCGCCGCGAGCCGGAGGAGGTTGGCCTCCGCGCCCGTGGTGAGGGTGCGGGCCTCGCCGGTGTAGTGGTCGTCGACGACCGCCGCCAGCTCGGCGTCGTCCATCACCGGGCTGATCCGCCGCACGATCTTGTTCATGTTCCGGTACGAGCCCTGGAGCCGGAACGGCGGCTCGGTGCGGGACTCGTCGGAGCGGGCGGCGGAGGCGATGTACGCCTCGTTCACGGCGAGGACCGTCGTACGGGCCGTCAGCGCGTGCCGCAGCACCGCCAGTACGCCGTCCAGCTCCGCCGGGGCGTAGGGGTGGACCAGCCGGTCGCGCCGGGCCGCCGGGTCGCCCGAGGCCAGCCGGACCAGGAGTTCGAGATCGGCCCGCTCCCGACCGGCCAGCGGCGCGAGCAGCGGGTGGGAGGTGAGCGCGTTCTCGATGAAGCTGAGTGCGAAGGCGTCCTCCTTGCCGGTCGCCACCTCCCCCAGATTCCACACGTCGGCCCGGTTCGCCAGCATGTCGGGGATGGTGAACGCCTGCCCGGACTCGGTGTGCGGATTGCCCGTCATACAGACGGCGAACCGCTTCCCCCGCAGATCACGGCCGTTCAGGGTGCGGGTCGAGTCGCAGAGCGGAATGAACTTCTGGAGCAGCTCGGGAGAGGTGTGCTGGATGTCGTCCACATGGAGCAGCACATTGTTCCCGGCCGACAGGGCGAAGGCGATCTTCTCGACCTCCGCGCGGGCGGCGGCGTTCGGGGCCTGCTCCGGATCGAGCGAGACGGTCGTGCGCCCGAGCGCCGGACCGTCGACCTTCACCAGGAGCAGCCCCAGCCGGTCGGCGACGTACTCCATCAGCGTGGTCTTGCCGTAGCCGGGCGGCGAGAGCAGGAGCAGCAGCCCGCCGCCGTCGGTGCGCCGCGCGTCCCCCGCGGCCCCGAGCTGGCGCGCGAGGCTGTCCCCGACCAGCGGCAGATACACCTCGTCCACCAGCCGGTTCCGTACGAAGGCGGACATCACCCGGGGCCGGTGCTCGGACAGCCGCAGCCGGGCGCGTTCGGCCTCGACCAGGGAGCCGCGCAGCCGCTGGTAGGCGCGGTAGCCGGGGACGTCCCGGCCGGCGAAGTCGGCGGTGCGGGTGAGGAACTCGTCGAGCCGCAGGGTCAGCGCGCCCCGGGCGATCCGGGGGTGCGTGCCGAGCAGCCCGGTCGCCGTGCCGCGCAGCGGCGCGTTCACGAGACGGCGTTCGAGTCCGGCGCAGAGTTCGACCGCGACCGCCTCGGCGAGGTCCCCCGGGTCGGTCTCCTCCCCGGAGGCGGCGGCGTAGGCGGCGAGCCACCCCTCGATCAGCCGGTGCGCGGTCACGGGGTCGTCGGCGGCGATTCGGTCGCGTACGTCCTCGTCGTACGGGGAGCGGTCCAGGAGGCCGGCCGGGTCCGGGGCGGGGGCGTCCGGACCGGGGTCGTCGCTCCGCGCGGCGCGCCGGAACCCGTCCAGGAACGCGGTCGCCGAGGCGCTGGTCACGAAGGACTCGCCGGACGCCAGCTCCTCCACCAGATAGGCGGCGGCCGGCCCCGGCCCCCGCTCCCCGGCGAGGCCCGCCGTCCGCGACCGGCCCATCGCCCCGGCGAGTTCGGCGCGCAGCGCGTCCAGCGCCGGGGCCGCGCCGAACAGCTCCCGGGCCCGCACCAGCGACACCGCCTGCCGGCTCCACCGATCCCGCCTTGCCGGATCCGTCCCGTACGCCCAGAAGAGCTGGGCGGCCGCCCGCGCGTCCGCCGGGTGCCGCAGCAGTCCGGCCCCCTCGCGCAGCCGGAGCGCGAGCCGCAGGATCGCCTCCGTGTCGTGGTCGTGGACCCCGCGCTCGTACCCCTCGTCATAGGCCGCCTCGGCCGCCCGCCGGACCAGCGCGGAGAGATCGCCGGCGGTCCGCGCGGGCTCCAGCAGCCGGGCCGCCAGATGCTCCGCCCGGTAGACCTCGGGCGACTCCGACGCGAGCGTCCGCCCCCAGTACGGCCGGGTGGCGGCGAACTCGGCCCCGGTGACGGGCGTCCGGTGGTCGGTGCCGGTCAGCGCGAGGGCCATCCCGTCCCCGTCCGGGACGAGGGTCAGCTCCGGCGGCCGGGTGGTGACGGTGAACCGGTGCCGGCCGAGCCGGACGGTGTCGCCGCCGTCCGCGTACAGCTCGGTACGGTCGCGCAGCGCCCGCGCGGCCTCCTGACGGGCCGCCTTGAGCCGGCCCGTCAGCTCGTCGGCGCGCACCTGGTCGCCGAGGGCGCGCAGCTCGTCGGCGGTGCGCCGGACGCGGACGGCCATCGGGTCGGAGGCGAAGTGGGCGTGGACGGCGTCGGCGCTCTCCAGCACGGAGGCCCGGCGGGCGACGGCGTCGAGCACCCGGAGGGCGGACTCGGCGAGCCGGTCGGCCCGCCGGGCGCGGGCGTCCCCCAGGGTCTGGCGGCGCGCCGAGAACGCCTCGTACACCTCGGTCCGCTTCTCGCCGATCTCGGCGAGGAACGCGTCGTGCTCGGCGAAGCGCGACTCCAGCTCCTCCAGCTGGAGCAGGAGCGAGGAGAGCTGGGAGTCGCAGCTCTCGGGGGTGTCGGCGGCGGCGAGCGCGCCGGTCACCGACTGGCCGAGCAGCGCGAACTCGGCGGCGAAGGAGGCCCGTCCCTCCCGGTCGAGCAGCTCCCGGCGGCGGGCCGTGAGCCCGGCGCGGGCACGGTTGACCGCGCCGAGGACCTCCGCGATCCGCTCCAGCACATCGGTGCGCACGGTGGTGTCGGCGATGTCGAGACCGGTGACCGCCTCGCTCAGCGCCCGCAGCCCGGCGGAGCGCTCCTCCAGCCGCTCGCCGAGCCGGCCCGCGTCCGCGACGGTCGTCACGGACCCCGTCTCGGCGGCGAGCGCGCCGATCTCCTCGTGGTATCCGGCGAGGGAGTCCTCGCGGCGGAGGAAGGCGACGGCCCGGCGGGCGGTGGCGGCGACGGCGTCCGCGACGCCGGCGGCGAGGGCCTCGACGGCCCCGGCGTCGATGTACCGGGTCTCGCGCAGCGTGAGCAGCCGTCCCTGGCGGGCGCGGAGTTCGCCGATGCGGCCGATCCACTCCTCGGCCGTGGCGGGGGCCTCGCCCCGGACCCGGCGGATCAGGCGCTCGATGTCCTGCCCGGCGTCGGCGAGCGCGTCGGCGGCCCGCCGGGTGAGGCTCTGTACGGTGGCGAACTCCTCCAGCACCCGGGCCGCGGTCGCCCGCAGCTCGGCCAGCGGGGTGCGCAGATCCCCGGCCTCCGGGTCGCCGAGCCAGTGGTGGCGGTCGGCGGCGCGGACGCAGGCGGCGACGAGGGTCTCGTACACCTCGGCCGCCGGGGTGGTCTCCCGGGCCTGCCGGGCGATCGCCAGACAGTCGGCCACCCCGCGCACCAGGTCGGCGTTGCCGATCCGGGCGAGCGGCCCGTCACCGGCCGGCGCGGGGAGGTCCTCGGAGACGTACGGGGTGGACCAGAGCTGCGTCTGATGGGCGCGGGACGGCTCGGGGCCGGTCTCGCGGAGCACCATGAGCGTGCCGTCGTCGAAGAGGGCGTGCCCCAGGCAGGGGATCGGGGCGGCGACCTCCTCGCGGATGGTGCTGTAGGGCAGCAGCAGCCCCCGGCCGCCGGTGCGGGAGCGGAAGACGAACAGCGTGTCCTCGCCGCCCGGCGAGCGCACGGCCCGCGCGAACTCCAGCCCCTCGGTGTCGGCCTCGAACGTCTTCACCGTGTCGGTGGCGGCCAGGCAGTAGCCGCCGGGGAAGACGACGCCCTCGTCGCCCGGGAGCCGGCGACAGGACTGGCCGATGGCGTCGATCCTGGTCACGGACTTGGTGAGGGTGTTGAAGACGAGATGGCGCCGGACGGTCTCGTGATACGGCAGCACCCGCACCAGCAGCAGCGCCCCGACCCGGGCGTAGCCGACCTCGGCGTCGGCGAGGGACTGGAGCGGCTCGTCGACCGGCTCGCGGTGGAGCACGTCGGGCGTCTCGGTGTCGCCCTCGGCGCTGAGGGTGAGAAAGCCGCCGGCGGTGGAGAGGAACAGCTCCCCGCCGAGGGAGACGAGCGGCGTCCGGCCGGGGAGATGGTCGTCCCGGGTGGTCTCCGTCCAGTCGAGGTCGTACGGCGGCGGGAAGACGTGGTCGCGCTCGCCCCGGGCGTCCAGGAAGCCGATCCGGCCGTGCTCCGTCGACCAGCGAAGCACCCGGATGTCGGCGCCGCCGGTGGAGAAGACGGCGAGCAGCCGGTCCTCGCGCTGGTGGAGCTGGAGCAGCCGCGCGCCCTGGTAGTAGCGGCACAGCGCGCTGAACTCGGAGAGGAAGGCGGGATCGTCGAGCAGCCCGGGGACGGCGTCGTCCGGCAGCGGGTTCAGCTCGCGGTCGTACAGCGCGAACACCTCGCCGACGCCGGTGCGGGGCGTCAGCGCGGCGGGCGGGTCCTGGCCGAGGAGCAGCGCGTCGCCGACGGCGGCGAGGTCGCGGGGCAGGCCCGGCGCGCCGGTGCGCAGCCGGCCGGTCCCGGCGAGGGTCAGCTCGGCGGAGCCGAAGGTCTCGGCGCGGGCGGTGTCGAGGGCCTCGGCGCGGCGGGCCAGCTCGCCGGCGCGCCGGTGGAGCCGGTCGCGCAGCACGTCGTACGCGGCGGAGTCCATGGCCGCGCCCGCCGCCGGGTCCGCCGGACCGGTCCGGCCCGCGACGGCGGCGGTGTCGGCGTCGGTGGCGGCGTCGGCGTCCTGGCGGGCGTCGGGGCCCGTGTTCGCGGGCGTACCGGTGTCCATGTCGTCCAGCTCCCTGGAGGTGTGTACGGGGTCCGCAGCCGCCGCCCCCCGCGCGGCGGCTGCGGAGCTGTGTGAGGGCTTGGCTCAGCCCTGTCCCTGAGCGGTCAGCCCTGTCCCTGTCCGGTCAGTACGGCGGGCGGGGCCTCGCTCCCGTTCGCCGCCGGGGTCCCGGCGCTCTCCAGGAGGCGCTTGACCTGATCGCCCAGTCCGCCGAGGTCGGCCGTGCCGCCGTCGGACTTCAGCAGCTTCATCAGCAGCGCGGACGCGGAGAGGTTCTTGACGTCGTCCGTCGAGACCGCGCCGAGCACCGAGGTCAGATCGCCGGTGAAGGAGGCCGAGCCGTCCAGCCAGGGACCGGCGAGGGTGCGCGCGGTCCGCGAGCTGTCGACGAATCCGTCGACGCCCTTGCCGAGCGAGATCGACTGCACCAGCCGGTCGAGGAAGACGGACTCGCCGCCGACGATGCTGATGTCCGCGCTCTCCAGACCGGTCGCGAGCACCGTCGCCTGCGCCTCCGCGATCTGCCGCTGGGTCTCCAGACCGGCGATCCGGACGTCCTTCTCCGCCTCCAGCCGCAGCCGGAACTCCTCGTGGCCCCGGGACGCCTCGTCCAGGGCGGCCATCGCGGCGGCCTTCTCGGTCAGCCCCGTCGCCTCCGCCGTGAGCCGGGCCGAGGTGGCACGGGCCTCGGCCTCGCCGGACCTCTCGATCGCGTCGGCCTCCTTCTCCCGGACCGTGACGGCGGCCAGGCCCTCGGCCGCCGCCTCCGCCCGCAGCGACTCGGCGAGCCGGATCCGGGACCGGGCGTCCAGGTCGGCCGCCTTGTTGCGGGCCTCGGCGAGGGTCAGCTCCTCCGCCGCCCGGTGCACCGCGGCCGTCTCGGCGGCCTCGGCCGCCTTGATGTCCTTGACCAGCCGCTCCTGCGCGGCGGCCTCGGCGGCGATGACGAGGGTCTGCCGGCCGCGCTCGGCCTCCTCGACGGCGCGCAGCCGCTTGATGGACTCCTCCTGCTCGGCGACCGTGCGGTCCACGGCGACCCGCTCCCGGATCACCTCGGCGATCTCGCGCCGCTCGGCCTCGACCTCCTTCTCGGCGGAGATCCGGCTCAGCTCGGTCTCCCGCTCCCGGGCGATGACTTCGAGCAGCCGGTCCTTCTCGATCCGCTCGCTCTCGATGGCGATCACCCGCTCGCGGTTCTTCGCGGCGACCGCGACCTCCCGGTTCTGGTTCTCGCGCTGCACCCCGAGCATCTCCTCGGTCTTCAGATACGCGCCCTGCGCCCGCAGCCGCTCCTCCTCCACCACGCGCGCGGTCTCGGCCTCCTCGCGGGCCCGAACGGTCTCGATCTCCCGGCGCTGCTTGATCTCGGCGTCCGCCTGGCGGCGCTCCAGTTCGAGGATGGCCTCCCGGGCGTCGACGTTCTGCCGGGTGATCTCCTTCTCCTCGTGGCGCTGGAACTCATTGGTGCGCACATGCTCGGCGGCGGTCAGCTCGGTGATCTTCCGGATGCCCTGGGCGTCCAGGATGTTGTTGCTGTCGAGCTGGTCGAGCGGGGTCTGCTCCAGATGGTCGATCGCCGCGTCCTCCAGGCTGTAGCCGTTCAGATCGGTGCCGATGACCTGGATGATCCGGTCCCGGAACTCATCGCGCTTGGTGTAGAGATCGGTGAAGTCGAGCTGCTTGCCGACGGTCTTGAGCGCCTCGGAGAACTTGGCGTTGAACAGCTCCTGGAGGGTCGCCCGGTCGCTGGCCCGGGCGGTGCCGATGGCCTGGGCGACCTTGATGACGTCCTCGACGGTCTTGTTGACGCGGACGAAGAACGAGATCCGGATGTCGGCGCGGATGTTGTCCTGGCAGATCAGCCCGTCCCGGCCGGTGCGGGAGATCTCGATGGTCTTCACCGAGATGTCCATGGTCTCGGCCTTGTGGAGGACGGGGAGGACGACCTGCCCGGTGAAGGTGACGTCCACCTTGCGCGTTCTGGAGACGATCAGCGCCTTGCCCTGCTCGACCTTGCGGAAGAGCCGGCTCACCGCGAACAGCAGGGCGAGGGCGATGAGCAGGGCGGCGACGACGAGCACGCCGATGCCGAGAGAGATGGAGTTCATGGGTGTTCCCCGTTCGGTGGCGGGTGAGTGGAAGGGGCCGTCCGGCGCGGGCCCGGCGCGGGTCCGGGGTGCGGCGGGCGGCCGCCGGCCCGGGCGGGCGGTGCTTCGGCGGGCGGCCGTGGGCCGGGCGGGCGGTGCTTCGGCGGTGTTCCGGGCGGCGTTCCGGGCGGTGGAGCCTCAGTGCGTGACGCCCCGGCGGTGCCGCCTCAAAGGCGCGGCTCCAGCGGGTGACGTAGCGGCGGGTGACGTAGCGGCGGCCGTGCCTCAGTAGGGCGCGACCCAGAAGAACTCGCCCGCCTCGTCATAGGCGTACAGCAGCCCGGTGGCCCCGAGGGCCAGTTCGCCGGTGCCGTTCTGGCGCACCTGCACCAGCGCCGTGGAGCCGTCCCGCGCCCTGACCTCCGCCTGGCCGAAGTCCTCGCCCACCCGCCCGGTGCGGATGACGCAGCTCAGCCCGATGAAGTCCTGCCGGGACGGCGGGGGTTCGTCGGGGAAGAGGGAGCCGATCGGCCGGACGGCGATCCGGGTCAGCCACCAGGCGAGAAGGAGGACGACGGGCAGCAGCGGCACCTTCAGCAGCCGCCAGCTCCCCTCCGCCCCGGCGAGGAGCACACAGCCGGCGAGGCTCAGGAACCAGCCGAGGGCGACCGTCAGGGAGACCGTCACGGAGACGGGCACGCCGCCGACGCTCAGCGGGCCGGAGTCCAGATCGGCGTCGAAGCTGTCATGACCGGCCGCGCCGACGGCGACCAGCAGCCAGAAGACCAGCACCACCACGAGCGCCGCCGTGAACAGCACGGTGGGGAAGCCGAGCGCGGCATCGAGGAAACCGTCCATCGCCGCTCCCCCTCACGTTCGTTCCACCGACTGTGCGCCTCCGGCGGATCTTTCCGTCCTCCGGCAGGGGAGCCGCCGTGCCGCTGTCCCGCTCCGGCCCCCTGGCTCACTCTGCCTGAGGAGCCGCTGCGTCCGCATTGCCGTCGCCCGGCAGTCTTGACGCGTGCTTCATGCCGATCGACACCCCCGGAAGCGGCGTGCGACCCTGTCCGAGTTCGTCAGGGAAGCGTTAAGACCGGGGGGAAGTCATGGTGAGGCAGGAGATACCCGAGGAGGATCTGAGGGCCTACACCCACATTCTGGTGGACGCCTGCGCCACCGGCCGGCGGCTCACCCGTGACGAACTGGAGTCCCTGCGGACCCGGGGCGAGCGCGCGGCCGACTCCGGCATGGGGCTGCGCTCGCTGGTCCGCGCCCAGCTCGCCGCCGCGCAGGGCGTACGGCCGCTGCTGCCGCGCTCCGCCGCCGACCATCTCCTCGCCGCCGTGGAACAGGCCGTGGACGCCTTCGCCGAGGGCCATGAGCGGGCCCAGCGGCTGGCCGTCCGCCAGGAGGAGGCGGCCCGCCGGGAGTTCATCGACGATCTGCTGCACGGCAGCAGCGATCTGGGCCGGCTCCTCCAGCGGGCCGAGCGCTTCGGGCTGCTGCTGTCGCACGCCCACGCGGTGGCCGTGGCCCAGGGCCGGGAGCCGTACGACGACGGCTATCCGGTCTCCCGCCGGATCGAGTCCTCGCTGACCGCCCGCTTCGGCCACCGGGGGCTGCTGCTGACCACCAAGGACGGCCGGGTGATCTGCGTCGCCCCCGCCGACCAGACCGAGGTGCTGGGCTTCTTCGCCAAGGTCGCCCACGCGGCCACGGACGGCGGCCGGGTGGCGATCGGGCGCGCCCACCCCGGCGCGGGCGGTGTGGTCCACTCCTACGAGGAGGCCCTCAACGCGCTCGAACTCGCCGACCGCATGGGCCTGGAGGACCCCGTACTGCACGCCGCCGATCTGCTGGTCTACCCCGTCCTCACCCGCGACCGGCAGGCCATGGCCGATCTGGTGGAGAGCGTGCTGGGACCGCTGCGGGAGGCCCGCGGCGGCGCCGGACCGCTGCTGGACACCCTCACCGCGTACTTCGACTCCGGCTGTGTGGCCACCGAGGCCGCCCGCCGTCTCTCGCTGAGCGTCCGCGCCACCACCTACCGCCTCGACCGCATCCACCGCCTCACCGGCGCGGACCCGGGCGACCCCGTCCACCGCTACACCCTCCAGACGGCGGTGATCGGCGCACGGCTGCTCGGCTGGCCGGGCCATCCGGTCTGACCCCGGCCCTCCGTCCCACCTCGGCGTTCCGTCCGGCCCCGGCCTTCCGCCGCCCCCGGCGCCCGTCCCACCTCGGCGTTCCGTGATGACATCGTTGCGCGAAATCGCCGTGTGATCCGGCGGGAGCATGCCCTACGCTGCGCTTCACCAGGCCGCGCCCCGGGAGCCGTCGTCACCACGACGCCACGGGTGCCGCGCGGCCCGTCTCTTCGCGTGTCCACGCGATTCCATGTGGGGGTACGAATCACTGTGCGCAGGCGCAGCATCTCTGCCGCGACGGCTCTCGCGGTCCTCTTCAGCTCCGCGGCGGTCGTCGCGGGCGCCGCGGGGACGGCAGCCGCCGCCGACTCCGCCCGGACGCTGCCCGTGAAGTCCACGGGCGACGTCGTCGTCGACGGCGTCCACCGCCGGGTCTTCGTGTCCGACCCCGAGTCCGGGAAGATCGTCGCCACCGACTACACCGGCAAGGTCGTGGCCACCGTCGCCCAGCTGCCCGGTGTGGCGGGACTCGCCCTCTCCGCCGACTCCCGGCAGCTGTACGCGGCCGTCCCCGGCGACGACAGCGTCGTCGCGATCGAGACCCGCACGGTCACCCGCACCGCCCGCCACCCGATCGGCGCCGGCACCGACCCCAGGACCCTCGCCCTCGCGGGCGGCAAGATCTGGTTCGGCTACAACGGCGACATCGGCTCGCTGGACCTCTCCGGGGCCGAGCCCGTCGTCTCGCTCGCCCAGCGGCCCGCCGGCTCCGCCATGGTCGGCGCCCCCCTGCTCTCCGCCGCGCCCGCCGCCCCCGACACACTGGTCGCCGCCGAGGCCGACGCCTCCTCGGGGATCCTGGAGGTCTACGACGTCTCCGGCGCGGCGGTCACCCGGACCGCCCTCGGCCGCAGCGGCAGCCGGGCCCACGACACCGCGCTCACCCCCGACGGCGGCCGGGTCGTCGCCGCGACCGGCGGCAACGCCCTGCTGAGCTTCAGGACCGCGGACCTCTCCCCGGCGGGCAAGCACCCCACCTCGCACAGCGCCAACGCGGTGGCCATCGCCCCCGGCGGCACGCTCGCCGCGGGCGCCGACGCCTCCTACGCGCCCGACGTCCACGTCTACCGGCCCGGCGTCGCCAAGGCGGTGCGGCAGTACGACTTCCCGAACACCGGCCGCCACACCGCCGGGGACTCGCTGGCGCCCGGCGGCCTCGCCTTCGACCCGTCCGCCGGACGGCTCTTCGCGGTGAGCGTCAACAGCGAAGAGGTCTACTCGCTGCGCACCTTCGAGGGCCCCGCGAAGGCGCTCCCGAAGCTCACGGTCAACGCGCCCGCGAAGGCCCCCCGGGGCAAGTCCCTCAAGGTCCACGGGAAGATGACGGCGTCCCTGCCGTTCCCGGCCGGCACCGAGGTCACGGTCGTCCGGACCGACGCGGAGTCCCCGAAGGGCAAGTCCCTCGGCAGGAAGAAGCTCGGCGCAGGCGGCGCCTACTCCTTCAAGGACACCCCGTACTCCGGCGGCAAGGTCACCTACAGGGTGAGCTACGCGGGCGGCGAGCGCCACGCCGGGACGTCCGCCTCCGACAAGGTCGACGTCTCCCGCGCCGGGACCACCCTGTCGCTGGACAAGAACGACAAGATCTACGGCTACGGCGCCACCGTCGACTTCACCGCCAAGCTCGGCAAGACGTACAAGAACCGCACGGTGAGCCTGTACGCGGACCCGGCCGGGGACGGCAAGGGGCGCAAGCTCGTCAAGACCGGCAAGGTCGGCGGCAAGGGCACGATCTCCGCGAAGGTGAGACTCACCCGCGACACCACCGTCACCGCCGTCTTCGGCGGCGACTCCCGCACCGCGCCGAAGTCGGCGAAGAGCTGGGTCGGCACCAAGGTCAAGGTGTCGACGACGCTGACCAAGCACTACAGGACGGCCAAGCTCGCGGGCCAGAAGTACCACTACTTCCGGAAGACCGCGGACCCGCTGATCACCACCCGGATGACGGCGTTCGCCAACCGCTCCGAGCTGCTGAGCCTGGAGTACTACTACCAGGGCCACTGGTACCACCTGGGCGAGGAGTACTTCGCGCTCGACTCGACCGGGGTCGCCCGGGTCCGCCTCGGCGGCAAGCACGACACCGGCTACCGGATGCGGGTGCGCGCCTCGTACCTCAACGGATCCTCCGGCGACACGGTCAACTCGACCACCCGGGGGCCCTGGAAGTACTTCATCTTCACCAACTGACCGCCCACCGAGGGCTGCTGGCCTCCGTCCGAAGGCCGTCGGCCCGCCTCGCCCCGCACGTCCTGCCGGCCCGCCTCGCCTCGCACGTCTCACCGGCCCCGCCCGGCGGACTCCTCCGCCGGGCGGGGCCGTTTCTCACTCCGCGGCGCGGGCGGACGCGGCCGGTCCGCAGAACGCCGCGTCGTAGTACGCGTTGGCGGCGGCCACCGCCGGATGGCCCCTCGGGCGGATGACCGTGAGCGCGAGGGTGACCGCCCGGCCGTCGTCGGCGGCCCCGCTCACCGTCTTGTAGCCGGGGATGTCACCGCCATGGCCCCAGCTCACCCCGCCGCAGCTCAGCGGGGTGCTCACCAGACCGAGTCCGTACCGGACGCCGGGGCCGAGCGGTGAGGCGTCGACCGTGGTCCGCATCTGCCGCAGCTGCTCGAGGGCGAGCAGCCTGCCGTCCGCCAGCGCGGAGAAGAACCGGTTGAGATCGCCGGGCGTCGAGATCATGTCCCCGGTGGCCCAGCCCCAGGACGGATCCAGCTCGGTGATGTCCCGCAGCCGCTCCTCGGGTCCGCTCGGGTGATAGCCCCGGGGGTGCGGACCGCGTACGGAGCGGTCGCCCGCGACCGGGACATAGGTGCGGCGCAGCCCCAGCGGCTCGATGATCCGGCGGGTGATCTCCTCGCGGACCGGCCGCCCGGTCACCTTCTGGACGATCAGCCCGGCCACCACGTAATTGGTGTTGCTGTAGCCCCAGCGGGCCCCGGGCCGGAACACCGCGGGGTGCTCCAGGGCCAGATCGAGCAGCTCGCGCGGCTCCCGGTAGACGTTCCGGGACGCGAACCAGTCGGGGTCGAGGTGGTCGGTGTAGTTCGGCAGCCCGCTGGTGTGCTGGAGCAGCCGGCGGATCGTGATCTCGCGGCCGTCGACGCCGTCGCCGCGCAGCAGCCCGGGGAGATGGGTCTCGACGGGCGAGTCCAGAGAGATCCGGCCCTCGGCGACGAGCTGAAGGACGACCGTGGCGAGAAAGGACTTGGAGTTGCTCGCGATCCGCACCCGCCCGTCGACCGGCACTCCCGCGCCGGTCTCCAGATCGGCGACCCCGGCCGTGTAGTGACGGGTCGGCCCGCCGCCGGCGCCGCGCACGGCGGCGAGCCCGGCGGGGAAGCCGTCCCGCGCCACCAGCTCCTCCAGCCCCCGCCGCAGCGGATCGCCCGCTCCGGCCGGCCGCCGCTCCCCGGCGAAGGCGGAGACGGGGGCGGGGGCGGGCGGTGTGCCCGCCCCGAGGACGGCGAGCAGGACGAGAGGTACGAGCGCGGCGGCCGCCCGTCCGAGTCGGGGCCGTCCACGGGACGGGAGGGCGGGGCGGGGCATGGCGGTCGCTCCCTGTGGGTCTTCGGTCACGTGGGGTCAGTCTCCCCGACGGCCCCGGGCCCGGGCCCCTCACCCGCCCGCGCCGCGCCGCCCGTGCCTCCGCGCGCCGGGCGGCCGACCGGGTGAGCGCCCGGCGCGCGCCGCGCCGCGCGGATCCCGAGTGCGCCGGGCGGGAGCCCGCGCGCCGAACGGGGGCTCCCGCGCTCACAGCACTCAGTCCACCGGCCAGTCGATCCGGTAGTACGTCAGCCGCTCGTCCTCGCCGACCCGGCGCATCCCCACGGCGTTCATCACCCGCTGGGAGGCGATGTTGTCGAGGTCCGCGTCGCCCTCCACACAGGCGATGCCGAGCCCGCGCGCCAGCTCCAGCAGGGCGCGCAGCGCCTCGGACGCGTACCCCTTGCCGTGTTCCGACGGGACCAGGCCGTAGCCGACCGTCACCGCGCCGCGGTCGTCGGGCGGCCCGTGGAAGCCGACTCCGCCGATCGCCCGGCCGTCTTCCTTCAGCCGGATCTCGTACGCCCCGAAGGGTCGGGGATCGCCGTGCTCGGCCCAGAGTCCGAGCAGCCGTATGGCCCCGGTCCGGTCGCCGTCGTCGGGATAGCCGTCCGCCCAGAGATCGCCGGATCCCGGCTCGCCGACGGCGACGCGCTCCGCCTCGGCGGCGCTCAGGGGGTGCAGGACGAGCCGGGCGGTCACAAGATTGTCCATCCCGGTGGATTACCACGGGAGCGGGCCGGTCCGCCCGGCGGAATGCGTCGATCACGCCATGATCGGGAACGGGCCCGGGGCCTGGGGCCCCGGCGCTGCGGCTTCGGGCCTTCGGCACCCGGCGCTGCGGTCTCCGGCGCTGCGGTCTCCGGCGCTGCGCGCCGGCCCGGAGCGCCGGAGACCGCTTCGGTGTCCCGGCCGGTCAGTCGGTGTACCGCTCGCCGAACCGCTCGCCCGGGGCGGCGGCCGTGCCGAGCGCCTTGCCGCCGTAGACGAGGGACTTGGCGGCGGTGATCCCGCCGGAGCCGGCCGGGAGGACCCACACCGAGCCGGCGCCCTTGTTCTCGCCGATCGCGGTGACGGCGAGTTCCGTGCGGCCGTCGCCGTCGCCGTCGAGGAACCTGGCGTGCGAGCCGAACAGATCGTCCTTCTCGGCGGAGCCGGGCACGTTCTTGGTGTCCTGGGTGAACTCCCGGGCCCCGGACCCTGTCGGTCCGCTCTTGGTCCCGCGCAGGGTGATCACTCCGCCGGCCCGTATCTTGCCGGAGACCCGTTTCTCCGACGCCCCGACCGCGATGTCCGCGTACCCGTCGCCGTCGGCGTCCCCGACGGCCACGCCCGAGCCGAAGCCCCTGGTGTTCGCGGGAGTCCCGGGCACACCGGCGGTGTTCAGGTCGACGATCCGGCTCTTGACGCCGACGGGGCCGCCGGCCGAGCCGGGGAGATGGGTGATCCGGCCGCCGGCCTTGTCCGTGTCGTCGTAGGGGTCCAGATCGGTCTGGCCGACGACGATGTCGTCGAAGCCGTCCTTGTTCACATCCCCGAGGTCGAGGGAATCGCCCTTCACCACCTCGTTGACGTGGTTCCCGAGCACACGCGGATCGGCGGGGCCGTCGGCCGTGCCCTTCCAGTGGTACATCAGAGCGGTGCCGGGCCGCTCGCCCGTCCAGCCGTGCAGACCGACGATGTCGGTGATCCCGTCGCGGTTCGTGTCACCGGCGGTCAGCTCGCCGACCCACCGGGCCGCCTCGTTGTCGACCTCCGGCGTGTACGACGTCCCGGCGGGGGAGCCGTCGGCCTTGAACGGTCCGTGCAGCACCATGAGGCCGCCGTCGCTGTGGGCGGTCGCGATGTCCTGACGGCGGTCGCCGTCGAAGTCCCCCGCCACCAGCGCCTCGTTGTACCCGTCCGTGGCGAATCCGGCGGTCTTCCCGCGACCGAGGCCCTTCGCGCTGCCCCAGAGGACGGTCACCTCAAGATGCTTGCGACCCGGGACGGGCAGGCCCCTTCCCCAGGAGTTGACGGCCAGGTCCGCGTATCCGTCCTGATTGAAATCGGCGGAACTGATCGACCTGCCGAACTCGTCGTTGCTCGCCGGGATGCCGGGCGTTCCCGGAGTGCCCCGGTGGACCACTTGCTTGCCGGTGGTCCTCAGACCCGACTTCGAGCCGTACAGCACCGAGACATAGCCCGCCGACTTCTTCTTCTCCACCGTCGCGTGGGGAGCGGCCACGGCGAGATCCTGATATCCGTCGCCGTTGAAGTCGTCCTTCGGCTTGCCCTTCGGTTTCTTGGCCCGGGCCGCCGAGGGCTGTACGCCGGACTTCACCGCCTCGGTCGCCTCGCTCGCCTTGGCCGCCTCGGCCGTCCGCGCGGTCTGGGCGGAATTCCGCGCCCGCTCCCCGGCCGGCGCGGCGAACGCCGTCGGAGCGATGGTCGCGCCGCTGACCGCGATCGCGGCCACCAGCGCCAGACCGCAGGTCACACTACGTGTATTCATGAACTACCCCACCGGATCGCGATCGTGACGGATGACAGGGAACGGACGCCGCCCAAAGCGGCACACCGTGCTTCTCTTTCGACCGTCGCGAACGGGCATAGGTTGCACAGGAATCGATATCACTCGACACGTGATTCCCCCGTCCGGACCCCGGAGAGAGCCGCCCCGGCGAAGTGGCGCGCACCGCCCCGGAGGCGGATCCTGGAAATAGGTCACCGTGAAGGGAGACCGCGATGAACGACCAGGATTACGGGAGCGTCGGATCCGATCAGATCCTCTCGGTCGAAGAGGGCACCCAGCTCAAGTCCCGCCTCTCCGCCCAGCGAGCGGGCGAGACCTGGCGCTGGATGGGGAATTACGGAAGCCCCCAGGAAGCCGCCCAGGTCGCGAACAATCCGCCGGCCTGTCTGGCCGGGGCCGTGGTGTTCGGGGTGAATGGGAATCTGACTCCGGCGTGGATGTTCTTCTGACACCTTGAGCCTGCGGCTCTCGCTCGCCTTCGGGGGCTCCGGGGGCTGGGAGGATTCCCGCTGCGCGGCCGCCCGGGTCGCTGCGGGGGCGGGCGGGCGTGTGCTTGCGGGCTGCCGGAATGAGCTGTGGGCGAGCGCCGCGAGGCGGTGGTGAGGCATCCGCTGTGGGCTGTCCGGAGAGCTGCGGCAGTGCTGCGGCAGGGCCGCGCGGGCGAGCCGTTCGGGGAGTCGCCGTAGGGCTGCGGCGGGGACACCGAAGTCTCCCTGCGGTCCTTCCGCTTGCGGATGGTGAAGAATCGCCGCAGCCGCCCGGAGAGCCACGGCCCCGGCGGGCCGCCGGAGGCAGCACCCCGTGGGGCATCACCCCGTGCCGGGGCGCCCCTCGGGGCCTGGGCCGGATGCGGCCAAACCACGGCCAGGCGGCCCGCCGGGGGCCGCCCGCCCGCTTGTACGCCCGCCGTCACGGCGGCCCGCATCGCCCGGGCCGGGCCGGTCCTTCAAGGCTTGCGCTGGGTGCGGCAGAAGCGCTGGTCCGGCGGGCAGCCGGATGGACCGCCCGCTCGCCGCGAGGCGGTCCAAGGCGCCTGCCCCCTGCCCCCTGCCCGGGGCGTCCCGTACAGGGCTTGGGCCGGAGTGCGGCGGGCGGCCCGCCGGACGCTCGGAAACCCCGCCGCCCGCCGCCGCAGGGGCGCGTGCCCGCTCGCCGCGAGGCGGCCCGGGGCCCTGCCCCCTGCCCGGGGCGTCCCGTACAGGGCTTGGGCCGGAGCGCGGCGGAAGTGCCGCCAGGCAGCCTGCCGGAGGCCCCGCCCCCGCTCGCCCGCCGCAGGGGCGCATGCCCCCCGTCACGGCGGCCCGCATCGCCCCCCCCAGGAACCCGGCCGGGGCCGTTTCTCAGGTCTTCGGCTGGGTGAAGCGGATGCGGTTGCCGAAGGGGTCGCGGAGGCCGCAGTCGATGCCGTAGGGGCGGTCGGTGGGCTCTTCGGTGAATTCGACGCCCTGGGCGAGCAGGGTTTCGTAGGTCTTGCGGCAGTCGGTGGTGGTGAGGATGAGCCAGCCGCCCATCGCGCCCTTGGTCACCAGGTCGCGGACCTGCTGGGCCGTCTCCTCGGACATGGCCGGGGCGCCCGGCTTCTCCAGCATGATCTGGCGCTCGGGGTGGCCGGGGACGTTGACGGTCAGCCAGCGCATCAGACCCATGTCGATGTCGGCGGCGACCTCCAGGCCCAGCTTGCCGACGTAGAAGTCGAGGGCCTCGTCCTGGTCGAGGACGTATATCTGCGAGTGCGTGATGGCGTTGAACATGACGATCACGCTACGGGCCCGGCCGGACGGAAACTTATCCAGAACTGCTCAGCCGTCGGACGCTCAGCCGCTCGGCCGCGCCCACGCCATCGTGAAGCACGTCGGCACGCTCGCCGCCGCCGTCTCCTTCCGGTACTCCCTCGGCGACCGGCCGACGATGTCGCGGAAGGTCCGGCTGAAGGTCCCCGGGCTGCCGAAGCCCACGTCGAAGCAGATGTCGGTCACCGGCCGGCCGGTCTCCCGCAGCAGGAACATCGCCCGCTCGACCCGGCGGCGCTGGAGATAGCGGTGCGGGGTCTCGCCGAAGGTGGTCCGGAAGGTGCGCGCGAAGTGCGCGGGGGAGACATGGGCGATCCGGGCCAGCGCCGGAACGTCCAGCGGCTGGGCGTAGGCCCGGTCCATCGCGTCCCGCGCCCTGAGCATCAGGCGGTTGGTCTCTTCCACGGCGCGGCTCACCCCGCCATCACACCACGGCGGGACGGCTCCGCGCCCCCGCCGGGCCGATGCGCGTCGCCCCCGGCCCCGCGGGCGATCGGTTATGGCCAACCCGGGGAAGACTGCGGACCGCCGGCGGATTTGGTGCAACGCTTCTTCCACTGCCGCACCACACACCCCCGCAGCCACACCGGTGCGGCGGGACGGCCCCGTAACGGCCCCGTGCAGGCCCATGGAGCCCCCGCACCTCCCGCTCTGCCCCGTTCGGGAACACACGCCGGACGGGCCCTGCCTCCGGCCGCCGACCGCGGCCTCCGCAGAAGGAGTTCGAGTGAGAAGACCACCGTTCAAGGCGTCGGCAGCGGCCGCCCTGCTCGCGTCCGGCGCGCTGCTCGCCGTGGCGCTGCCCGCCGGCCCGGCCGGAATCGCGTCCGCCGCCACCGTGTCCGCCGCCGTGCCGGAGCCCCGTGCCCGGGCGGGCGCGGAACCGGCGCGGCTCACCCCCGCCGACCACGCCGAGCTGCTGGCCGACGCCCGCGCCGACCGGGCGCGGACCGCCCGCGCGATCGGTCTCGGCGGCGCGGAGACCCTGCTGCCGGGCCAGGTCCTCAAGGACGCCGACGGCACCCTGCACACCCGCTACGAACGCGCCTACCGGGGCCTCCCGGTGCTCGGCGGCGACCTCGTGGTGCACACCGCCCCGTCCGGCGCGGTCGAGGGAGTCACCCGGGCCGCCCGGGCCCGGATCTCGCTCCCCACCACCACCCCGGCGCGCGGCGCCGCCGAGGCGAGGGCCGGTTCGCTGGCGCGCGCCGAGAAGGACGGCATCCGCGACGCCGTCGTCTCCGACACCCCTCGTACGGTGGTGTGGGCCGCCGCCGGACGCCCGGTCCTCGCCCACGAGTCGGTCGTCGAAGGCGTCCGGAGCGACGGCGTGCCCAGCGAACTCCATGTGATCACCGACGCCTCGACCGGGGCCGAGCTGTACCGCTACGAGGGGGTGAAGAGGGGCACCGGCTATACGCAGTACAGCGGCCAGGTCTCCCTGGGCACCCTCCAGTACGGGCCCGCGTACAGCCTGGTCTCCGCCGACCACGGCGTGCACCGGACGTACGACATGAACCACGGGACGGACGCGCCACGGCTCTTCACCGACACCGACAACATCTGGGGCGACGGCACTCCGGGCCACCGCCAGACCCCGGCGGCGGACGCCGCCCACGGGGCCCAGGTCACCTGGGACTACTACAAGGACGTGCACGCCCGCTACGGCCCCCGCAACGACGGCGAGAGCCCCTCCTCCCGGGTCAACCGGGGTCACTTCAACGGCGCGTACTGGCAGAGCAACTGCTTCTGCGTCTCCTACGGGAACGGCAACGGCGTCACCACGAAGGTCCACACCAGCGTCGACCTGGCCGCCCACGAGCTGACCCACGCGCTCACCGCGGAGACCGCGAAGCTGGCCTACACCGCGGAGTCGCAGGGGCTGAACGAGGCGACCAGCGACATCCTCGCCACCGGGGCGGAGTTCCACGCGGCCAACCCCGTCGACAAGGGCGACTACCGGATCGGCGAACGGCTCGACCTCCACGGCGACGGGACTCCGCTGCGCCACATGGACCGTCCGGCCCGGGACGGCCGGTCGCCGAACTACTGGTACCCCGGGATCGGCACCCGGCCCGGCGACCCGGGCCCGGTCGGGGCGACGGCGTCGCCCGGCCCGGCCAACCACTGGTTCTATCTGATCTCCGAGGGCAGCGGCGCGAAGACCGTCGACGGGGTGGCCTACGACAGCCCGACCGTCGACGGACTGCCGGTCACCCCGATCGGCCGGGCCGCCGCGGCGAAGATCTGGTACCGCGCCCTCACCGTCTACATGATCTCCACCACCGACTACGCCGGGGCCCGCGCCGCCACCCTCAGCGCGGCCGCCGACCTGTACGGCGCTTCCTCCGCCGCCCACCGGAGCGTCATGGACGCGTGGGCCGCGGTCAATGTCGGGGCCAGGTACGGGAATCCGGCGCCCAGGCCCCCGGGCCCGGTCTTCGAGAACGTCACCGACGTGCCGATCCCGGACGCGCCCGGCGGCGGCGCCCTCGGCACGCCCGCCGTCTCGCCGATAGACGTCGCCGGGGTCGCCGAACCCGGCATCGTCCGCGTCCATGTGGACATCGTCCACCAGGGCCGGCTCTCCCTGGAGCTGGTCGCGCCGGACGGCACGGTCTACTGGCTGAAGGATCAGTACGACCTGACGCCGCTCGCCGCCGACCACGACGTGGACGTCTCGGCGGAGGCCGCGGGCGGCACCTGGAGTCTGCGGGCGCGGGACACCACGGCCGGGGGTGTGAGCCTGATCAGCGGCTGGAAGCTGACCTTCTGATCCTCTGATCCCCTCCGCCCGGGTCCGCCCGGGTCCGTCAGGGTCCGTCAGGGTTCGTCAGGTTTCGCCCGAGTCCGTCCGGGGTGGTGCACGGCGCGGGGTCCGGCGTACGGCGTCCGGGCCCCGCGCCATGACATGTGCTCCGGATCACACCGCGGGGATCGCCGAGGGGCGATGATTCCGGAGCGCCGTCGTCGTCTGATCCGGCGTAACCCCCCGCAGCCCCAGAGGAGCGAGTCCGGTGCGCATCATCATCAGCGAGTTCATCAGCCTGGACGGCGTCGTACAGGCCCCCGGCGGTCCCGGCGAGGACGGCGACGGCGGCTTCGCCCACGGCGGCTGGTCGCACCCGTTCTTCGACGCGGAGGTGGTGGGCGGGGCCTTCGACGACGCGCTGGGCAAGGCCGACGGCCTGCTGCTCGGCCGCCGCACCTGGCAGACGATGGCCGGGGCCTGGCCCGGCCGGGCCGGCGACCCGTTCGCCGACCGGATGAACGCCCTCCCGAAGTACGTCGTCTCCAGCACCCTCACCGACGCCGATCTGACCTGGCACAACACCCGGCGCCTCGCCGGCTCCGAGGCCGCCGCCCGGATCCGGGAACTGCGCGCGACCGAGGGCGGCGATCTGCTGGTGATGGGCAGCCCCACCCTCGTACGCACCCTGCTGAGCGAGGGCCTGGTCGACGAACTCCGGCTCATGATCATGCCGGTGCTGCTCGGCGGCGGGAAGTCGGTCTTCCCGGACGACGGCGGGCTGCGCAGGCTGGAGCTGGTGTCGAGCGCCGTCAGCGGCGCGGGGGTGCATGTGTGCACCTACCGGCCCGTTCCCCCGGGGGAGTGAGCGGGGCCGCCCGCGTCCGGCAGCGGCAGCGGCAGCTCCAGGGCGGAGCCGGGGTGCAGGGTGACGAGCACCGGCGTCAGCCGGGTCGCCTCCCCGGTGCCGGGTCCTGGGGCCGCCGGGTCTTGCGGCCCGGTCCTGGGGCCGATACCTGCGGCCCGGACTCGCGGCCCGGGCCCGGGCCCCTGGCCCTCGGCCGGACCGGTGGGTCCCGAGGCCCGTTCCGCGGGGCCGCGCCCGGACCGGCGTGTCCCACCGCCCGGTTCTGAGAGGCTGCGCCCGGAGCCCGGCGTCCGGCCGGTCCCGGTCCGATGCCGTACGTCCCCGCCGAACGGAGCCCGCCCATGCCCGCCGCCCCGCTGACCTCCGCCGCCCTCGACCAGGCCCTGACCGCCCTCCCCGCCTGGAGCGTCGAGCACGGCGGCCTCACCGCGGCCTTCACCGCCGACCGGGCGGCCCTGCCCGCCCTCTACGCGGCCGTCGCCGCCACCGAGGACGAGGCCAATCACCACGCCGACATCCGGATCCTCTACACCACCCTCACCTTCACCCTCTCCACCCACGACGCGGGCGACGCGATCACCGCCCTGGACACCGCCCTCGCCTCCCGCATCACCGCCCTCGCCTCCGAACACGGCGCCCGCCCGGCGACGTCCTGACCTGGGCCGTGGACGAGCCGGCCGCCCGGGTACGGGGTCCATCACGCTCCGGCCCGCGCCGCGAGCCGGAACACCCGGGCACGGCCGAGCACACCCGGGCACGGCCGAGCACACGCGCGCTCGGCCCGGCCGTCCGGCGACCCGGAACGCTCGGCCCGTGGAACGCGGACAACCCGACCTCGCCGTCCGGCTGTCGCCGATTCCCGTGGTGGTCGCGGTGGCGATGGCGGCGTGGGCCGACCGGCTGGGCCGGGAGGCACGAGTTTCCAGCTCAGCGGAGGCAATGGCGGCCGACCTTCTTCCGTACGACACGTATGGCGGCGGCGGTCTGGGGCCGAAATCACATACGTGACACCTCAGTCGGCGGCGAGCACCTGTGGAACAATTGGCCCATGGAGCTGGAGAAGCGTGGTTCAGAACCACATCCGGGGTTGCTGACCTCGCTTTCTCACGCGTGCCCACATCGTGTGATGACAGTCAGGCACCGCCTGACCCTCATGGCCGTCCTGGCCCTCATCGTGATGGTGTTCCGCTCCGAAGCGCCGCTCCGCCTTCAAGCCTTGTGCCGAATCGGCAGACCTGATCTTCTGGCCCTCAGACCATAAGAGCGCCGCTTCCTCCCTTTCTGGGGTGGAGCGGACCTTTGTGCGTGGGAGCGCTTCAAGGAGCAGGGTCTCCTCCACCCCCCTTCGCGGGTGAGAGGACAGAACGGCAATGCCTTTCCGGATCAGGAGCAGCAACCGACCGCCTGAGCAGCAGACGACTTCCCCGGCGGCTCCGGCCATCGAGGCCCCGTCGGCGGCTCGGGGTGGACAGGCGCATCAGTGCCCGCAGCCGGCGGCGGAGCCCGGGGTCGGCGGTGCGGCTGCCCGTGGCGGGGTGAGCGGTGTCGCCAAGGGCATCGGCTTCGGCGTCGGCATGTGGGCGTGGAGCCAGGTGAAAAGCTGGGCCGGGATCGACGAGGGATAGATCCCCATGAAGGGCGGGCAGCCGGCGAATTCGGCTGCCCGCCCTTCATATCCCGTCAGCGACGCTGGTTCAGCGCCGGCCGGATTGCGGTCAGGCCGCAGGCTCAGCAGGTCTCAGCCCGACTTCGCCGACTCGTCGAAGAACGCGACGACCCGGGGCACGGCCTCGCGCACCGACCGGTTGTGGTCGACGTCGCCGACGTCGGTCAGCCCGTGCGCCGCGCCGTTCCTCGTCAACTGGTCGGAACAGTGGGCCGAGTGACCGAAGTCGACGTCCTTGTCGCCCCTGCCGTGGAAGATCTCCACCGGTACGGAGGGACGCCAGTCGCAGGTCTCGTCCAGCGGGCGCAGCCTCTCCTTGAGCACGCCGTCGGGCCTCCGGACCTTGTTGAGGAAATCCTCGGTGAACAGATCCTTGGAGGCCGACGGGAGTCCGGCGACGATCTGCGCGACGGTGTGATGACCGTCCAGGAGAGTCTCCACCCGGCTGTCGTAGGGGGAGCGGAAGGCGTCGCCGGGCGATGCGTAGAGGCCGTACATCCGGTTCCAGGCGACGGCGAAGTAGGCGAGATAGAGACCGGATTTGTCGATTTTGTCATCGGCGGCCGCGGCCTCGAAGGCGGAGAGGT
Organism: Streptomyces sp. NPDC014894; assembly: GCF_043080985.1. Taxonomy (NCBI): domain Bacteria; kingdom Bacillati; phylum Actinomycetota; class Actinomycetes; order Kitasatosporales; family Streptomycetaceae; genus Streptomyces; species Streptomyces sp. NPDC014894. The sequence goes on from NZ_JBIBWD010000007.1 coordinate 294,098, forward strand.
GGAAGGGACCGCCGACCGGGGCCAGCGCCCCCGCCCTGAAGTAGCGGTCGGCGCCCTCCCGCTGGAGCGCCCGGCCCACCAGCATGGTCGCGGGGCCGCCCTGCGAGAACCCGCTGATCTGGACCTTCCGCTTCAGCTCCCGGCCGTCGCGGTGGGCGAGGGTCCGGGCCGCTCGCAGGCCGTCCACCGAGGCCGCGACGGTGGCCCGGGGATCCCCGTACGGGTGGAAGCCCTCGCCCGAGCCGAGGCCCACGTAGTCGGGCGCGGAGACGGCCCGGCCGGTCGAGGCGAACAGCAGGGCCACGAGGCGGTCGTTCGACTTCGGATTCTCCGAGGCGACGTCCTTGCGGTGGACGGTGGTGCCGTGCAGCCAGGAGACGGCGGACAGCCGGCGCTCCCCGTTCCTGGGCAGGACGACGAGCTGGCTCGCGGTCGTGGGCGCGCCCGCGCTGTCGGTGGTGCGGTAGACGACCCGATAGGCCGTCACGCCGTGGCGGACCTGGTCCGACTCGATCTTTCCCTCCCGGAGTCGTCCGGCCACCTCCTCCGCCGTGAGGTCGGCCGCCCGCTCGACGGAGACGACGGCCCCGCCCCGCGCCCGCTCGCCCTCGGGGCCGGCCGCCGCCGCGACCGGGGCCGGCAGGGCGGACACCCCGCCGAGGACGGCCGCACCGGCCAGCATCCGGATTCTCGTTCGCCGTGAAGTCATGGACGGATCATGTCCGCCGGCCGCGCGTCCGCGACATGGAGCGACCACCCGGGCCGCGAGGGGGGAAATCCCCCTCGGGGCCCCTAGGGGCACGGCACTTCGCGCGGAGCCGGTCGCCCCCGGGACCCCTCCGGTAGAGTCGACGCCATGTCTGGTGCTTCGTGCGCGGCGGCCGCCGCGGTGACGAGGACGCTCCGCTAGCGGCGGGGCGTTCGTCTCACACTCGTTGAACGCTCTGTCGCTTCGTGGTCGAACCGAAGCGGCACGTCGGTGCTGCTCGGAACTTCTTCTGAGCAACGGAGCACTTGGTGTTTTCAGGCATTCTCTCTGCGCGCCAGGAGGGATCCTCCTCGGTGCGCGCGTGGCTGGTGCTGTGCTGCATGGCCATGCTGCAGTTCTTCATCGCGGTCGATGTGACCGTGGTCAATATCGCGCTGCCCTCGATCGGCGCGGACTTCGGCGTCGAAGGTCACGCGCTGACCTGGGTCGTCGTCGGATACACGATCACGGGGGGCGGGCTGCTGCTGCTCGGCGGCCGGCTGGGCGACGTGCTCGGCAGGCGGCGGGTCCTCCTCTTCGGCACCGCGCTCTTCGGCGCCGCGTCCCTGCTGGCCGGGCTCGCCCCGTCGTTCGCGCTGCTGGTGGCGGCACGGCTGCTCCAGGGCGCGGGCGAGGCGATCGCGCTGCCGGCGGCGATGGCGGTGATCGTGCTCATGTTCCCCGAAGGGCCGCGCAGGTCACGGGCGTTGAGCGTGTGGGCGGCCGTCGCGAGCTGTGGACTCGTCCTCGGGTTCGTGGTCTCCGGGATCATCACCGAACTGTTCGGATGGCGGTGGATCTTCCTGGTCTCCGTGCCGTTCATCCTGGTCGTGCTCATCGCGGCGGCGGTCCTCGTGCCGGTCGACCAGCCGCCCGCCCGGCGCGCGCCCCTGGACCTCCCCGGCGCGCTTCTGCTGAGCGCGGCCCCGCTGCTGTTCACCCTCGGGGTCGTCGAGGCGGGCGAGTCGGACGGTACGACTCCGTGGCTCCCGCCTGTGGCGCTGCTCGGCGCGGTGGCGGCGGTGGCCCTGTTCGTCCGGGTCGAGCGCCGTTCCCCCGACCCGCTGGTCCCGCTGCGGTTCTTCCGCAACCGGCCGCGCGTCCTCGCCAACCTCGCCACCGCGCTGCTGAGCGCGGCGCTGTCCACCTCGTTCCTGCTCTTCACCTACTACCTCCAGGACCGGCTGGGCGCGGGCCCGCTCGAAGCCGGTCTGACGATGGTGCCGTTGGCCCTCTCCCTGATCGCCGCCTCCGTGCTGGTGCCCCGGTTCCTCGGGCGGTGGGGAGCGCGGGTCTGCGTCCTGGCCGGCGTCGGCTTCACCGCGCTGGCGATGGCCGCCATCGCCCTGGTCTCGCACCTCGGCGCGTCCGGTCCCGCGCTCGTCCCGGCGATGGCGCTGATCGCCGCCGGGATGGGCTTCGGGATCGTCGGGCTCCAGTACGTCGCGGTGACCGGGGTGACCGAGGACGACGCGGGCATCGCCTCCGGCGTCCAGCGGGCCGCCGACCAACTGGGCGGCGCCACCGGCATCACCCTCTACGTCGGCATCGGCTTCGCCCCCGCGTGGGGCGGCGCCGATCCCTTCCTCATCAGCAGCGCCCTGGCCGTGACCGGCCTCGCCGCCGCCGGGCTCATCGCCCACGGGATCTCCCTCCCCACCCCGCCCCCGGAGAAATCCCCCGCCTGACCCGCTGCCCACCCCGCGCCCGCCCGCCCCACGGGCCGGGCGCGGGGAAGGCCCGGGGCGCGGGCCCCCCTTGGCCCTGCCGCACGCGGTTACGTCGTCCTCGGCGCCGTCACCGTGGCCTCGCCGCCGATACGGCTCCGGTCCCGACGACCGCGAGGCAGGTCACAACCGCTCGGCCGACCTGTCAGCGCCGTCCTATGGTTCCGGGATGAGCAACTCTGCCGCGGCCGCTGTCCTCACCACCGCCGACCTGCCTGAAGCGATACGTGCGGTGCGCGCATTGCTGGACATCGCAGACGTCGGTCAGGGAGAGGTCGACTTCGAAGCCGTGATCACATCGCCGGACGTCCTGGCGCAGGTACGTCACGTACTGCCCGACCTCGAATGGTGGGCGTCGGCCGGCAAGGAGCACGGCTCGTCGGAGGCCGGCGACGACCCCGCGGACTGCCTGCCGATCCACGTGTTCGACTGGGGTCGTCCGCTACACCTCGCCGAGCCCTTCATCGTCGCTCTGGGGTCGGACGCCGGAGCTGTTCGGTGGGATCTGGACGCGTGGCCCGCGGTTCCCGAAGCGGGGCTGGAGGCGATCTCGCAGAAGTACGCGTACCTCACGCTGACAGTGAACTCCCGCGACCTCTACCAGGACGATCCCTCGCAGGACCACACCGTCCACGTGCACGCCCAGGACCGGGACGGTGACCAGATCGCCCGTGTCCATTGGCTCGCCGGCCGAGTGGGCGGCCGGTTCACGGGCAGGGTGGAGTCGGCGCACCTGTAGCCGCCGGGCGAACAGGCAACACCGCCGTCTCCGTCTGCCTCCGTCACATGATCGACCGGACAGCTCTTAGTCGAGAAGGTGGTCGAACTCGCCTGCTTTGACGCCTTGTATGAAGGCGGCGAGCTTGGCGCGGTCGGTGGTGATGACGGTGGTGGGTGTGTTGCTTTCGCGCAGGAGGATGGTGCTGGCGAGCCGGGCCATCTCGATGCAGTCCGCCCCTTCAGCGCCGGAGAACGACGACTTCTGCCAGTGGATGGTTCTGTCCATGGCCGTGGCCTCAGTCCTCATGCGATGGGTGGCTGCTCCGGTTTCAGTGTGGCCAGTTGTGCCGGCCTGGAGGCCCGAAGCGGTGGGGTCGGCCGAAATCGGACTGTGCCTTTGCGCGCCCCTGCCGGGGTGGTGAGTCCGGCCGGCCATATGGGGCGGGTGTCGTCCGGTGACCGGCCGGATGGCTCTCAGTCGAGGAAGTGGTCGAACTCGCCTGCTTTGACACCCTGTATGAAGGCGGCGAGCTTGGCACGGTCCGTGGTGATGACCGTGGTGGGGGTGTCGCTCTCGCGCAGGAGGATGCTGCCGTCGTGGTGGGCTATCTCCACGCAGTTCGGCCCGTTCCCGCCGGAGAAGGACGACTTCTGCCACGTGATGCGGTCGCTCATTGCTCTGCCTTTCAGAGTTCGCGTGCGATGTGGTGGATGAGTTGCCGAGACTCTTCCGATTCGAGGGAAGCGTGCCTCGCGGTGTTCAGCAACATCCTGTACCTCTTCAGCTCGGCTTCCGCGCCGAGGAAGTGGTTGCCGAACGCGCTGTCGGCTTGAACGGTGTCCAGCTGAGGGACCACCCCAGTCGCGTAGAGAACGGGCTGCGTGACCTCGATGAACACCTCGCTGGTGAAAGGGATGACGCGCAAGGTGACGCTGGGGCGCTCGGTGCTGTCCATAAGGGCCTGGAGCTGCGTGCGGGCAACTTTGCGACCACCGAAACGCATGCGCAGGGCGGCCTCATGAATGATCGCTGCGAACGGAACGGGGGCGTCGCCGTCGAGAATCTCGGCACGCCTCATGCGGTGCTCGATGCGTGCGTCAATCTCATCGGCGGGCAGCCTCGGCCAGATGCTGGTGAAGAGGGTCCGCGCGTACTCCTCGGTTTGCAGCAGGCCGGGGACTGTCAGGCTCTGCACCGATCGCAGGGCGCGGGCGTGCCACTCAAGCTCTGCGATGTCGAGGAAGGCAGGCGCAAGAATGCCCCGGTAGTCGTCGAACCAGTACTGGCCGCGCCGCTCGGTGCTGATCTCGCAGAGCGCGTCGATGAGGGCGCTGTCGTCGCTGCGGTAGAACGAGGCCAGTCGGCGCAGTCTCTCTTCGCTGATGCCTATGCGGCCCGCTTCCATATGGCTGATCTTGGCTTGATCGACGGACAACATCCCTGCTGCTTCTCGTGCGGTCCGCCCTGCGGCATCACGCAGCTTTCGCAGTTCTGAACCTAACCGCACCTGCCGTGCGGTCGGATTGTCCCTCGTGGGCATGGGTTCCCTCCCCTTTGGTCGGTGCTGAGTGTGCCGCGAGAACGGAGTGCCGGTCTACGGATTCCCTCCTTCGAGGGAGCAGTGTTGCTCGGTCGCATATATGCCCCCTATGGTCCTCGTAGCACCGCGTAGCGCGTCAGTAACCGACCGCAGTGCAGCCGCTGCCGTGCGCCCCGTCCTGGGGCGCGCCCCGGGACGCGGCCAGGCCACGGCGACGGGCGGCGCGGGTCCAACTGTGTGGGGAGACATGGCATGACGCCCTCATCAGCCTTAACGCATGAACCGGCGCTCGGAGTCGGCCTGATCCGTATCGACATTCCGAACTGCCGCGCCGCTCCCGGGCGCGCCCGGGCCTGGTTGGCCGGGCCGGTGCGGGGTTCGCATCCGGGGCGGGCGGAGGATGTGCTGTTGTGTCTGTCGGAGGCGGTGACGAATGTGCACCGGCACACCACCGCGGCCGTGATCCGCATCGACACGGTCATCACGACGCTCTCCGTCCTGGTGCGGGTGCACGACGACCGGCCCGCGCCGCTCGACCGGGCCCCGGGGGCGGGTGTGGAGGCGGAAGGGGGCCGGGGGCTGACGCTCATCGACGCGTGTGCGGACGCGTGGGGGGTGACGTATCTGGGGGGAAGCAGACCGACCGGGAAGGCGGTCTGGTTCAGCGTGGCCCGGGAGCCGGACGGGGCGGCGGGCGGGTGCCGTTGACGGGCCCGGCGCACCCCCGGGCTCCGTACCGTGTGGCACTACAGGCACGACAGGTGCCGCCCGCACCACCGCCACGAGACGCACACCCACCGCACCGAGGGAAATGAGGGCCGGTCATGACCGAGTACAGAGGGCCGGTGTGGAGTATTCCGCTCGCGGGGAGGCGGGTGGAGATCCCGTCGAGCCTGGGGGGCGTGCGGGCGGGGCTCGCGGCGGAGAGGGCGGCGGAGTTCGACGCGGAGGCGGTGCGGACGCCGGGGGCGAGTCTGGTGTACGTGATCCTCGACTGGGCGCTGCCCGAGGGTGCGGCGAGAGAGGACCCCGAGGCGGTCGAGCGGCTGAGAGCCGGTGACTTCCGGGGGGTGGTGGACGGGGACGGCGAGCCCGTCAGCCCCACCAACCCGCCGCGCGACCCCCTCACGGGTGAACCTCCGTCGCCGATGTACCGGTCCGGCTTCCCGATCGGTTCGGTCACCTTTCCGGCGACGATCGAGGGGATCCGGGCGGTGCTGGACGAGGAGCGGCGCGCGGAGTTCGAGGAGGAGATCGCCCGTACGCCGGGGCACGAACTGACCTTCGCCACCGTGCGCTGGGGATATCCGCCGGAGGAACTCGCGGCGGAGGACGCGCTGATCGCCCAGGTGAAGGCGGAACTGTACGCCGGGGTGCTCCGGCAGAACGACCCCGAGCCGGGAGACGACGCATGAGCCGGTACCGCATCCAGTACTCGGGCCACGCCGACAAGGTCCACGCCGAGATGCCGGCCGCCTTCCGCCTCCGCTTCGACGCCGAGATCGCGAGGACGCTCGGGGAGGATCCGTACGGGCACGGCTCGGGACCCGCGGGATCGCCGAAGGAGGAGGACCGGCGGCTGGCCAGTGTGGCGGGGGCGCTCGTGCGCTACTACATCGCCGGGCCGCCGCTCCTCGTGGTGACGGCGGTGAAGATCGTCCACTTCTGAGCCCGACGGCCCGACGGCCGTCCGGCCGGGCAGCCGTCCGCCCGAGCGCCCGGCGAGGTCGAAAACCATTGGCGGTCACGGCGGCGACCGCTGAGGATGCGGCCCCATGACCTCTCGACTCCCGCGCAGACAGCTGCTGTCCACCGCCGGCGGCCTCGGCGCCGCCGCCGCGCTCACCGCCTCGGGGACCGCGGCGGCGACCGGCTCCGGCGGGCGGCGGCGGTCCGCCGCGCTCGTCGTCCACAACGCCCGGGTGCTCACCGGCGTACGCGGCGAACGCCCCCGGCGGGCCGTCGCGGTGGGCCGCGACGGGACGGTGCTGGCGACCGGACCGGACGCGGTCGTACGCCGCTGGGCCGGGCGGGACACCGAGGTGGTGGACGCGGGCGGCGCGACGGTGATGAGCGGGATCGTGGACGGGCACGCGCATCCGGTGGGGGCCGCCGCGCGCTCGGTGCGGCCGGGGCTCGATCACCGCGCGCTGACGGTCCCGGAGCTGCTGGAGACGCTGGAGGGGTTCCTCGCCGCGAGCGCGGCGGAGGAGCCGGACGGCTGGCTGGTGGTGGAGGAGTGGGACCCGGTGGGGCTGCTGCCCCTCGGCACTCTGCCGCACCACCGGCTGCTGGCCCCGCTCGCCACCCGCCGCCCCGTCGCGCTCGTCGGCAGCGACGGCCACAACACCTGGGCCAACCGCCGCGCGCTGGAGCTGGCCGGGATCACGGCGGCCACCCCCGACCCGCCCGGCGGGGAGATCGTCAGGGACCCGGACGGATCGCCCGCCGGGCTGCTCAAGGAGAGCGCCCAGTCGCTGGTCACCGACCTCTTCCCGGCGATCCCCGGTGATCTGCTCGTCGCCGCGGCCGCCACCGGGCTGGCCCGCGCCGCCGCCCAGGGCGTCACGACCTTCCTGGATGCCACCGCGACCGAGTGGGAACTCGACGTCTACGCCGCGCTGTCCCGCGACGGACGCCTCCCGCAGCGGATCGTCCCCGCGCTCCAGCTGGAGTCGGCGGACGTACGGGACCCGCGCGCGGCGCTCGACTGGGCGCGCGGGGTGCGCGCCCGGTACGGAGCGGTCCCGGGAGTGCGTTTCGGGACGGTCAAGTTCTTCCTCGACGGGGTGATCGAGCACCCCGCGCAGACCGCCGCGCTGCTGGATCCGTATCTCGGCGCCGACGGGCGGCCGACGGACCGGCGCGGCGATCTGTACGCCACCGCGCGCGAGTTCGCGGAGCTGACCGCGCTCTTCGACCGCCACGGCTGGCAGGTGCACACGCACGCCATCGGCGACCGGGCGGTGCGCACCGCGCTGGACGGGTACGAGGCCGTGCTCCGCGCGGGCGGCCGCCGGGACGCCCGGCACACCGTCACCCATCTCCAGCTGGTCCACCCGGACGACCTGCCCCGATTCGCCCGGCTCGGGGTGCCGGCCAATATGCAGACGCAATGGGCGATGCGCGACCTCTGGACGGTGGACGCGCTGCTCCCGTACATCGGCGCGGAGCGGCATCGCCGGCTTTATCCGACGCGGAGTTTGGAGCGCGCCGGGGCCGTGCTCGCGGGCGGTTCGGACTGGCCGGTCGATCCGCTGAGGGTGTGGAACCAGATCCGTACGGCGATCGACCGCGAGGGGGAGTCCGCGACCCAGGGGCCGCTGTATCCGGAGCGGGAGGGGATCGGCCGGGCCTCGGCGCTGCGGATGCACACGGCCGGTGCGGCGTATCAGCTGCGGCTCGATCGCCGGGTCGGGACGCTGACGCCGGGCCGGGCGGCCGATCTGATCGTCCTGGACCGGGATGTGACCCGGGTCCCCGTGCGGGAGATCAGCGACACCCGGGTGCGGCTGACGCTGCGCGGCGGCCGGACCGTGTACGACGCGGACTCGGCGGCGGGCCGGGCGGTGCGCGCGGGGATGGAGGCGGCGGCCCGTACGGATGCGGCGGCCCGTACGGGGCCGGGTGCGCGCACGGGGACGGGGCCGGGCGCCGGCGGTGCGGCCGCGCGGCACGCGGGGTGCGCCCACGCGCGCGGACGCGGTGACCGTACGGCCGGCTGAACGGCCCCGGGGACGGTCACCGCGCGGCGGCCCCGGTCGGCCGGGGCCGCCGTTCGCTCTCGTCGTGGCCCTCCGCCTCCAGGTGGGGCATGATCCGGTCCAGCCACCGCGGGGTCCACCAGGCGCGCGCGTCGAGCAGCGTCATCACGGCGGGGACCAGCAGCAGCCGGACCACCGTGGCGTCGATGAGGACGCTCGCGGCCAGTCCGAGGCCCAGCATCTTCACGACGATGTTGTCGCTGATGACGAACGCGGCGAAGACGCTGACCATGATGAGCGCCGCGCAGGTGATGACCCGGGCGGTGATTTCCAGGGCGTGCGCCACGCTCGCCCTGGGGTCGCCCGTGCGCAGCCACGCCTCGTGGATCCGGGAGAGCAGGAAGATCTCGTAGTCCATGCTGAGTCCGAAGACGATCGCGAACATCATCATCGGCACATAGCTCTCGATCGGCACCTTGCCCGCGACCCCGAGCGCCGGTCCGCCCCAGCCCCACTGGAAGACGGCGACGACCACCCCGTACGAGGCCGCGATCGACAGCACGTTGAGGACGGCGGCCTTGACGGCGACGAGCAGCCCCCGGAACACGATGAGGATCACCAGGAAGGCGAGTCCGACGACGACCGCGATGATCAGCGGCAGCCGGTGGGAGACGATGTCGAGGAAGTCGACCTGGGCGGCGGTGGCGCCGGTGACGTAGGTGTGGGCGTCCGTGCCGGAGACCGCCTTCGGGAGGGTGTCGTCGACGAGCCGGTTCACGAGGTCGCTGGTCTTCTCGTCCTGCGGGGAGGCGACGGAGTAGGCGGTGGCGACGAGCACGTCGCCGTCCGGGCTCGGGGTCAGCGGGGTGATCGTCGCCGCGTCCCGGACCTGGGAGAGGGTCTGCTGCGCCTGGGCGGCCAGCGCCTGCCGGTCCTGCTGCGGCACGGCGGACTGGTCGACGACGAGGGTCAGCGGGCCGTTGGAGCCGGGCCCGAACGCCGACGACATCAGGTCGAAGGCGCGCCGGTCGGTGAAGGACTTGGGATCCGCGCCGTCGCTGATGTGCCCGAGCTGGATGAAGAGCAGCGGGAAGGCGAGCACGGCCAGCAGGGCCACCCCGCCGGTCAGATACCACCAGGGCCTGCGCTGCACCCGCATCGCGTACCGGTGCCAGCCGCCCTGCACGGTCTCGCCCGGTTCGGCGTCCGTCTCGGCGATCGGCCGGCGGACCCGCAGCCGGTCGATATGACGTCCGATCAGGCCGAGGAAGGCCGGTACGAGGGTGATCGACCCGATCACGGCGGTGACCACGGTGACGGCCGCGGCCAGGCCCAGCTTGCCGATGAAGCCGATGCCGGAGACCCAGAGCCCGGAGAGCGCGATGATCACCGTGCAGCCGGAGAGCAGCACGGCGTGCCCGCTGGTGGCGGTCGCCTTTCCGGCGGCGGTGACGGCGTCGTCGCCGTTCATCAGATTCTGGCGGTGCCGGGTGACGAGGAAGAGCGCGTAGTCGATGCCGACGCCGAGGCCGATCATCGTGGCCAGGGTGGGCGAGACGGTGGCGAAGGTGAAGGCGGCGGCGAGCAGCCCCAGCAGGGCCAGTCCGCAGACGACGCAGACGACGGCGGTGATCAGGGGCAGTACGGCGGCCGCCACACTGCCGAAGCCGATGAGCAGGACGACGATCGCGACGGCGAAGCCGATGGCCTCGCTGGTCCGGTCGTCGGCCATGGGGCGGGCGAGTTCGCCGAGCTGGCCGCCGTACTCGACCTGGACGCCGGCGGAGCGCAGCGGTTCGACGGCGTCGTCGACCCCGTGGAGGTAGTCCTCGCCGAGGGTGGACGGCGGGACGGCGAAGCGGACGGTGAGGTAGGCGGTGCGGCCGTCGGCGGAGAGCGGGCCGACGCCGGGGGCGCTGGGGACGGCGAGGGGATTCTGCGCGGAGAGGACGTCGGGGAGCTTCTGGAGATCGCCGGTGACGGTGGTGAGCGGTCCGCTCGCGGCGCTGAGCGGGCGGTCGCCGTCGTGGAGGACGATCTGCGCGCTGTAGCCGGCGGCGGCGGGCTCGTGCTCGGTGAGGACGTCCAGTCCGTTCTGCGACTGGGTGCCGGGGAGGGCGAAGTCGTCGGAGTAGTCGCCGCCGTGGGTGTGGTGCAGCACCTGGAGTCCGGCGAGGGCGGCGAGCCACAGCATGATGACGACGACCGCGTGCCGGGCGCACCACTCGCCGGTCCGGCGGAGCGTTCCCGCGGGGCGCGCGGGCGGCGCGGGCGCGGGCTTGTGGGGCTGCGGCTCCGGCATCTGCACTCCCGAACGACCGGGCGCCAGACTCCCGCGCCATGAGAAGGGTATGGCGAATATTCTCCATTTATGTCCGCTATGTGGGCGGGGCCACGCCGGTCCACAGGAGTGGATGACCCGCGCACACAAGAGCCGGGAACTCCGGGCCGTCACCGTCCGACTACATCAGAGGACGAACGGGTAGAGGAGGCTCATGTGGCTAGCGGTGCACAGGACGCGGGCGTACGGGACGCAGGCGTACAGGACACGGGCGTACACGACGCGGGCGGGCGGGACACGGGCGTACGGGACGGGGCGGCGCGGGACCGGCCCGGGCGGGACGGCGCCGGAGCGGACGGGCCCGGAGCGGACGGGCACGAAGCGGTCGCCTGGTACGCGGACGACACGCTCTGGGTCGACTTCGCGCCCGCCATGTTCTCCGGCGACCGCGCCGAATCGGTGGCCGCGCTCGTCCGCGACTCCCGGCTGTTCGACTTCCCGGCCGGATCCCGGGTGCTCGACCTCTGCTGCGGCCCCGGCCTCTTCCTCGTCCCGCTCGCCGAGCGCGGACACAAGGTCACCGGCGTCGACCTCAGCCCCGCCATGCTGGAGCGCGCCCGCGACCTCTGCGACCGGGCCGGCGCCGCCGTCGACCTCGTCCGGGCCGACATGCTCGACCATGTCGAGCCCGGCGCCTACGACGTGATCCTCAATGTCTTCACGTCCTTCGGCTACTTCGCCGACCCCGCCGACAACCTCCGGGTCCTGCGCAACGCACGGCGCAGCCTCGCCCCCGGCGGACAACTGATCGTCGACGTCATGGGCAAGGAGGTCCTCGCGGGGTGGATCGGCCGCCCCCAGGCCGTGGACCTGCCGGACGGCTCGTACGTCGTCCAGCGCGACACCGTCCTCGACGACTGGCGGCGGCTGCGCACCGACTGGACCCTCGTCCGCGGCGACACCGCCCGGACCGCCACCATCCACTCCTTCCTCTACAGCGCCGCCGAACTCCACGACCTCTTCGTGGCCGCCGGCTTCACCGACGTGCGGTGCTTCGGCGACTTCGACGGCGGACCCTACGACCAGCACTCGCGCCGGCTCATCGTCCAGGGCCGTACGTCATGAGCCCGGCCGCGGCAGCTCCGACCAGACGCCAGGAGACCCGTAACACCATGGCTCAACCCTCCATACCCGTGCACGAACACATCACCGACGCCCTCAAGGACCCCGACTTCGTACGGCTCTCGGGCCCGGTCGTGCTGGCCCGGTTCGAGACGATGAAGGTGTACGCCGCCCTCGGGGCCGTCCGGTCGCTCCTCGACACCGGCAGGGTCTTACCGGGACAGACCCTCGTGGACAGCTCCAGCGGGATCTACGCGCTCGCGCTCGCCATGGCCTGTCACCGCTACGGGCTGAACTGCCACATCGTGGCCTCCACCACCGTGGACGCCACCATGCGCGCACAGCTCGAAGTCCTCGGCGCGACCGTCGACCAGATGCCGCCCTCCAGCAGTCTGCTGCTCGACCAGGAGCGGCGCGTACGGCATGTGCGGGCCCTGCTGGAGGAGCGGCCGGACTTCCACTGGATGCGGCAGTACCACGACGCGGTGCACTACGCCGGATACCGCGAGTTCGCCGCGCTCGCCGAGGCCGCGCTGCCGCCCGGACCGCTCACCGTCGTCGGCGCGGTCGGCACCGGGGCCTCCACCGGCGGACTCACCGAGGCGCTGCGCGCCGCCGGACGCGAGGTACGGCTCGTCGGAGTCCAGCCCTTCGGCAGTGTCACCTTCGGAAGCGAGGGATACAACGACCCGGAGGCCATCATCGCCGGGATCGGCAGCTCGATCCCCTTCGGAAACGTACGTCATGAGCTGTACGACACCGTCCACTGGCTCGACTTCCGGCACGCCATGGCCGGCGCGGTGGATCTGCTGCGCCGCCACGCCGTCTTCGCCGGGCTCTCCACCGGGGCCGCGCATCTGGTCGCCCGCTGGGAGGCGGAGCGGCATCCGGACGCCGTCCATCTGGTGCTGGGGGCCGACACCGGACACCGTTACGCGGAACGGGTGTTCGCCCGGCACGCGGAGGCCCTGGACCCGGATCTGCTGCGGCCCGAGCGGATCGGGGAACTGGCCGAGCTGAGACCGCCGTGGGCGGTGATGGAATGGGCGGGGCGCTCCGCACCGCCGAACGCGCGCGTCGAGCCGGGCGGACGGGCCGAGTCCGGCGGACGGGCCGAGTCCGCCGGGCGGGCGGACGCCGTCGCACGGGTGGAGGCCGTCGTCCACGCGGGCGGGGCCGCCCGCGCCGCAGCCGCCGACGCCTCCGCCGAGATCGCTCCGACCGCCGGGAGACCCCGATGACCATCGCCTCGCTCGAATCGCTCTCCTTCGGGATCGCCCGTACGGTCGAGGCCGCCGCGGCGGCGGGCCACCGGCTCTGCCTGCTCACCGGCGACCGCGGCGTCTACCGCCACGAGCTGGCCGAACTCCCCGCCGACGCGCTCGACATCGTCGACATCGACACCACGGACGAGTCCTCCGTACGCCGGGTGCTCGGCGCGCTGCCCGGACTCGCCGGGCTGATCAACACCACCGACACCTGGTCCACCCCCGCCGCCGAACTCGCCGCCGCGTACGGCCTGCCCGGGCCCGACCCGGCCGCCGTCCGGCTGCTGCGGGACAAGGCCGAGGTCCGGCGCGCCCTGCACCGGGCCGGGGTCAGCACGAGGACCGCCGTCGACGTCGACGCGCACCCCGACAGCGCCGCACGGGTGCTGGAGGCGGTGGGACTGCCCGCCGTGCTCAAGGACTCCTCCGGCACCTCCTCCCGGGCCGTGTGGATCGTCCGGGACGCCGACGCCCTGCGCGCCGCGCTCGCCGAGGCCGCCGACGTCCCGCTGAAGGGACGGCTCTTCGCCGAACCGTTCCTCTCCGGTCCGCTCTACAGCGCCGAGACCCTCAGCTGGGCGGGCGAGATCCGGCTGCTCGGCGTGTCGAGCCGGCTCACCTCGCGCACCCCGGCCGTCCGCGAGGAGGGCGCGGCCTTCCCCGTCGCCCTGCCGGCCGCCGAACGGGACGGGATCGAGGACTGGATCCGCCGGGTGCTGGCGGCGGCCGGACACGACCAGGGCTTCGCCCATGTCGAGTTCGTCCTCACCGCCCGGGGACCCGAACTCGTCGAGATCAACCGCCGGATCGGCGGCGCGCTCATCGGCGAGGCGCTCTGCCGCACCCTGGACACCAATGTGTACGAGGCGCTGATCGACGTCACCCTCGGCCGCAGGCCCGCCCTGCTGGACGCGGACCCGGCGGCCCTGACCGGCGCGGGCCCGGCCGTCGCGTTCGTCCTCGTCTACCCCGACCGGCCCGGCGTGCTCGTCGACTGGGAGGGACTGGACGGGCTGGACGCCTTCCCCGGCGGGATCGAGTGGTATCCCGTACGGGAGCCCGGCGACTGGCTGCCCGACCTCGGCGACCAGCGCGGCTGCACCGGAATGGTCCTCGCCGAGGCCGCCACCGCCGAACTCGCCCAGCACCGCGCCTGGAGCGCCGCGACCACCGTACGGCCGGTCATGAAGTCGGCAGAAGGGGCGTGAGACGGGTCTCCTGGCCCCAGCTCCTGCTGCTGGGAGCGTCCTTCCTCATCACCCTCGGCAGCTTCGCCGTCCTCCCCTTCATGTCCGTGCTGCTCCACCAGCGCTGGGGGTTCGGGCTCGAAGTCGTCGGCGTCGTCCTCGCGGTGGCCTCGCTGGTGCAGTTCGGCGGCGGGGTCGCCGGGGCGGCGCTCGCCGCCCGGATCGGGCTGCGCGCCGCCATGCTGGTCGCGCTCGGCGTCCGCACCGCCGGGTTCGCCTGCTTCGTGCCGGGGACGGACCGGCCCGCGCTCGCCGTGACCGCCCTGTTCCTGGTCTCGGCCGGGGCGGCGCTCTACCTGCCCGCCAACAAGGCCTATCTGGTGGCCGGGTGCGCGGCGGAGCGCCGCCCCCGGCTGCTGGCGGCGAGCGGCTCCGCCTTCAACGCGGGCATGGCGCTGGGCCCCCTCGCCGCCGCGCCGTTCGTCCTCGGCTCGACCGCAGCCCTGTTCACCGGGGTCGCCGTGCTCTTCGCGGCGGTCGGGATCGCGCACACGGTCCTGCCCCCGGTCCGCGACACGGCGATGGGGGCGGGGGCGGGGGAGGCCGATCCGGCCGCGGCCCGTGAGCGGGCGGCCCCCGGGGAGCGGCCGCTGCCGCCCTTCGCGTACACCGTCCTGTCCGTCTACGTCTTCATGTTCTTCCAGCACTACATCGCGGTGTACGCGGTGCCCCGCACCTCGGCCGCGTACTATGCCGTGCTGCTGACGGGGTACTCCGCGGTGATCGTCGCGGCGCAGCCGCTGCTCGCCGACCGGATCGCGGGGCTCGGCTATCCGCGCGCCCTGCGGCTGGGATTCGGGGCCATGGCGCTGGGCACGGCGGCGATCGCGACCGGAAGTGCGGCGGGGATCGCGGCGGGCGTGCTCACGCTGGCGCTGGTGGAGACCGTGCTCTTCCTCCGGAACGATCTGGAGGCGCTGGCCCGCTCCACCGCCCCCGACGCGACCGTCTTCGGCCGGCAGCGGCTGGCGGCCGGACTCGGGGCCTTCGCCGCCGCGCTGCTCGGCGGACCGCTCTACGGCGCGGCCGAACGGACCGGCGGAGCCGGGCTGTTCTGGCTCGCGGTCGGCCTCCAGAGCCTGCTGCTGCCGGTGCTGCTGTGGGGCGCGCTGGTACGGGGGAGGCACCGCCGGGTCCCCGGCCCGGGCCCCGACCTCGTCCCCGGCCCGGGTCCCGACCTCGTCCCCGGCCCCGGCCCGGGCCCGGGTCCGGTCGCGTACGAGAGTCCGGGCGGCGGCCGGACGGCGTCCTCCTGAGGCGTCGAAACCCCCGTGCGGCGACCAGGGGGCGACACCTTCCCGGCGGGGGTGCGCACGGGCCTCAGACGGGGGAGATCCGCAGCCGGGGCCGCAGCTCGGTACGGCGGTTGACCTGGAGCTTGCGATAGACCCGGGTCAGATGCTGCTCGACGGTGCCGACCGTGACGAGCAGCGTCTCGGCGATCTGCCGATTGGTGTGGCCGTGCGCGGCGAGCGCGGCCACCTTCCGCTCGGCCTCGGTCAGTTCGGCCGGACCCGGCGCGGGCGGACGCTCGCGGTCGGCCGGGGCGGGCCCGCCGCCGTCGGCCCCCTCGCCGGGGGGCGCGGTCTTCGGCGCGCCCAGCCCGTATCTCCGGGCCAGCCGGTGCGCGCCCCGCGCCGCGGCGAAGGCGTCGTCGTGGTCGCCCAGCGCGTGCAGGGTGTGGCTCAGCTCGGTCAGCGACAGCATGAGTTCGTACCGGTCGCCGCACCGCTCCAGCAGATCCGCCGACTCCCGCAGCGGGGCCGCCCGCCGGGCCGGGGGAAGCGTCGACGCCCACACCCGCAGTGTGATCCCCCGGGTCCTGGAGGGACCGGGCCGGAGCAGGGCCAGCTGCTCGGCGATCAGTGCGGCCGCCCGGTCCCGCTCGCCCAGTTCGAGAAGGGCCTGGGCGGCGTCGCCGCGCCACGGGACCAGCCCGGGGGAGACGAAGCCCCAGGTCTCCATCGCCGTGCCGCAGTCGGTGAAGTCGCGCAGGGCCTCCCCCGGCCGGCCGGTCGCCAGCCGGTGGCGGCCGCGCGCCTGGAGGTAGTGCGGGCCGCACGGGGTGCGGAACATGGCCTCGGGGACCGGCCGGGCCAGATACGCGGCGGCCTCGTCGTGCCGACCGGTCGCGGTGGCGGCGAGCACCGCCGCCGAGAGCGGGATCCCGACCGCCACGCCCCAGCTCGCCGGGGAGATCCGCGCCAGGGCGTCCCGCGCCCGTGACTCGGCCGCCGCCAGATCGCCCGTACGGAGCGAGATCACCGCGCGGGCCGACTCCAGCAGGGCGTGGCCGACCGCGTCGCAGCGGGTCGCGGCCTCCCTGAGCAGCGGATCGCACCAGCGCGCGGCCTCGGCCGGCCGGTCGTCGTAGACCAGCGCGGCGAGCGCCGCGAGGACATGGCCGGAGGCCGCCTCGCCGAGCCGGGTCTCGCGCAGCACCTGCTCCGCCCCGGCGAGCGCCGAGTCCCCGGGCGCCCGGCTCAGCGCGGCGAGCAGCGCGTCGGCGGCCCGCAGCCGCCGCCCGGCCGACGAGGGACGGGCCCCGCCGCTCACCGCGGGGGGCGGCGAGGCGGGCGGGGCTTCCATGACCTTCAGGACCTCCGGGGCCGCCGGGGCCTGCGGGGCCGCCGGGGCCTGCGGGGTCTCCGGGGGCGGCGGTACGAGGGCTTCCGCCGGTACGGGCAGGGGCGGCGGCGGGGTCTTCTGCGTACGGGTCACGGCGTCGAGCAGCTCGGGGCAGACGCAGGCCATCAGCAGACCGATGGACCCCCACTCGCCGTTCGCCGGAGAGCCCGCCGGGCCGCCTGCGAGAGCGCCCGCCGGGCCGCCCGCCGGAGCGCCCGCCCGGCCTGCCGCCCGGCGGATCAGGGGCGCGGCCTCCTCCGTCCGCCCGAACCAGAGCAGCCGGGAGAGCAGCGCCCGGGTGGCGCGGTCGTCGAGAGCGCCGTCGTGGGCCGCGGCGGCGAGCCCGGACAGCAGCGGGCGGACGGCGGCCGGGTCGGTGCGCCACTGGGCGTCGGCGAGGGCGCTCGCGGCCCGCACCCGGGAGGGCCCGTCCGGGCTGATCCCGTACGCCCTGCGGAAACAGTCCAGCGCGAACTGCCGCTCGCCGTCGGCCCAGCTCCGGGCGGCGGCCTCGTGCAGCACGGCGGCCGCCCAGGGCTCGCGGAGCCCCGGGCCGCGGGCCGGGAGGCCCCCGGTGTCCGGACCGGCGGCCGCGAGGAGGTGACCGGCGACGGCGGGCGCGGTGTGGCCCTGGTCGTGGAGGAGCCGGGCGGCGTGGGCGTGCAGCCCGGAGCGGAGCCGGGGGCCCATGGCGGCGAGCAGCGCGGCGCGCAGCTCCGGGTGGCGGAACCGGCCGCCGTCGAGCAGTCCGGCCGTGTTCATGGTGTCGAGGAGGTGGGAGACCTGCGCCGTGTCCAGCCCGAGGAGTCTGCCGAGCAGTCCCGGGGGCGCGGGTTCGCGCAGGATCGCCAGGGCCTGGGCGACCCGGTGCGCTCCGGGCTCGCCCCGGTGCAGACAGCCGGTCCACGCGCGGACGAACGCCGGTCCGACGATCGGCCGTGCCCGGTCCGGGCCGAGGCCGTGCCGGTCGGTGAGGAGCGCCCGTATCAGCAGGGGGTTGCCCCCGGTGAGGGAGTGGCTGACCTCGGCGAGACGGCCGCCGGCCGCCGTGCCGAGCCGTTCGGCGATCAGCCGGGCCTGTCCGGCGGGCGACAGGAGGCGCAGGGCGAGCCGGGCGCAGTGCGGGCGGCCCCGTAACTCGGCGTGCAGCAGCGGGTGGTCGGGCCAGCCGCCGGGGCGTTCGGTGAGGATCAGCAGGATCCGGGAGGACGGTAATCGGTGGGAGAGGGAGAGCAGGGCGCGCAGGGACGCCGGGTCGGCGTGGTGCGCGTCGTCCACCCCGATGACCAGGGGGGTGCGGGCGGCCCGGGAGAGCAGGGCGGCGCAGAAGCGGCGCGGGACGTCCGCGGCGATCCCGCCGTCGCCGCCGATGTCGTAGACCTCGCCGTCCCCGCCGGCACTGTGGGTCCCGCCGTCCCCGCCGGCTCCACCGATCCGGTCGGCCGCGTCGATCCCGTCGGTCGCGTTCGCCCCGCCGAACCCACCCGCCCCGTACGGCGGTCGCGGCCCTGGCGGAGGGCCGGACGGCGACCCGGCCCGGCCGCGCGCCGTCCCCTCGTCCCCGGGCGCGGCGGTCAGCGAGCGCAGCAGCCCGCGCACCACGCCCAGCGGTTCGTCCCGCCGCCCGGCCGCCGCCGTGACCCGGACGAAGCGCGCTCCCGCCGAGGTCGCCTCGGCGGCGAAGGAGCGCAGCAGCGTGGTCTTTCCCGAGGCCACCGCGCCGCTGAGGAGCACCACCGCCCCCCGGCCGTCCAGACTCGCGGAGAACAGGGCTCGCAGTGTCGCCAGCTCTCGGTCCCGCTCGATCAGCTGCATAGACGTGTCCCCAACGGATGGCGTATTTCGTCTGGTACTGACGTCGACTGGACTTACGGTGACGAGGATGGTGCCCTGCGTGAGGAGTAGACCATGTGAGGCGTCACAGGAAGGTCACCGCCGAAGCCGCGTTCCGTACGGGTTCGGCGGGAGCCGATGGGACGGTTCTGGCTGGTGGTCCGCTGTGGGGCGGCTGTGGAACGCGGGGGCCGCCGCGGGGCCGCGCCCGGGCCCTTGACCGCCGCCGGACGGTATGCGCGCGCTCTGTGGGCTGTTCGGGATCGAAACAGTCCACAAACAGACGTTTGTCCTTCGGGCTTCGCGGTGCGAGAGTCAGCACGAGCGGTGTCCGGCCGGCCATCCCGGGCCCTGACACCGCTTGCCCGGAACGGGGGTTCGGGGGCGCGCAGGCAGGAGGGCGGCTGCTTGGGGGACGGGACATGCCTGGCACGAGCTTGGTGGAGCGCACGGAACAACTCCGCGCCCTGGACGACGCGCTCGCCGACGAGCGGTCCCCGGTCGGCGTGGTCCTCGTCGAGGGCGCCGCCGCCGTCGGCAAGACCAGCCTGCTCCACGCCTTCGCCGACCGCGCGCCCGCCGCCGGACGGGTCTTCCTCCACGCCTCCGCCTCCCGGGTCGAGCGCGAGCTGCCGCTGAGCGCCGTCGGCCGGCTCTTCCAGCACCCGGTGCTCTCCGCGGCCGAGACCGACCGGGCCGAACGGCTGCTGAGGGAGGGCGCGCTCGCCGCGCTCTCCCACGGACCCGGCTTCGAACCCGACGCCGCCGTCCAGGTGCCCGCCCGGATCCTCGGCGGGCTCGGCGAGATCCTGCTGACCGCCGCCGAACGCGTACCGCTGGTCATCGGGATCGACGACGTCCACCACGCGGACGCGGCCTCGCTGCACTTCCTCCTCCATCTCGCCTGCCGCGCCTCCGGAGCCAGGACGCTGCTGGTGCTCACCCAGTGCCTGCGCACCTCGCGGGCCCATCCGCTGCTCCACGCCGAACTGCTCCGCAGACCCGGCGCCCGGCGGATCCGGCTGGAGCCCCTCTCCGCGCACGGGGTCGCCCGACTGCTGGCCGACCGGCTCGACCCGCGCTCCGCCGAGCGGCTGGCCGCCGAGTGCCACACCGCCAGCGGCGGGAATCCGCTGGTCGCCCAGGCGCTGATCGAGGACACCCTCGGCTCCCGGCCGGCCGCCCCGCCCGAACCCGACGGCAGCCCCGCCGCGCTCACCACACCCTCGCCCGTCTTCGGGGACGCCTTCCGGCAGGCCGTGCTGACCTGCCTCTTCCACTCCGAGGCCAGCGCGCTCGCCCAGGCCGCCGCGGTCCTCGCCGAGGACGCCTCCGACCCCGCGCTCGGCGAAGTGGTGCAGTACGACGCCGAGTCGATCGCGCTGGCCCGCGACGCCCTGCGGGCCACCGGACTCCTCGGCCCCGACGGCTTCCGCCACCCCGCCGTCCCCGCCGCCGTGCTCAGCGGGATGCGCCCAGGAGCCCGTACCGCGCTGTACGTACGCGCCGCCCAGGTGCTGCACGGCCAGGGCGCGCCCGCGCGGGTCGTCGCCCGCAGACTGCTCGCCGCCGACCGGGCGGGCGCGCCCTGGGCGGTCGCGGTGCTGCGGGACGCGGCCCGCCAGGCCTGGGCCGACGGCGAGCCCGCGCACGCCATCTCCTGTCTGCGGCTCGCCCTCCAGGAGTGCGCCGACGACGCCGGGCGGCCCGCCGTGCTGCTGGACCTGGCCCGCGCCGAATGGCAGCTCGACCCCGCGATCGCCGCCCGCAGACTCCCCGAGCTGACGCGCGCGCTGCGCGAGGGCCGGCTCCCGGCCGCGAGCGCGGCCCGGCCCGTCTCCTGGCTGCTCTGGCTCGGCCGGGTCGACGACGCGCTCGATCTGCTGCACCGTACGGAGCCCGGCGGGGGCGGCCCCGACGGGCCCCTGTGGTGGCTGCCGTACGGCTATCCCGGGCTGCGCCGGCCGCCCGTCCCCGCCGCCGAGCGGACCGGCCCCGGCGGACTCGCGGCGGCCGCCCCGCCGCTCCCCGCGCCGCTGGCCCGCTCCCGGGAGACCGCCGCGCTGCTGGCCGGGGTGCTGCCGCCGGGGGACCACCGGGAGACGGTCGTCCGCGCCGAGGACATCCTCCGGCAGCCCGGCCACAGCACCCGGACCGTGGCCCCCCTGGCGGCGATCGCGGCGCTGATGTGCGCCGACGAACTCGACCGAGCGGAACGCGCCTGCGACCGGGTCGCGCGCACGGTCGCCCAGGGACTCCCGCTCGGCAACGCGCTCTTCATGTCGCTGCGCGCCGCGATCCATCTGCGCCGCGGCGAACTGGAAAGGGCCGAGAAATTCGCCCATGAGGCGCTCGGCCTGATCACTCCGCAGGGATGGGGAGTCGCCCTCGGCATTCCGCTCTCCGTGATGCTGGCGACGCTGACCGCACGCGGCAAGCACGACGAGTTCGAGGAACACTTCGGCACCGCCGTTCCCGACGCGATGTTCCACACCCCGAGTTGTCTTCCCTATCTCCGCACGCGCGGCCGCTACTATCTGGCGATCGACCGCCCGCAGGCGGCGCTCGCCGATTTCCAGGCGTGCGGGGACCTGATGACCCGCTGGGAAATGGACGTACCCGGATTCATCCCCTGGCGCACCGATCTCGCCGAGGCACGTCTCGCCCTCGGCGACGCCGCCACCGCGGGCCGGCTCGCGGGCGAACAGCTGAAACGGCTGCACCCCGGCCAGTACCGGACGCGCGGGCTGACGCTCCGCGTCCTCGCCGCCGCCTGCGAACCCCACGCCCGGGTCAAGGCGCTCGGCGCGGCGGTGCGGCTGCTGGAACGGTCCGGCGACCGGCTGGGCCTGGCCAGGGCGCTCACCGACCTCGGCGCGGTCTACGGCGACCAGGGCCACGACGGGCCCGCCCGCGCCATGGGGCAGCGGGCCCGGCTGCTGGCCGCCGAGTGCGGCGCCGAGGAGCTGGGACCGCTGCTCAGCCCGCTCCTCGTGCCCCGGGACCCGGCCCCGCCCGCCCCCGAGGAGCAGACCGACCCGCTGATCGGACTCAGCGCGGCGGAACGGCGCGTCGCCGGGCTCAGCGACGCCGAACGGCGGGTCGCCGGGCTCGCCGCCGGCGGCTACACCAACCGGCAGATCGCCCAGCGGCTCCACATCACCATGAGCACCGTCGAGCAGCACCTCACCCGCGTCTACCGCAAGCTCGACGTGTCCCGCAGAACCGATCTGCCGCTCCATCTGATGCTCCCCCTGGAGGGGTACCCCGCGTAAGGACCGCGCCCCGGCGGCGCGGCGCGCGCCGATCGTAGCCGCCCCGGTCCACGCAATCCATTTCCCGTGCGGGGCACTCGCTTTCCGTGTCCAAGTGCGGAGGAACACCATTTGGACATGGTGGAATTCGGCGGTCTCCGGAAGGCGCTCCGACCGGCTGTCGCATCGGCTTCGTACCAGATTTCTCGCGGCTCCGGAACAGACGCGGAAAAGCCGGGGAACAGGGCCGGAGGCAGGTCGGACAGCGCGGGACCGGTAGGTGGATCAGCGCCGGGATCCGCAGTCGGACAGCGCCCTGGAACTCTTGTCCGGGCGGCGCGCACCGTGTGACTCTGAGGCCCGGGAGGAGGCGGCGCCGAGCGTCGTCGATTCCTATCAATTCCTTTCGCGCATGGCCGATTCGGCAATGGATTCCTTTCCACCGGCCCGGCGTAACGATGAGAACTCTCCGCACAATCCGGTGCTCAAGGAAAGGATTTGTCGTGGCCAATCCCTTCGACGACGCGGACGGGACCTTCCTGGCGCTCGTCAACGACGAGGGGCAGTTCTCCCTCTGGCCCGCGTTCGCGGACGTCCCCCGGGGCTGGACCCTCGCGCACGGCCCCGGAACCCGCGCCGACTGCCGGGACTTCATCGAGCGGAACTGGACGGACCTGCGCCCGCTGAGCCTGGTCGCCGCCATGGAGGAGAACGGGACCGAGGTCCCCGTCTCATGATCGGCGGAGGGGGTCCCCTCATCCAGATCCGGGGCGGTATGGGCCCGGAGTCCCCCGAGGGCGCGCAGCGGATCACCCCCGGCACCCTCCGGCGCGTCCTGCCCTACGTCCGCCCCTACCGGGGAACCGTGGCGGCGCTGATGGTCATCACCGCGCTCGACGCGCTGATGATCGTCACCACCCCGCTGCTGTTCAAGGTCCTCATCGACGAGGGAATCCTCCCCCGGGACACCGCCGTCGTCGTCTGGGTCGCCCTGCTCGTCGGCGGGCTCGCGATCCTCCAGGCGGCGGCCGGACTCGCCGAGAGCCGGCTCTCCGGCCGGGTCAGCGAGGGCCTCGTCTACGATCTGCGCACCGCCGTCTTCGCCCATGTCCAGCGACAGCCGCTGGCCTTCTTCACCCGGGCCCAGACCGGCTCCCTGGTCAGCCGGCTCAACACCGACGTGGTCGCCGCCCAGCAGGCGATGACCTCGCTGCTGTCGATGGTGATGTCCAGCTCGCTGGTGCTCGTGCTGGTGCTCGGCACCATCTTCTATCTCTCCTGGGCCGTCGGACTGCTCGCCCTGCTGATCACACCGTTCTTCATCCTGCCCGGCCGGGTCGTCGGCCGCAGACTCCAGCGGCTGCTGCGGCGGTCCATGCAGGTGGACGCCGAGATGGGCAGCATGCTCAACGAGCGCTTCAACGTCGCCGGAGCGCTGCTCACCAAGCTCTACGGACGGCCCGCGGACGAGACCCGGCTCTTCTCCGAGCGCGCGGGCCGGGTCCGCGACCTCGGCGTGGTCACCGGGGTGTACTCCCGGCTGCTGCTGCTCTCGGTGACCCTGCTCGCCTCGCTCGCCACCGCGGTCACCTACGGCCTCGGCGGCTCCCTGGTCATCGACGGCGCGTTCCAGATCGGCACCCTGGTCGCCCTGGCCACCCTGCTGACCCGGCTCTTCGGCCCGATCAACCAGCTCTCCAGCGCCCAGGCCCAGGTGATGACGGCGCTGGTCAGCTTCGACCGGCTCTTCGAAGTGCTCGACCTGGAGCCGCTGATCGCCGAACGCGACGGCGCGGCCGCGCTGCCCCCGCCGGGCCAGTCGGCCGCCCCCGAGATCGAGTTCGAGGGCGTCTTCTTCCGCTACCCGGCCGCCTCCGCCGTCTCCCTCGCCTCGCTGGAGTCCTTCGCGACCCCGGCCCCGGAGCGCGCCGACGACTCCTGGACCCTCGACGGCGTCAGCTTCCGCGCGCCCGCCGGCAAGCTCACCGCCCTCGTCGGCCCGTCCGGCGCGGGCAAGACGACCCTGACCCATCTGGTGCCCCGGCTGTACGACCCGGACGCGGGCTCCGTCCGCGTCGGCGGCCGCGATCTGCGGGACCTCACCCTGGACTCGCTGCGCGAGACCGTCGGCATGGTCACCCAGGACGCGCACCTCTTCCACGAGACGCTCCGCTCCAACCTGGAGTACGCCCGTCCCGGCGCGACCGAGGAGGAGCTGATCGCGGCCTGCGAGGCCGCGCAGATCTGGGGGCTGATCCGCTCGCTCCCCGACGGGCTCGACACCGTCGTCGGCGACCGGGGCTATCGGTTCTCCGGCGGCGAGAAGCAGCGCATCGCGATCGCCCGGCTGCTGCTCAAGGCCCCCTCCGTCGTCGTACTGGACGAGGCCACCGCCCATTTGGACTCCGAGTCCGAGGCGGCGGTGCAGCGCGCGCTGCGCACCGCGCTGAAGGGCCGCACCTCGCTGGTGATCGCCCACCGGCTCTCCACCATCCGCGAGGCCGATCAGATCCTCGTGGTCGACGGGGGCCGGATCGTGGAACGCGGCGTCCACGAGGAGCTGCTGGCCCTGGACGGGCTCTACGCGGAGCTGTACCGCACCCAGCTCTCCCGGCCCCCGGGCGGGCCCGCGCCCGAAACCGCCCCCGTACCGGAGCGGACCGGCCCCGGCCCCGGCCCCGGACAACGGGACGGCGGACCGCGCGGCGGACCGCTCGGACCGCCGCCCGGCGGCGGGGGCGCGCCCCGTCTGCTCCCTCCGCCCGGCGGCGGCGGAGGCAGACCGCATCTCCTCCCGCCCCCCGGCGGCGGGGGCCGCCCCCATCTGCTCCCGCCCCCGGGCGGCGCCGGACATCCCTCGGGACACCGGCCCTGACCCCGTACCGCAGCACGTTCCAGGACTTTCAGCGCACCGCGTCCGATGCCGGTGACTCCCGGTGGCGAGAAGGAGAGAGACGTTGAGCCAGATGCAGGTCGAGGATGTGTGGCCGCTCGCGCCACTGCAGGAAGGACTGCTGTTCCACGCCGCCTACGACGAGGACGCGCCGCGCGACGTGTATGTCGGGCAGCGGGTGCTCACCCTGGAGGGCGAGGTGGACCCGGAGGTGCTGCGGGCCGCCTGGCAGGCCCTGCTCGACCGGCACGCCAGTCTGCGCGCCGGATTCCAGGCCCGGGGCTCCGGCGACGCGGTCCAGGTGATCGCCAAGAAGGCCCCGCTGCCGTGGCGGCTGGTGGATCTGAGCGGGCTGGGCGAGGCGGAGGCCGCCGAGGCCGAGGCCCGCGCGGCCGACGCCGACCGGGCGCGGTTCGACCTCGCGGTGCCGCCGCTGCTGCGGGTGCTGCTGGTGAGGCTGGGCCCCGAGCGCCACCGGCTCGTGGTGACGATCCATCACATCCTGATGGACGGCTGGTCGCTGCCGATCCTCTTCGGCGAGATGTGGGCGGTGTACCGGGCCGGCGGCGACACCGGGGTCCTTCAGCCGGTGACCCCGTACCGCACCTATCTGGAGTGGCTGTCCCGGCAGGACAAGGACGTCGCCCGGGACGCCTGGCGGGAGCTGCTCGGCGATCTGGAGGAGGCGACGCTGGTCGGGCCCGCCGACCGGGGCGGGCCCCCGGTGATGCTCCGGCACGTGGTCTCCCGGGCCGGGCGGGAGCTGGCCGACCGGCTCCGCCAGGTGGCGCAGAGCCAGGGCGTCACCCTGAACACGGTGGTGCAGAGCGCCTGGTCGGTGCTGGTGGGGATGGTGTCCGGGCGCACGGACGTGGTGTTCGGCGCGACCGTGTCCGGGCGTCCGGCGGATCTGCCCGGTGTGGAGAAGATGCTCGGGCTGTTCATCAACACCGTGCCGGTACGGGTCCGGCTGGAGCCGTCGCTGCCGTTCAGCGCCGTGCTCCAGCGGCTCCAGGGGCAGCACTCGGCGATGCTGGAGCACCAGCATCTCGGGCTGACGGAGATCCAGCGGGCGGGCGGCCCCGGGGCGACCTTCGACGCGCTCGTGGTCTACCAGAACTACCCGCGCGGGCCCGTCGAGCAGCCCCGCACCGGCCGCGCCGCCCGGGGCCGCGAGGCCGAGCCCCCGCGGCGCGGCGGCCCGCCCCCCGGCGGCGGCCCTCTCCACGGCGGCCCGCCCCCCGGCGGCGGTGGACCCGGCGGTCCCGGTGGACCTGGCGGTCCCGGTGGTCCCGGCGGTCCCGGTGGTCCCGGTGGGGCCCGGCCGCCCGGGGAGGCCGGGCCGCTGCACGGCGGTCCGCCGCCCGGGGACCCGGCCCGCGAGCGCGCCCCCCGGCGCGGGGAGATACGGATCACCGGCGCGGGCGGCGAGGAGGCGGCCCACTATCCGCTCACCCTCGTCGTCACCCCCGCCGACGCGATGGAACTCCGTCTCGACTACCGCCCCGACGTCTTCGACGAGCCCACCGTCCAGGCGCTGATGGCCCGGCTGGTCCGGCTCCTCGCCCAGATCGCCGACGACCCCGAGACCCTCGTCGGCCGCGCCGAGACGCTCGACGACGGCGAGCGCCGGCTGATCCTGAAGGACTGGAACGACACCGCCCGCCCGCTGCCCGACGCTCCCCTGGGCGTCCTCTTCGAGCGCCGCGCCGAGGCCGCGCCCGACGCCCCCGCCGTCTCCTGCGGCGCGCGGACCCTGACGTACGGGCAGCTCAACGCCCGCGCCAACCGGCTCGCCCACCGGCTGGCCGCCGCCGGGGTGGGCCCCGAGAGCCGGGTCGGCGTGGTCCTGGACCGTTCCGCCGACCTGGTGACCGCGCTGCTCGCGGTGGTCAAGGCCGGCGGCGCCTATGTGCCGCTGCACGGCCGCTCCGCCGACGCCGAGGTCTCCCTCGTCCTCCTCGACCAGGAGACCGCCGACCGGTTCGCGGGCGAGAAGGTCTTCTCGGCCGAGCTGTTCCCCGTCTCCTTCGACACCCTCGGCGAGGGGCCGGGCGCGGAGAACCCGGACGTACCGCTGACCGCCGCGAACCTCGCGTACGTCCTCTACACCTCCGGCTCCACCGGCGAACCCAAGGGCGTCGGCGCGACCCACGGCAATGTGGTCGCCTTCTGCCTGGACGACAGCTGGACCGACGAGGTCGTGGAGCGGGTCCTCGTCCAGGCCAATCACGCCTTCGACGCCTCCACCTACGAACTGTGGGTGCCGCTGCTGCACGGCGGCGAGCTGGTGATCGTGCCCCCGGGCGAGGTCGACGCCGTGGAGCGCGGCCGGCTCATCGCCGGGCGGCGGGTCACCAATGTGCACGCCACCGCCGGGCTGTTCGCGCTCCTCGCCGAGCAGCACCCGGAGATCTTCGCCGGGGTCCGCGAGGTGTCGACCGGCGGTGACGTGGTCTCCGCCAACGCGATCCGGATCCTGCTGGAGACCCATCCCGGCATGGTGGTCCGCTCCACCTACGGGCCCACCGAGACCACGGCGTTCACCACCCAGATCCCCTTCACCGCCGGATCCGCCGTGCCCGATCTGGTGCCCATCGGCCGTCCCATGGACAACTCCGGCGCCTATGTCCTCGACGAGGCGTTCCGGCCGGTGCCGCCCGGGGTGACCGGCGAGCTGTACATCGCCGGGGCGGGCGTCGCGCGCGGCTACGTCGGCCAGGCGGCCCTGACCGCCGAACGCTTCGTCGCCTGCCCCTTCCCGGATCCGGACGGCTCCGGGCGGGGCGGACGGCGGATGTACCGCACCGGGGACCTGGCGCGCTGGAGCCCGTCCGGCGAACTGCTCTTCGCCGGGCGCGCCGACGACCAGGTGAAGATCCGCGGCTATCGGATCGAGCCCGGCGAGGTGGAGGCGGTGCTCGCCGCGCACGCGTCGGTGAAGCAGGCCGCCGTGATCGCCCGTGAGGACCAGCCGGGCGTCAAACGGCTGGTCGCCTATGTCGTCCCGGCCGCCGCCGGGCCCCTCGACCAGGAGGGGCTGCGGGAGTACGTCGCCGGGCTGCTGCCCGACTACATGGTGCCCGTCGCCGTGATCGCCCTGGACGCGCTGCCGGTGACGGTCAACGGCAAGCTGCACCGGGAGGCCCTGCCCGCCCCGGACTTCGCCGGGCGCGTCGTCGGCCGCGCCGCCGCGACCCCGGTCGAGGAGCTGCTGTGCGGTCTCTTCGCCGAGGTGCTGAACCTGGAGAAGGTGGGCGCCGAGGACTCCTTCTTCGGACTCGGCGGCGACTCCATCATGTCCATGCTGGTGGTGTCCCGGGCGCGCCGCGCCGGAGTGGTGATCACCCCCCGGCAGGTGTTCGAGCTGAAGACCCCGGCCGAGCTGGCGCGGGTCGCGGGGACGGTGACCGCCGGGGAGCGCTCCGGCGAGGCCGACGATGTGGCGACGGGCGAGGTGCCGCTCACCCCGGTGATGCGGGAGCTGGCCGAGCAGTCGGGCTCGGTGGCCCGCTCCGGTACGCAGTCGATGCTGCTGTCGGTCCCCGCCGGGCTGGACGCCGGACGGCTGACGGCGGCGCTCCAGGCCCTGCTGGACCATCACGATCTGCTGCGGGCCCGGCTGACGGCCCCGGCGGAGGGCTCCGGCGATCCCGAGCGGCTGTTCGTCCCGGAGCCGGGCGAGGGCGCCCCGGCCGAAGACTCCGTACACCGCGTCGAGGCGCGCTCCCTGACCGATACGGAGCTGTCCGCGCTGGTCAACGCCGAGGCCAGAAAGGCGGCCGACCGTCTCGACCCGTACGCGGGGGTGATGGTCCAGGCCGTCTGGTTCGACCTGGGGCCCGAGGAGACGGGCCGGCTGCTGGTCGCCGCCCACCACATCGTCGTGGACGGGGTGTCCTGGCGGATCCTCGTACCCGATCTGGCGCTCGCGTATCTGACGCTGGAGTCCGGCGCGGAGCCGGTGCTCGAACCGGTCGGGACCTCGTTCCGGCGGTGGGCGGGCGAGCTGGCGGCGCAGGCGCGCGGCCAGGAGCGGGTGAGCGAGCTGCCGCGCTGGACGGGCATGCTCGCCGGCTCCGAACTGGTGCTGGGCGAGCGCCCGCTGAACCCGGCCGAGGACAAGCTCGCGCACGGCTTCGAACGGGTGCCGCTGACCCTGCCGGCCGAGGTCACCGCCGAGCTGCTGACCAGCGTCCCGGCCGCCTTCCACGCCGGGGTGGACGATGTGCTGCTGGCCGCGCTGGTGGCCGCCGTCGGCGACTGGCGGCGGGGCCGGAGCGAGGGCTTCGACGGCGGGATGCTGGTCGCGATGGAGGGCCACGGCCGGGAGCCGCTGACCGAGGAGATGGATCTGACCCGCACGGTGGGCTGGTTCACCGGCGTGTATCCGGTCCGGCTCGACCCCGGGGTGCTCGACTTCGCCGAGGTGCGCTCCGGCGGCGCGGCGGCCGGCCGGCTGGTCAAGCGGATCAAGGAGCAGCTGCGGAGCGTGCCCGGGGACGGTCTGGGGTACGGGATGCTCCGCCATCTCAACCCGGCGACCGCGCCGACGCTGGCGGCGCTCCCGTCGCCGCAGGTGGCGTTCAACTACATGGGCCGCTTCAGCGCGGCGGCCGGTGAGGGCGAGGCGGCCGACCGGGGCAGCTGGCGGCCGGCCGGGGAGCGGGCGATGGGCGGGACGATCGATCCGGCGATGGCGGCCCGGCACACCCTGGAGGCGGGCGGCGCGGTGCGGGATCTGCCGGGCGGCCCGGAGCTGACGGTGACGCTGGAGAGTCCGGTGGGGCTGCTGGGCTCCGAGGTGCTGGCGGAGCTGCTGACCGGCTGGGTCGCCATGCTGGAGGGTCTGGTCGCCCATGTCGCGCGCGGGGACAGCGGCGGCCACACGCCCTCCGACTTCTCGCTGATCTCGCTGGGCCAGGAGGACATCGAGGAGTTCGAGGCCACCTTCGCGGGGCGGACCGCGGCCGAGGAGGTGCCCGCGCCGTAGCGGCGCCGGACGCCCGGGGACCGTCACGGTCCCCGGGCGTTCTCCGCCGTCCCCGGGCGGTCTTCGGGCGCGCTCCCGGGCCCTGCCGGTCGGCGGCGCCCGGGGCGGATCCGCCGGTCGGCGGTGCTGGGACGGGTCCGCCGGTCGGCGGCGCCGGGGCGGACTCGCCGGTCAGCGGTGCTGGGACGGGGCGGGCGGTACGCGGTCCGGGGCGGCGGCGGGCGCGGGGGCCGCTTCGACCGGCAGCGGGAAGGAGATCTCCACCCGCAGACCGCCGCCCTCCCGGGCGCTCGCCGTGAGCGAGGCGTCGTGGGCGAGGGCGATGGCCCGCACGATGGAGAGGCCGAGCCCGTGGTGACCGTCGCGGCCCGCGGTGCGGTCGAGCCGGTGGAAGGGCTCGAAGAGCCGGTCCAGCTGCTCGTCGGGGATGGTCCGGCCGGTGTTGGCGACCGCGACGACGGCCCGGCCGTCCCGCGTCCCGCACTCGATCTCCACACACCCCCCGGGCACGTTGTAGTCGGTCGCGTTGTCCAGCAGATTGGCGATCAGCCGCTCCACCAGGGCCGGGTCGCCGGAGCTGCGCGCGGGGTCGATCCGGGTCGTCAACCGCAGCCCCCGTACGGCGAGTTCGGCGCGGGCGGCGTCGACGGCCCGCTCGGTGAGGCCGGTCAGGTCCAGCGGCTCCCGGCGGTCGAGGCCGCGCTCGCCGGTGGTCAGCGTCAGCAGGGACTCCAGCAGCCGGCCCTGCTGCTGGCAGATCTCCAGCACGCGTTCGAAGGTCGACCGCAGCTCGCCCCGGCCCGCGTCCCGGTCGATGAGCATCTCCTCGATCAGGGCGTGTTCGAGGGTGAGCGGGGTGCGCAGCTCGTGCGCGGCGTTGGCGACGAACCGTTTGTGCGCGTCGAGCGCGGTCTCCAGCCGCTCCAGCAGCCCGTCCACGGTGTCGGAGAGATCCTTCATCTCGTCGCGGGGGCCGTCGGCGGCGAGCCGTTCGTGCATGTTCCGGGCGGTGATCCGCCGGATCGTGGTGGTCATCGTGCTCAGCGGCCGCAGCACCCGGTTCGCCACCAGCCAGCCCAGGGCCAGGGAGATCAGCGTCATGATGGCGAGCGCGATCCCGGAGTGGACCAGCAGGCTCTGGAGTTCGGCCTCGTGCTGCCGGGTGGCCTGCTCCCGCAGCTCCTTCCCGAGGTCGCTGAGCTGTCCTTCCGCCGGTCCCTCCACGGTGCCGGGGCCGGGCCCCGGGCCGATCGTCACCGCCGGTCCCGGACCCCGTTTGATCTCGTTGAAGACGCTCTTCGGCGACTGGCTGACCAGCAGGAAGAGAATGGCCAGCAGCACGGTGCCGGAGACCGTGAAGAGCGTTCCGTAGAGCAGGGTCAGCCGGGTGCGGACCCGGATCGGCCGCAACCGGGCGAGGAACCGCGACGACGACGGAGGTGGCGGCGGGGCGGACGGGGCCGGCCGGTCCGGCCGGGACGGCGGGGCCGACGGGGACGGCGGGGCCGGCCGGGACGGCGGCAGCGCTCGGGACATGGGCATCGGCCTCTCAGATCCGGTAGCCGCCGCGGGGGACGGTGTCGATCAGCGCGGGGCTGCCGAGCTTGGAGCGCAGCCGGCTCACCGTCGCCTTGACCGTGGTGGTGAACGGGTCGGCCGCCTCGTCCCAGACCCGTTCCAGCAGCTCCTCGGCGGAGACCGCCCGGCCCTGGGCGGCGAGCAGATACTCCAGCACCGCCAGCTCCTTGGGGCTGAGCGCGAGATCCTCGCCGCCCCGGGTCGCGATCCGCTTCGCCGGGTCCAGGCTCAGATCGCCGTGGACCAGGATCGGCGGCAGCGCGGGCTGCGAGCGCCGTCCGATCGCCCGGATCCGGGCGATCAGCTCGGCGTACGCGAACGGTTTGGGCAGATAGTCGTCCGCGCCGAGGCTCAGCCCCTCCACCCGGTCCGCGATGGTGCCGGACGCGGTCAGCATCAGCACCCGCGAGGTGGCCCGCGCCACCAGCGTCCGGCACACGTCGTCGCCGTGCACCCCCGGGATGTCGCGGTCCAGGACCACCACGTCGTACTCCACGACGGTGCAGCGCTCCAGCGCCTCCGCGCCGTCGTGGACGACGTCCACCGCCATCCCCGCCCGGCGCAGCACCCGCGCCACGGACGCGGCCAGCTCGGCCTGATCCTCCACCACCAGAACTCTCATCGCCCCGCCCCTCGCCCCGGGTCGTGCACGCGGTGATCCGCTCGTCCCCACCCTGCCCGGCCGCCGGTCGCGGGCCGGTCACAGGGTGTCGCCGCCCGGTGACCCCGCCCTCAACGTACCCGTCGCGCGGCGGTCACAGGCGGGTTCCAGATGTTCGGACCGCGGTGTGACCGCACGCCTCGTAGAACGGAGTGCGTCACACCAGAAACGCATCGGAACGCGACCGGAACACGGCGGAACGCGCCGGTGCGCCGGCCGGCCGGGCCCGTCGCGGCCGCCGTCGTACGACCTCGGACCACGCACACGGAGGGGACCAGCACATGAGCAGGACGTTCGTACCCGGCATGTCGCGCGCCACCAGGAAGGCCGGGGCGGTGTTCGCCGCGATCACGGTCCTCAGTCTGACCGCCGTCGCCTGCGGAGACTCCGACTCGGGCGATGTGGAGACGAAGCCGGCCGATTCCGCGGCCACCGGCGCGGCCGACCGGTCCGCCGCTCTGGTGAAGTACGCCCAGTGCATGCGGGACAACGGCGTCGCGGAGTTCCCCGACCCGGTCGACGGCCGGCTCCGGCTCCAGGTGCAGCGCGGCGGCCCGCTCGACCCGGAGAACTCGACCTACAAGACCGCGCTGGCGGCGTGCAAGTCGCAGGAGCCGCCCGGCCTCGCCGCCGGCTCCGGCGCGGGCTCCGACCGGGAGAAGGCGCTGCTGAAGTTCGTCTCCTGTATGCGGGAGAACGGCGTCAAGGCCTTCCCCGATCCGGTCGACGGCCGTATCCAGCTCAACCGCGGACCGGGGCTCGACCCCGAGTCGGCGGAGTTCAAGAAGGCCGAGGAAGCCTGCCGTCAGCACATGCCGGGCGGCGCCGCGCCCGGTGGGAACTGAGAGCGGCGGAGGGCTGATGAGCACCGAGCTGCCCGAGACGGACGGGACGGCGGCCTCCTCCCCCGAGCCGAGACGGCCGCGGAAGAACCGTCCCAAGCCGCACGGCCCCCGGCGCCGGGGGCCCCTGCTCATCGCCGCCGCCGTGGTCCTGGTGGCCGCGGCGGCCACCGCGGTCGTGGTCACCGATCCCCTGAAGGGCGAGCCGGCCGCACCGGCGGGCGCCGGCGAGCGGACCGGCGCGGTCGCGACCGTGCGGGAGGGCCCGCTCTCCGCGCAGATCAACCAGGTCGGCACCCTGTCGTACGCGGCCCGCCCGGACGGCAGCGCGTACACCGTGGTCAACCAGACCCGGGGCATCTACACCTCGCTGCCGGCCGTGGGCGACGTCGTCAAGTGCGGACAGACCCTCTACGCGGTGGCCGACCGGCCCGTACCGCTCCTCTGCGGGACCCGGCCCTTCTACCGCGACCTCGCGTACGGGGACTCCGGCCGGGACGTCAAGGCGCTCAACCGGAATCTGCTGGCGCTCGGCCACGCCACCTCGTCCGAACTCGACGCCGACTCGGACGACTTCGGCGCGGAGACCAGGGAGGCGCTGATCAATCTCCAGGACGACGTCGGCGCGGAGGAGACCGGACGGCTGAAGCTCGGCGACGCGGTGCTGCTGCCCGGACCGCTGCGGGTCACCAAGACCGTCGCGGCCCCCGGCACCAGGGCCGCGCCCGGCGCGCCGGTGCTGGAGGCCGGCACCACCGGCCGCCAGGTCAAGGTGGAGCTGAACGCCTCCCAGCAGACCGGCGTGAGCGTCGGCGACCCGGTGCGGGTCACCCTGCCCGACAATCGCACCGCGCCCGGGAAGGTGAGCCGTATCGGCACGATCGCCGGGTCCGCCGGGGGCAAGGAGGAGGCGACGGCCTCGGGCGCGTCCACCGCGCTGCTCCCCGTCTACATCACGCTGAAGAACCCGAAGGACGCGGGCAGTCTGGACCAGGCCCCGGTCCAGGTGCGGATCACCACCGCCGGGGTGAAGAAGGCCCTGACCGTGCCCGTGACGGCGCTGGTCGGGGTCGCCGGGGACGGATTCGCGGTGGAGCGGGTCGACACCGCGGGCAAGCGGCACACCGTGCCGGTGACCCTCGGCCTCTTCGACAACGCGGGCGGCCAGGTGCAGATCACCGGAGAGCTGCGGGCGGGCGACCGGGTGGCGGTGCCCGCGACATGACCACCGTCCCGGCGTCCGAGCACGCCGTCGCCGTTGCAAGCGCCGGGGGCCCGCCCCCGGCGGACGCCGCCCCCGCGGTGCTGGAGCTGGCGGCGGTCACCAAGACCTACGGCGAGCAGCCCCCCGTACCCGCGCTGCGCGGGGTGTCCTTCACCGTCCGCCGGGGCGAACTCGTCGCCATCGTCGGGCCCTCGGGGTCGGGCAAGACGACCCTGCTCCAGGTGATGGGCACCCTGGAGCGGCCCACCGAGGGCGTCGTACGGATCAACGGCATCGACGTCGCCGAACTGGACGACCGGCAGCTCGCCGCCGTGCGCGCCCGCAGCATCGGCTTCGTCTTCCAGCAGTTCTTCCTCGCCGAGTACGCGACCGCGCTGGAGAACGTCGCCGACGGGCTGCTGTACGCGGGCGTCGAGGTCGGCGAGCGCCGGGAGCGGGCCGCCGCCGCGCTCGAACAGGTCGGCCTCGCCCACCGGGAGGGGTTCCGCCCGGGGAAGATGTCCGGCGGCGAGCGCCAGCGGGTGGCGATCGCCCGCGCGCTGGTGGGGCGGCCCGCGATCGTCCTCGCCGACGAGCCCACCGGCAATCTCGACAGCGCCACCGGCGCGTCGATCGTCGCGCTGCTGCACCAGCTCAACGCCGAGGGCGCGACCATCGTCGTCATCACCCACGACAGCGAACTGGCCGCCCGGCTGCCGCGCCAGGTCCATGTGCTGGACGGGCGGATCGTCTCGGACAGCGCGAAGGGGGCAGAGCCCGGGGCCGAGTCAGAGTCCGGGGCCGAGTCCGGGGCCGGGCCAGAGTCGGGGGCCGAGTCCGGGGCCGGGGCCGAGCCCTCGCCGGGGCCCGAGCACATGTCCGTGTCCGTGTCCGAGCCCGTGTCCGACGACCCGGGGGAGCGCGCATGAAGAACCACCCCGTCACCGCCCCCGCCCGGCTGCGGCTCGGCGACCAGGCCAGGCTCGCGAGCGTCGGGATCCGCTCCCGGCCGCTGCGCGCCGCGCTCTCGGCGCTCGGCATCGCGATCGGCGTGGCCGCGATCGTCGCCGTCCTCGGACTGTCGTCGTCCTCCCAGGCCGGGCTGCTCGCGCAGATCGACCGGCTGGGCACCAATCTGCTGAAGGCCACCAACGGGCAGACCCTCAGCGGCAAGGAGGCGCAGCTCCCGGCCGAGGCCCCGGACCGGCTCTCGATGCTCGGCCCGGTGGAGCGGGTGGCCCATGTGGGGACGGTCGCCGACGCCAAGGCGTACCGCAGTCCGCTGATCCCCTCCACCCACACCAACGCGCTCCAGGTGCGGGCGGCCAGTCTCAATCTGCTGCCGGTGATCGCCGCCGACGTGGCCCACGGCCGCTGGCTGAACGAGGCCACCGCCACCAAGCCCGTCACCGTCCTCGGCGCGACCGCCGCCCAGCGGCTGGGCATCGACCGGGTCTACCCCGGGCAGCGGGTGTGGCTCGGCGACCAGTGGTTCTACGTCGTGGGCATTCTGCGGCCGGCCACGCTCACCGCCGAGATCGACACCAGCGCGCTGATCGGCTACCCGGCCGCCCGGCAGTACCTCAACCACGTGGGCGTCGTGGGCGGGAGGACCGTCGACGGCAGCCCGAGCACGGTGTACGTCCGGGCCGCCACCGAGGAGGTGGGCGCGGTGCAGTCGGTGCTCGCCCGGACCGCCAATCCGCAGGCGCCGGGCGAGGTCGACGTCAGCCAGCCCTCCGACGCGCTGACCGCCCGCGCGGCGGCGGAGGGCGCGTTCAACAGCCTGTTCCTGGGCCTGGGGGCCGTCGCGCTGGTCGTCGGCGCGGTCGGCGTCGCCAACATCATGATCATCTCGGTTCTGGAGCGGCGTTCGGAGATCGGTCTGCGGCGCGCCCTCGGCGCGACCAGGCGCCAGGTCAGGACGCAGTTCCTCGCCGAGGCGATCACGTTGGCCCTGATCGGCGGCACGGTCGGAGTGGCGGCCGGGGCGGCCTCCACCGTCGTCTACGCCCGCCTCCAGGACTGGTCCGTGGTGATCCCGGTCGAAGCCTGGGTCGGAGGCATCGCCTCCGCGATCCTGATCGGCGCGCTCGCCGGCCTGCTGCCCGCCATTCGGGCGGCGCGGCTCTCTCCGACCGAGGCGCTGCGGACCGTGTGACCGCCTGACGCGGATGCCGTTGGGGGGCGTCCGTGCGGCGTCGAAGGGGGGTACGGACCACCCGTGGGGTGGTGGTCCGCGCCCCCCTTCGTGCTGCCTGAGGCCACGTCAGAGACCGGTAGGGGATGGCGGCCCGGGGTTTAGGGGATCTCTATGGGTACGCACGAGAACACGGATTGTTATAGTCGGATTTGCGCAAAGCCCGTGAGGGGTCAGGGGGACCCGAACTCACGGCGAAAAGGGGTGAAGCGGGGGCCTCCACCTTGGAGATCGTGCGTCGGGGAGGGTGCGCGACGGGGGGATGGTTTTCCGCCACTACGTCTTCTTCAGCAGATCACGACCACTCCGGCAGATCCCGGTCGACGCGACACCGCCCAGCGCTGCGCGGTCCCGGTCGGGTCGGTCCGTGCGCGGGTCGCTTCGCGGACGGGCACGGGGTGTTCGCTCCCGGGTGGGATCACATCGTGAGGAGTCTCAGTGGAATCGGGGACCAAGCACGTTCAGTTCGTCCAGGAACCAGTCGTCCAAGTCGACGTCGACTCACTGTTCTCCGCGGACTCGCCGCGGATCCTCGGTGAGAACGCGGACCATGTCGAGATACTGGCCACCGCGCACGAGGAGCTTCCCCCCATCATCGTGCACCGGCCGACCCTGAGGGTCATCGACGGCATGCACCGCCTCAAGGCCGCCAGGCTCCGCCGCCGGCCCACGATCGGCGTCCGGTTCTTCGACGGCGACGAGGCCGACGCCTTCGTGGTCGCCGTCAGCATGAACATCGCCCACGGCCTGCCGCTCTCCCTCGCGGACCGCAAACGGGCCGCCGAACGGATCATGACCTCGCACCCGCAGTGGTCGGACCGGATGGTCGCCTCCGTCACCGGCATCGCCGCGCGCACCGTCGCCGGCATGCGCAAACGGGTGCCCGGGGCCGAGCCCCTGGGTAGCGCCCGCATCGGCCAGGACGGCAGGGTCCGCCCGATCAACCGGGCGGTGGGCCGCCGGCTCGCGGGCGATCTGATGACCCGTAATCCGGAACTGTCCCTGCGTCAGATCGCCCAGGCGGCGGGCATCTCGCCGGAGACGGCCCGGGATGTGCGCAATCGGCTCAGCCGGGGCGAGGACCCGGTGCCGGGGCAGCGGGACGACGGCACGGCCGGGCGCGGGGGGCGCGACGAACTGATCCCCCCGGCCCCCGCCGTCCGCCACGCGGTCCAGGACCGCGCCGTCCTGGTCGCCCGGCTGCGCGCCGATCCGTCCCTGAAGTTCAGCGAGAGCGGGCGCACCCTGCTGCGGCTGCTGAATGTGCACAGTCTGGAGGCGGCGGGCTGGGACCATCTGGTTGACAACGTTCCCCCGCACTGGGGCGGGGTGGTGGCCCAGCTCGCCCGGGACCACGCGAAGATCTGGGCCGAGTTCGCCGCCAAGGTGGAGCGCCAGGTGGCCCACACCGTATGAGCGGGGGTACGGGGGCCCGCGCCGGGGCCCCCGTACACCTCGCGTACCGGTTCCGCGCGCCGGTCCCGGGCGGGGCCGGCGCGCGGGGGGTGCCGCTCGGGCGGCTGTTCAGGCGGCCGCGGGCAGTGGGGCGCGTCCGCCGTCGGCCGCGGGACCGCGCCAGATCTCGGCGAGGTCCCGCCGGGCGCGCGCCACCCGGGACCTTATGGTCCCCACCGGGCAGTCGAGCACCTGGGCGGCCTCCGCGTACGACAGCCCCATCACGCACGTCAGCACGAAGGCCCGTCGCCGCCCGGGCTCCAGCGCGCGCAGCGCGTCGGCGAGGGCCACCGACTCCTCGAAGCCGGGGAGCTGGCGCGGCTGGGCCCGGTCGGCCGCGCCCAGCCAGTCGGCGGTGTCGGCGATCCGGGGCCGGGCCGACGCCCGGCGGTAGCGGTCCACGACCACCCGGCGGGCGATGGCCAGCAGCCAGGACCGGGCGCAGGAGCGCCCGGCGAACCGGCGCAGGCTGGGCAGCGCCCGCAGATAGGTCTCCTGGGCGAGGTCCTCGGCCCCGCGCACATCGGCGGTGAGATGGGCGACGAACCGCCGTACGTCGTCATAGGTGGCGTCCACGAACCGTTCCGCGGCGCGCTCGTCGCCGAGTCCGGCGGCCAGTGCCCAGCCCGTGATCTCGGCGTCGCGATCGCGGGCGGGGAGTACCTCGTGGGGGGTGTGGACAGGGGGATGAACCATCACAAAACGTCCTTCAAGTCCGGGTGAGACCCGTCAGGCGGCGATGAGTTGACGGGATGACGTGATCAGGACAGAAGGAGGGGCGGTCCGCGCCGGAAGAGGGCGCGCAGCGGTTCGAGGGAGGCCGGCAGCCGTACCGGCTCGGTGTGCCCGGCGGGAGCCGGGAGCGCGGGCAGCCCGGCGTACGCGCCGCTCAGCACCGTACGGACGAGACGCAGCCGCCCCCGGTCGAAGAGGCCGAGCGCGCGCCGCAGTTGGACGAGGGAGCGCTCCCCCCGCCAGAGCCACCAGCCGCACACCGCCCCGGCCAGCAGATGCGCCCCGGCCATGGCGGAGGCGGGGGAGCCCAGCACGGTGGCCGCGATCAGCCCGTCCGGCGGCGGACGGGACGGCGTCATGTGGCCGCCCGAGTGCGCCGCGCCGTGCGTCGCGTGCCCCGACACCAGCCCGAACAGCACATGGAGCGCCAGCTGTCCGATCGCGCTCGCGCCGACCACGGCCCGCGCGGAGCGTTCCGTACGGGTCAGCCGCCAGGCCGCCGCGCACACCGGGGGGAGGGCGAGCGCGTACCCCCAGGGCGAGGGCGACGCGCCGGAGGAGAGATCGTGTCCGAGCCCGGACACCACGACGCACACAGCGGCGAGCACCGCGGTGTGGGCGAGGCGGAGGGCGGATCCGGCTCCCATGACGGCCATGGTGCCAGGGGGACCCGGGGCCCGGGGAAGACCGGCCGATGCCGACAGTTCGGATGATCATCGCCTATGGGCGGACAGTCGGTCCCGTGATGCGCGTCACTCGAAAACGCCGGGGAACTTTCCGGGACGGGCGTCCGACTCCTTCCGTGAGACGCCCGCACGCGCTCCGGCCGGCGCGGGACTTCAGCCAGGGAGCGGAGTCGAGCCCATGCAGTCGAACAGGGAGCAGACCGCTCCGGAGCCGGAGTCGGGACGGGAGTCCGGACGGGAATCGGCGTCCGCGTCGGCGTCGGCGTCCGCGTTGGATCCGTCGGCGGCGGATCCGCGGGACGGGTCGGCATCGGCAGCGGCATCGGACCCGGCATCGGACCCGGCGTCGGCCGCCGGGGGCCGGGGCGGGATCGTCCGGCTGCCGGAGCAGTCCTCCGGCGGCGGCGACGGTGTCGCGCCGGGCCCGGGAGCGCGGGACCGGACCCGGGTGACCCTCCGGTCCGATCTGCGCGCCGGATACCTCGACGGGGCCGTCGCGCTGGTCATCACCGGCGCGATCTTCGTCCTCCTCTACGAGCGCATCCGCTCCGGGGCCTCCTCCACCACCACCGTCATGCCGTTCATGGGCGAGGACCCGGGCGCGTTCTGGGTGTACTTCCTCAGCCAGGCGTTCGGCTGGTCCGCCCTGCTCTGGGCCTGGGGCACGGTCGTCCTCGGGCTGCTGCTCTCCGGACCCCGCCCGGCGTGGCTGCCGATGTCCGTGCCCCGGCTGGAACGGCTGCACCGCACCACCAGCCTCAACACCATCTCGCTGATCGTCGCGCACGCCCTCCTCTTCGCCGCCGAGCTGATCCGCCACGACACCGACGCCTGGTACTCCGCCGCCTGGACGGCCTTCGTCGAGTCCTTCGTCCCCGGCGGCTACGAGTCCGGCACGGGCCGGATCGCCATCCCCATCGGCCAGGCGGCCCTCTATCTCGCGATCCCCCTCGGCCTGCTCTTCTACATACGCCACCGCATCGGCCCGAAGACCTGGCGGGTGCTGCACCGCTTCGTCCTCGTCGTCTATGTGCTGAGCGTCTGGCACACCCTGCTGTACGGCACCAACGTCTGGTACGACGGCTGGTTCCGCACCTCCATCTGGCTGCTGCAACTGCCGATCGCCGCGCTCTTCCTGCTGCGGCTGCTCCGTCCGGCGCGCCGCTCCCAGCGGCTGAACGCGCCCGGCGCGCACCCCGGCTCCGCGACCGGCTGGAGTCTGCGCATGACCGGCCGGGTGCTCGTGGCCGCCACGGTCGCGGTGCTCCTGGCCGTACTGGCCACGGGCCGCGACGGCGGCCGCGCCGAGCCCCCCGAGGACACCTCCTCCACCCACAACCACGACTGACCTCCCTTCCGGGGCCCCGGGCGCTTGTAGCATCGGGGCCGGAGTACGCGGAGAGGAGACCGGCGTGACCAGGGACGACGCCCCCGAGAAGCGCGAGGGCCCGGCGGGCGCGGAGCCGGGCGGGCCGGGGGCTCCTGACGCCGGGGCCGCGGGGGCCAGCGCCGCGGGGGCCAGCGCCCCGGGGTCCGGGGCTCCCGATCCGGGCGCTCCCGATCCGGGCGCTCCCGGTCCCGGTGCCGCGGGGTCCGGCGCCCCTGATGCCAGTGTCGCGGAGTCCGGCGTTCCGGAGCGCAAGGGCGAGCGCACCAAGCGGCGGATCCTGGAGGCGGCCCGGCGGCAGTTCGCGCGGGCCGGGTTCGAGCGGGCCACGATCCGGGCCATCGCGGCCGACGCCGGGGTCGACAAGGCCTCCGTCATCCAGTACTTCGGCACCAAGCAGGAGCTGTTCCGCGAGGCCGTCCGCTGGGAGATCCCGGTCGCCGAGCTGACCACGGACGATCCCGGCGAATCGGTGGAGAACTATCTGCGCGCCATGCTGGGGGCCTGGTCCAAGGACCCGGACAGCCCGATGACCGCGCTGCTGCGCGCCAGCATGACCAGCGAGGAAGCCGCCGAACTGCTGCGCCGCCGCGTCACCGAGCAGGCCGTCGACCCGGTGGCCGCGGCGCTCGACGACCCGGACGCCCGGCTCCGCTCGGCGCTCGTCGGCGCGATGATGATGGGGATCGCGACCCACCGCCACCTCCTGCGGATGCCGGATCTCGCGGAGGCCCCCGAGGACGACATCCTCCGTCTCGCGGTCCCCCTCCTCCGCTCCCTGATCACCCCGCCCCAGGGCCCCGGGGCCTGAAGCGGCCGCGCTGACCTCGGAGTACGCGCGGGCGGCGGCCCGGGGGCGCGTTCCCATCCTGGCGGCCGGCCGTCGATCGACGGCCGTTAACATCCGCTTATGTCCGACACCCCCGCGCAGCTTCTTCTGCGGAACGACCCGCGCACCGCGACGGCCGCCGAGGCGGAGAGCGTCTCCCTGCCCGAGAGCCACGCGCGGGCCCTGCTGGAGGAACTGGGGCCGGACGAGAGGGCCGAGTCCTTCTACCACCACGGCTGGGGCTACGCGGTGCTCACGCCGGACGGGCTCATCCTGTTCCCGAGCGCTCTGTCGCCCCGGCTGATCCGGGCGCCCGCGCCGCTGTCGATACTCCGCCGCGCGAGCGGGCTGCTCGACTCCGTCGAGATCCTGGCCGAGGGGAGACCCCGCCGGCTGAACGGTTCGAAGCTCGACCCGAAGGGGGAACTCCTCCAGGCCGTCGGGGAGTTCGTGCCCGCCGGGTCGCCCGCGCGCCCCGGGCGGCGCGGGCGGATCGCCGCGTGGGCGCGCCGACGGCCCGTCTCCGCCTGCGCGATCGTGGCCGCCTTCGCGGTCTTCGTGAACGTCGCCGAACCCGACTCGGGCTCCGGCGCGCGGGAGGCCGCGGCCCAGGACCGCGCGGAGCCGGCCGCGGCCGTCCCCGATTTCGCCGGGGCCACCCTCACCGGGGCCGCGGCGAGGGCCCGCAGCGCCCCCTGGCGTACGGTCTCCTCGGCCGACGCCTCCTCCGGCCGCCGGCCGGTGGCGCTCGGCGACCACGGCTGGCGGGTCTGCTTCCAGAAGCCCTCGCGCGACGAGGTGGTGATCCGCTCGGCCACCGCCCTGACCCTGTACGCCGTCCCGGAGCGCGAGGAGTGCCCGACGCGACCGCTCGGACCGCGCCGGGTCCTGATGCCCGACGTCGTCGGCGACCGGCTCGTCAACGCCTCGCGCGCCCTCGACGACCTCGGCCTCCACCGGGTGCTCCACTTCCACGCGCACACCGGCGAACGCCTGGACGGCGCGTCCCGCGACCTCGACGACCAGCACGTCTGCCGACAGCGCCCGGCGCCGAACGCCGAGGTCGCCGCGGAAGCCCAGGTCGACCTGTGGCTGATCGCCCCCGGCGACTCCTGCGCCGCACCCAGCCCGACACCGAAGCCCAAGCCCAAGCCCAAGCCCGAACCCGAGGCGAAGCCGAAGCCCCGGCCGAAGCCCGTCGCCGAGCCTCGGCGACCGCCCGCCAACGGCGGTGGCCCGGCCTCCGGCCCGCGCGGTGGGTCGAGCAGCGGCTCGGGCACCGGTACGGGGGGTTCGGGCACCGGTACGGGCGGCTCGGGCGGCGGCTCCGGTACCCGGGCGGGCGTCGGCTTCGGACAGAGCTGCGCCCCCGTGGGCTCCACCGCCACGACCGCCGACGGCCGACCCGCGCGATGCTTCATGGGCAAGGACGGCCGCGCCCGCTGGGGCTACCGCTCCTAGGGCCTCTCTTTCGGATCTTGCCGGGCTCGCGTGCCCTGCACCGCACTCCCCCTGCGCCCTGCGCCTGGCGGCGCGGGAGGTGCCCCCGCCCTGCGCCTGGCGGCGCGGGAGGTGCCCCCACCGCATGGACTCAATCCTCCGCCTTGCGATGCACGGCACCAGACCCCGCTCCCTGATCCGGCTGATCCAAAAGAAAGACCCTGGGCTCTGTCCCACGGGCCGCATGACCACCTCGTCTGCCGCCCGCCGGCCGTTCCGATCCCGCCCGGACAGCGGGGCGACGCCCCGCTACGCCGTGAGGGGTATCGCCTCACCGGCGGGCTCGGTCGCACGGTGGAGAGCGGTCGCGACCGCTGACTGACGTGTGCGGAGCGGATGTTGAGCATGATCGGTCGTGGCCGAGCGGAGGTTCTCGCGCTCCGGCGCCTCGGTTCCACGACCTCGAATGGAGTTCCGCCATGTCCGGATTCAAGCTGCCCAACCGCGCCGTCACGTTCCTCGCGGCGACCGCCGTGGCGGTGACCACCGCGGGGGTCGCCTCCGCGTCAGCGGCACCCGCGTCCGAGCCCGGCAAGACCGTGCGGGCCTCCACCCCTTCCGGATCCCTCACCTCCAGCCTCAAGGGCTGGGGCCGCATGGACTATCCCGACGCCGGTCACGACATCCGGGTCACCGTGGACGCCCACGCCACCTTCAAGGGCGTGGGCTGGGTCGAGCCCGACAAGGCCTGGGGCACCTTCCGCATCCACCACCGGATGCCGGCCGCCAAGGGCGAGCCCGAGAAGGTCAATTGGGGCGACTTCAAGGTCGACTGCCTGACCACCGGCGGCCCCACCGCCACCGTGACCGGGCGCATCGTGCGCACCGGGGGTAACGTCGCCGGCTGGGACGACTATCTGAAGCGGCATGTCCGCATGGGGATCAGCTTCTACGTGGGAGAAGGCGAGAGCGGCGGTCCCAGCCGCATCGGCCTCTCCGGAGGCACCGAGAAGGGCGAGCCGCCGCTGAGCAAGTGCATGGCGCCGGCCGCCGACTCCAAGGTGATCGAGGGCGGCTACGACCTCACGGACAAAGTTCCCGCCGGGTAAGGACTGTCCGCACCCACGACGCTGACCCACCGAACAGGGCCCGCCCCCGACCGCCCCCGGGGGCGTCCGCCCTCCCGTACGTCCCCGCCCCGCCGGCCGCGCGTCCCGAGGCCACCCCGTACGGGAGCGGGCCCCTCCCGTACGCCCCGCAGCCGCGAGCCCGGCCGCACCGACAGCCGTCCGCCGGGCGGCAGCCAGCCCCAACAGGCCCACCGGTTGCTCGCCAGACGCCCCCGGACCCTGCCCGTGGGGTACGGCTCCGCCGCCACGGCCCTCCTGGCGCGCCCGAGCCGCCGCGATCGGCCCCGCCGCCCCCGGCCGATCCCCGCCGACCCTCGCGCCCCACCCGAGGGGGCACCCCGGCGGCGTACGCTCCCGGCCCCGCCGGTTCCGCGCCCGCCCGGCCCCCGGTCGTACCGCCGGCCGCCGTTCCCTCGCC
Organism: Streptomyces sp. NPDC014894; assembly: GCF_043080985.1. Taxonomy (NCBI): domain Bacteria; kingdom Bacillati; phylum Actinomycetota; class Actinomycetes; order Kitasatosporales; family Streptomycetaceae; genus Streptomyces; species Streptomyces sp. NPDC014894. The sequence continues at coordinate 338,622 of NZ_JBIBWD010000007.1, forward strand.
GGGTGCGGCAGCCAGCCCCAACAGGCCCCACCGGCTGCTCGCCAGACGCCCCCGGACCCTGCCCGTGGGGTACGGCTCCGCCGCCACGGCCCTCCTGGCGCGCCCGAGCCGCCGCGATCGGCCCCGCCGCCCCCGGCCGATCCCCGCCGACCCACCCGAGGGAGCCCCTCGGCGCCGGCCCGGCCGACGGCCCGGCCCCGGCCGCCCACCCCCGCGCCGGAGGCGCCCACCCCCCCTCGCGCGCGCCAGCGCGCACCCCCCTGCGCGTGACAAATTTCTCAACGCCCGGTGATAAATAAATCTCAACGCTTGTATATTTTTATCGGTGGCCCGCGCCCCCGCGCGCCCCGCACCCACCGGGAGACCACCGCCATGCCCAGCCCCACCCCCAACCCCACCCCAACCTCCGCCCCACCCGCCCACCGCCCCGGACTCGCGCTGCTCGTGATCGCCGCGGCGCAGTTGATGGTGGTGCTGGACGGGACGATCACGAACATCGCGCTGCCGAGCATTCAGAACGACCTGGACGTCTCGGCCGCGAATCTGGCCTGGATCGTGAACTCCTACGCGCTCGCCTTCGGCGGTCTGCTGCTGCTCGGCGGCCGGGCCGGCGATCTCTTCGGGCGGCGGCGGATGTTCCGGGCCGGTATAGCCGTCTTCACCCTCGCCTCACTGCTCGGGGGCGTCGCGAGCGGCGAGGAGGTGCTGATCGCGTCCCGGATCCTCCAGGGCGTCGGCGCCGCGATCGCCGCGCCGACCGCGCTCTCGCTGATCGCGACCAACTTCCCCGAGGGCGCTCCCCGTAACAAGGCCATGGGCGTGTACGCGGCCATGGCGGGCCTCGGCTCCACCGTGGGGCTGCTGCTGGGCGGGGTGCTCACCGACTATCTCGACTGGCGCTGGGTGTTCTTCGTGAACATCCCGATCGGCCTGGCGATCCTCGCGGGCACCCGCGTGCTCGCCGACACCGAGGCCGACCGCCGCCCCGGCCGGCTGGACGTCCCCGGCGCGATCACCGGCACCGGCGGTCTGCTGGCCCTCGTCCACGCCATCACCCGAGGCGGCGAGCACGGCTGGACCGACGCCCTCACCCTCGGCTCCCTCGCCGCGGCCGCGGTGCTGCTCGCGGTCTTCCTCGTCCTCCAGTCCAGGACCGAGAACCCGATGCTGCCGCTGCGCCTCTTCCGGGACCGCAGCCGCTCGGGCGCGTACGCGACCATGCTGTTCATGGGGTCGGGCATGTTCGCCACGTTCTACTTCCTGACCCTCTACATGCAGCAGATCCTCGGCTACAGCCCGGTGCGGACCGGCTTCGCCTACCTCTCCTTCAGCATCGGCATGGCGATCGCGGCCACCCTCGGCTCCAAGCTGATCGCCCGTCACTCGCCCCGGAGCATCGCGGGGCCCGGGCTGCTGGTGGCGGCGCTGGGCATGCTCTGGCTGAGTCTGCTGGAGCCCGGTTCGCCGTACGCGACGCATCTCGCGCCCGCGATGCTCCTCACCGGCCTCGGGCTCGGCTCGGGCTTCGTGCCGATGACGCTCGGCGCGGTCAGCGGCGTACGCCCCGAGGACACCGGCATCGCCTCGGCGCTGCTCAACACCGCCCAGCAGGTCGGCGGCGCCCTGGGCCTCGCGGTCCTCACCACGGTCTCCGCCGCCGCCGCGAACGACCGTCTGGACGACGCGGCCGGCGCCTTCCACCAGGCCGTCGCCTCGGCCGACCCCGCCCTCGGGGCCCAGGCCGCGGAGGCCCTCACCCACGGCTACACCGCGGCCTTCGCCGTCGCGGCGGCCCTCTTCGCCGCGGGCCTCGTGGTGACCTGGACGGCGGTCCGCACCCCGGGCCGGGCCGCGGCCTCCCGCCCGGCGGACTGACCCCGGGGCCTCCTCGGCGCCCCGGCCGGAAGGGTTCAGGAGGCCGGGCGCCCCCGCTCGGCCCCTGTCCGGCTCCTGCTCAGCCCTCGCCCCCCGGCGCGCCCGCCCCGCCGTACGCCAGCGCCACCGTCGCCGTCACCAGCAGGTCCAGGGCGCGCCGGGTGGAGTCGTCCGCTGGGCCCTCGCCCCGGACGAGGAGGTGCAGGCCGAGGCCGTCGAGGCCGGAGAGGAGGAAGCGGGCCAGATCGGCGGCGGGGAGCGCGAAGGCGCGCCGGCCGCGCCGCTCGGTCTGGGTGAGGGCCTCGGTGGCGATGTCGGCGATGCCCTCGTGATACCGCTCGACCACCTCGCGCAGCTCCGGGCTGCGGAGGGAGAAGGCGATCAGCTCGAACCAGAGCAGATTCAGCTCCGGCCGGCCGTCGAGGTCGAGCAGGAAGGCGTCGGCCGTGGCCCGCAGCGCCTCCTCCAGGCTCGTGGCGCGGGCCACCGACCGCTGGACGCCGGCGAGCAGGTCCTCGGTGAGGAACTCCAGGACGGCCCGGTAGAGATCGGCCTTGGTCCCGAACGTGTAGTGCACGGTCGCCTGCGCCACCCCCAGTTCGGCGGCGATCGCCCTGGTGGAGCCCGCGGTGACGCCCTCGCGTGCCATGAGTTCGATGGCCGCCGCGATGAGCTGGGGCCGCCGCTCGGCGGCGGTTACATGTGCCATACAAGCCACTATAGCGACATAGTCAAGCGAAACTGTCGAGCGACATTGTCAGGTGACAATGTCGTTTGTATGGTGGACCGGGAGGCGGGACCGGCACCCCAGGTCGCCGTCCCTCGACGACCACCGGAGGGCAGGATCCATGGACTCGACAGCACCGGGCCGGGGAGCGCGGACGGCCACCGTTCCCGAGCGCACGCCGCTGCCCGTCTTCGGCCACGCGCTGAGCGTGCCGACCGACGCCTTCACCCAGTACGCGATGCGCGAGGCCCGGGCGCTGGGCCCGATCTTCAATCTGCGGATCTTCGGCGAGGACACCCTGATGGTGTCGGGCGGCGACCTGGTCGCCGAGGTGTGCGACGAGACGCGCTTTCGCAAGTCGGCGGCCCCGCTGGTCACGGTGCGGGAGTTCGCCGGGGACGGACTCTTCACCGCCTTCGGTGACGAGCCCAACTGGCGCAAGGCGCACAACATCCTGATGCCCGCGTTCTCCTTCAACGCCCTGCGGGACTACCACCCCGCGATGATGACCGTGGCCCGCCGGCTCCTCGCCAAGTGGGACGCCCACGAGGGCGTTCCGGTGGACGTGCCCGAGGACATGACCCGGCTGACCCTCGACACCATCGGACTCTGCGGCTTCGGCCACGACTTCGAGTGCTTCGCGCGGACCGAGCCGCACCCCTTCATCGCCTCGATGGTCCGCGCCCTCGACCACGCCCAGCGGAAGACCGGATTCGTCCCGGGTCTCGAATTCCTGCACACCGTCTCCGAGAACCGCCAGCGGGCCGACATCCACGCCATGAACCGGCTGGCCGACGGGATCGTCCGCCGCCGCCGGGCCGCCGCCCCCCTCGCGCCCCTCGCGGAGACCGGGAACGGCGCGGGCCCCGGGCGGAGCCGGGACCTCCTCGACCTGATGCTCAACTCCCGGGACAAGGACACCGGCGAACCGCTCGACGACGCCAACATCCGCTATCAGCTGCTCACCTTCCTGATCGCCGGACACGAGACCACCAGCGGCGCGCTCTCCTTCGCCCTCCACCACCTGCTCAAGAACCCCGCCGTGCTCGCCGCCGCCCAGGCCGAGACCGACACGCTGTGGGGGAGCGACCCGGACCCGGATCCCTCGTACGAGGACGTGGGACGGCTCGTCCACCTCCGCCGGGTGCTCAACGAGAGCCTGCGGCTGTGGCCCACCGCGCCCGCCTTCGCCGTCGAGCCGCTGGAGGACACCGTCATCGGCGGCCGCCACCCGGTGCGGCGCGGCCAGGTGATCACCGTCATCACCCCGATGCTCCACCGCGACCCGGGCTGGGGCGACAACCCCGAGCTGTTCGACCCGGACCGATTCACCCCGGAGAACACCGAACGCCGCCCCGGCCACCTCTACAAGCCCTTCGGCAACGGCGAACGCTCCTGCATAGGCCGCCAGTTCGCGCTGCACGAGGCGACCCTCCTGCTCGGGCTGATCGTCCACCGCTACCGGCTGCTCGACCACAGCGACTACCGGCTGCGGATCAAGGAGACCCTCACCCTCAAACCGGACGGCCTCACCCTGACCCCGGTACGCCGCACCCCTGGGGACCGCCGCCCGGCCGCCGCCCCTGCCGCCGCACCCGCCCGGGGACGCCCGGCCGCCCCCGCCACGGCCGGCCTGCGCGCCCCCGGGACCACCCTGACCGTGCTGTACGGCTCCAATCTGGGCACCTCGCGGAGCATCGCCGCCGACCTCGCCGACCAGGGCGCCCGGCACGGCTTCAGCACCTCCCTCGCCCCGCTGGACGAGGCCGTCGACGCACTCGGCCCCGACACCCCCGTACTGATCGTGGCCTCCTCCTACAACGGCCGGCCCACCGACGACGCCGCCCGCTTCACGGCGTGGCTGGAGGGCTCCGGAGCCCCGGCCGGCGTGCCGTACGCCGTCCTCGGCATCGGCGACCGCAACTGGTCGGCGACCTATCAGCGCGTCCCCGCCCTCATCGACCGCGAGCTGGCCGCCGCGGGCGGCGCCGCCCTGGTCGAACGCGCCGCCGTCGACGTGTCCACGGACGTCGCCGCCGAGGTCGGGCGGTGGACCGAGCGGCTGTGGCCCGCGCTCCTGGAGCGGTACGGAGCGCCCGCCGACGGCCCCGACCCGGACCCCGCGCCCGCCGGACCCCGCCACACCGTCACGGACCACCCCGGCGAGGGCGGCCTCCCCGTCCACGACGGACTGCTCCCGTTCACGGTCGCCGAGACCGCCGAACTCGCCGACCTCACCAGCCCGCTGGGCCGCTCCAAGCGCTTTCTGCGGCTGCGCCTCCCCGAGGGGACGGCCTATCGCAGCGGCGACCATCTGCTGATCCGGCCCGCCAACCCTGCGGCCCTGGTCGACCGTACGCTCCGGGCCCTGGAGCTCGACCCCGACCGGGTCGTCGTGCTCGGCGCCGCCGGGGGCGGGCGGCTGCCGCTGGACCGGCCGATGACCGTACGCACCCTGCTGACCCACTTCACCGAACTCGGCCGCCCCGCGACCGCCCGGCAGGCCGCCGCCCTCGCCGCGCACACCCCCTGCCCGCCGGAGCGCGCCGCGCTGGAGCGACTCGCCGCCGGAGCCGCCGGAGCCGCCGGAGCCGCCGGAGCCGCCGGGGCCGCCGGAACGAGCGGAGCCGCCGGAGCCGCTGGTACGGACAGAGCCGTCGGGCCCGGCGCGCCCACCGTGACCGATCTGCTGGAACGGCACGCCTCCTGTCGCCCCGGCCTGCCGGAGCTGCTCGACGTCCTCCCGCCGGCGAACCCGCGCTACTACTCCATCTCCTCCTCGCCCGCGCTCGCCCCGGACACCGTGGACCTGATGGTCGCCGCCCACCCGGCGCCGCACCGCAGCGGCGAGGGGCGGTTCCTGGGCGCGGGCGCGGCCCATCTGGCGGGGCTGGGACCGGGGGACACCGTCCACGGCCGGATCTCCCCCTGCCGCGAGGGCTTCCGGCTCCCGGCGGACCCCGCCGTACCGGTGCTGCTGGTCTCCGCCGGGACCGGGCTCGCGCCCTTCCGCGCCGCCGTCGCGGACCGGGTCGCCGATCCGCGCCCCGACCGAGCGCCCCTGCTCTGCTACTTCGGCTGCGACCATCCCGACGTCGACTACCTCCACCGCGCCGAGTTCGAGGCGGCGGAGGCCGCCGGGGCCGTGAGCCCGCGCCCCGCCTTTTCCAAGGCCCCCGAGAACGGCGCGCGATACGTCCAGGACCGCATCCTCCGGGAGGCGGACGAGGTCTGGGAGCTGCTCGCCGCCGGCGCCCATGTCCGCGTCTGCGGCGACGGCCGCGCCATGGCCCCCGCCGTCCGGGACGCCTTCCGCACCGTCTACGCCGACCGCGTGGGCGCGACCCCGGAGGCCGCCGAGGACTGGCTCGCCGGGCTCATGGACGAGGGGCGCTACGTCGAGGACGTCTGGGCGGGCTGAATCCGGCGGGGGCCGTCGGAGGGGCCGCCGGTGCGGACCGCGCCGGGGCCGCCGGTCGGCCCTTCGCTCCGACCACCCGGCCGCGACGGCGAATTCAGGACAGAATGACGGCCGGGCCGCCCAGCGGATCCCCCAGGCGGGGACCGATGAGCGGCCCGGCCTCCGGTACGCATCCGGCCATCCCCGGGTGTCATCACGGCGTGGCGGGCGGCCCCGTGAGCCGTTCGCGGTACGCCTGAGGGCCGGGCCGGCACCCCTGCCGAGGGCCCCGATCACCGGCGAAAACAGCGTTGCGGATGCCCGGGGCGCCTGCCACGATCCTGGGTATGACAGATGGAAAGGCGGACACCGCCACCCTCCGGTGAGCGCGGTGAAACGCTCACCCGGGACCCGTGATCACGGATCCCCGCAGCACCTTCGTACCCCTCCCGGGGGCTCCGGACGGCTCGCCCTGGCGTGCTCCTTGCGCGACGAGTGGCTGGCGCTCGGGCGCTCCACCCGACCAGTCGACCGGGACCGTGCCGAGGCCGCGGTCGTTGAGCTGTACCGCGTCGCCGGAGCGGCGAGGCCGGCGTTCGTCTGGGTCCCGTCCCCGGCGGCGGCGCTGCCGCTGATCCCGGACGACGGGCGCGAATCGGCCGTCGCCGTCTCCATCGCCGCCTCGGCGGCCGGGCTGCGGGCCCGGGCGGAGGCGCGGACCGACCGCCGTCACCTGCTGTGGTGGCAGGCCCCCGTCCAGACGGCCCGCACCCTGCCGCCCGAGGAGGCGCTCGCCCGGGGCGTCCCGCTCGGCACCGTCCTGGCGGTGGCCGTGCACGAACCGCTGCACACCGCGCTGTGGGACGGACTCGTCGCCCCGACGCGCACCGCGCTGCTGTCGGCCGGCGGCCGCCGTACCGGGTTCGCCTGGTACGGCTCGCAGGACGCGTACTGGGCCGCCGGACACGACATCCGCCGGCGGCTCGGCCATCGCGTCTGCGAGGGCGGCGACGGACGACTGCTCGACCTGTGGATGGAACTCGCCCGGACGGCCGGGTGGTGGTGGCCCCGAGAGGAGGTGTGCGTCATGGCGGAACGACCGGTCGAGGTGCGCACCGAACCGCTGCCGGGCGCCCGGTTCGGCGAGGTGCGGCTGCACGACGGACGGGGACCCGCGGTCCGGTACGCGGACGGGACCGAGGTCTACGCGCTGCACGGCGTCCCGGTCTCCGCCCGGGCGGTCACCGCCCCGTCCGCCGCCGTCCTCCATCGCGAGACCCGGATGGACGCCCGTCACGCCGTGATGGAGCGGATCGGCTGGGAGGCGTACGTCGAACAGGCCGGTCTGCCGCTGGTGGCCGCCGCCCCCGATCCCGGCAACCCCGGTTGTGAGCTGCGCCTTTACCATCTGCCCCAGCAGATCTGGGGCCGCGCGGCCCGGCTGCTGCTCGCGGTCGACGGCTCGGCGGGGCCGGACGGCGGACGACGCGCGTACGGGCTGAGCGTGCCGGCCGACATCGACGATCCGGTGTCCGCGGCCGGGTGGACCTACGGCCTGAGCGGCGATCAGTACGCCGGACTCGCCCGCCGCACCTGACCGCCGGGCCCGCCCGGCCCCGGCCCGCACCCGACCGCCCGGCCCGAACCGAACCGCGACCGGCCCCGAACCGGACGGTCACCGCTCCGAACCGGACCTTCACTGGTCCGAACCGGACCTTCGCCGGTCCCACCCTGTTCGAACTGATCCCTAATTGGACCGAATCCCGACCGAAGCCGACCGCCGGGCGACGGTGCGCGGGCCTCCCGTACGACCGCGCACCACCGCACCGCACCACCACCCCACCTCCGCCCGCCCGCCCCCACGACGCACTCGAAGGTGACGCACATGAAGACGACCGCACCCGCGACCGCACCCCGGCCCGCGCCCGCCGCCGTGACGACCCTCGCCGAACTCTCCTCCCGTACCGGCCTCGACGTCCTCGCCCATCTGGAGCGGGAGGCGGCCGTCCCGGTGGTCGGCGGACCCCAGGCCCAGGGCGATCTGATCGTCGTGCCGCACGAGCTGGTGGCCGACGCCGAGGTGCCGGCCGACGCGGAGTGGCGGCCGGTCCCGCCCGGCGGCGTCGAACTGCTGCGCGGCGCCGGCGGCCATCCGCACACCCTCACCGCCGACGCGGGCGCCTGTCGCTGGACCGCCGGGGTCGGCGATCCCCAGGGGCTGGCGCTCGGGCTGGCCGAGGTCTCGGGAGTCGCGTATCTGCTCCATCCCGAGCACGGCGGCACGGGGATCGCCCCCGGCCGGTATCTGATCCGCAGACAGCGCGAGCACGCGGTGCGGGCGGTCGGAGCAGGTAATCAGTTGATTGCCGATTGAAGGACAGAAAGAATGAAGGGAACGAAAGGGGGAAATGGCATGAACCGCTTTAAAAGTTTTGACCTGCTGAACGGGGTGGCCGCGATGAAGGTGACGCGTGCGACGGCGGCCGTGGGGGTTCCGTACCAGTCGGACGAGGACGAGAGCTGGGACCCCGGGTGAGCGCGCGGGGCGGGCGGCCCTCGTATCGCCCCGGGGGAGTGGCGCACTCGTCGTAGACGTCCCGGTCATGCCGGTGGGGGCGGGCGCGGATGTCCGCGCCCGCCCCCACCGGCGATTCTGCTGCGACCGGTCGACCGGTCGACCGGTCAGGCGGTCGGCCGGTCAGCCGGTCACTTGGTCAGCGCGGTCTGCAGCTCCGCGAGGATCTTCCCGGCGGCGGTGTAGCCGATGCCCTGGATCCACAGCTCGTCCTGGACCGAGTGCACGTTCCCCTTCTTCACCGCGTCGAGGTTCTTCCACAGCGGTCCGCCGAGCACCTCGGTGGCCTTGGCCTTCTTCGGGTCGCCGATGGTCGAGTGGAAGATGACGTCCGCGTCGGCGAGGTCGATCTTCTCCGGGCTCACATTCAGCATGAAGCCCTCCTCGGCCTTCTCGGTGACGGCCGGGCGGCCCAGGCCGACATCGGCGAGCAGGGTGCCGATGTAGTTCTCCTTGCCGTAGATGCGGATGTCCGCGCCCTCGACGAAGCGCACCATGTTGACCTCGGTCTTCGCGGCCTTCTCCTTGCCGCCCAGCGCCTTGGTGACCTCGGCGGTCTGCTTCTCGTAGCCCGCCACGGCCTTCTCGGCCTCGTCCTTCTTGCCCAGCGCCTCGGCGTGGGTGCGGAAGTTCTCCTTCCAGGGGAGGCCGGTGGACTCGGTCATGACGGTGGGGGCGATGCCCTTGAGCTGCTCGTACTTGTCCTCGTGCCGGATCTTGCTGGTGAGGATCAGATCGGGGTCGAGCGCCGCGATGGCTTCCAGGTTCGGGTCCGTCATCTCGCCGACGAGCTTCACGCCCTCGACCGTCTCGGCCGGCAGATGGGCCGGGAAGCCGGAGACGGAGTCGGTGCGGGTCGCGCCCACCGGCTTCACGCCGAGGGTGATCACGGAGTCCAGCTCGGCGGTGTCCAGCACGACGACCCGCTTCGGCTCGGCGGCCACCTTGACGTCGCCCATGGCCGTCTTGATCACACGGGTCTGCTGCCCGCCCTTGTCCTCGCCCTTGGCGTCGCCGGACCCGGAGTCCGCGTCGGAGCCGCACGCGGTGAGGGTCAGGGCGCCCGCGAGAGCGGTGGCCAGGGCGAGCGTGCGGCGGCGCGAAGCGATGTTGCTGATCATGGACGTTCTGCTTTCGTGCGGTGGAGGACCGGCGCAAGTTTGGTAAGGCTTGGCTAAGTGTAAATGTGCCTGTCCAGTCCCCTGTCGGCAGATCCGCGCCGGACCGTCCCGGCGGCCCTTCAACGCCCCCGCGAGGGCGGGGCGGTGAAGACCACGCCGGCCGCGGCGGTGGTGATCTCGGCCGTGCCGAGGGCCCACGCGGCGACCCGGGAGACCGCGGCGGCCGGCACCACCTCGCTGATCCCGGGGGCCGCCGGAATGTCGTGCGTCGTATGGGCGTCGTACGGCAGGACGACCCGATAACCCAGCGCCAGCGCGGTCCGCGCGGTGGCCTGCACGCATATCTCCGACATCACCCCGCAGACCGCGAGCGCCCGCACCCCCGAGCCGGCCAGCAGCTCCCCCAGCGACGTCCCGTCGAACGCGTCGGCCGAGGTCTTGCGCACCACCGCCTCCAACGGACCCGCCCCGACCGGATGGTGCAGCTCCCAGCCCGGCGTGTGCGGCTCGTCGCCCGCCCCGGGCGACCCGTCGTTCTGCACATGCACCACCAGCGCCCCGCTCCGCCGCGCCCGCCCGATCAACTCCCCCGTCCGCTCCACCAGCCACCCGGCCCCGGGCACCGCCCGCCCGCCGACGACCGCGTCCGCCTGGACGTCCACCACGATCAGAGCCTGCGCGGAAACACTTCGAAGATCCATCCCCCCATCCTCACCGCGGCCCCCGCCCGCCTCCACCGCGTTTCGCCCGGCGGGACCGGTCCGGCGCACCCGCGGTACGGCGGCCCGGGCCCGGCGAGCCCGTCGGGCCATTGCCCGCTGTGACGGCCCTGCCTACACTGCGTACCGAATCCCCACGGTGGCCGAGCCGAACGGAGGCAGCCATGGCGCGCGCCTGGGAAGCCGATCCCTCCGCCGCCCTGGAGAGGCGGCTGGGCAAGCCCGCCGCGGAACTGGGCAATTCCGACGGACGGGACGACTGCCCGGACATCTGGCGGCTCAGCAACGGGGACATCGCGGTGATCGGCAGAGATCTGACCGACCACTACGGCTCCCGCCTCCCGGACGGCGTGACCCTCGCCGCCGACGAACGGCTGGTCGTCATCCCCGGCGCCCTGCTCAGCGCCGCCAAGCCGGACATCCCCGATGTCTGAGCCCCGCTTCCCGCCCCTCCCTCCCGAGCTGGGCGAACGGCTCGACCGGGAGTCCTACAAACGGGACTTCCGAGAGCGCGACGCCGAGGTCGTCCGGCACGACTCCTGGAAACTGGAGCGGCTCCAGCACTTCGAGGAGCAGGGCAGCGCCAGCCGGGACGCACTGCGCCGGGGCGCGTGGGACGAGGCGCTCGCGCTCCTCGGGGAACGCCGCGACACGCTGCTCGCCCTCGCCCGTGAGGACGAGCGCCGCGGATCCTTCTTCCACCGGGTGCGCGTGGTCGAGAAGCCCCTCACCCCCTACCTCCAGTGGGAGCTCCACTCACTGCGGCAACGGGCCGCGTACGGGGAGCGGGTGCGCGTCGTCGACGCCGGAACGCTCGCCGAGGCGGAGGCCCCCGGCCCGCTCCCCGAGGTCGTCGTCCTCGGCGGACGCACCCTGTACCGAGTCCTCTACTCCGCGTCGGGCGCCACGCTGGGCGCGATCCGCTACACCGAACCGGAACTCGTCGGCCGCTGGGAGCGCGCTGTCGCCGAGCTGTACGGGAGCGCCGAGGACATGGCCCGCTACTTCGACCGCGAGGTGGCGCACCTGCCCCCGCCGAAGCCTCCGACGGAGTAGACGATCACCGGACCCGGCGCGGACGCGGAGCCCTCCGGCGGCTCGCGCAACGAGCTGTCGGGCTCGTCGCGCGACGTCGTCCAGGCCGGAGGCGTCAGCGGCGGGATCCACTTCCACCACTACGGCGCCCCGGAGGAGGAGCCCGCGACCGTCCCCACCCCGAGGCAGCTCCCCGCCGACGTACGCGGCTTCGTCAACCGCGCCCAGGAGCTGGACCAGTTGAACGCCGTGCTCTGCGACGAGGACGGCACGGCGCTCGTGGTCTCGGTGTGGGTGATCGCGGGCACCGCCGGCGCCGGAAAGACCTCCCTCGCCCTGCGCTGGGCCCACCGGGTCCAGGAGCGGTTCCCGGACGGGCAGCTCTACGTCAATCTGCGCGGCTACGACCCCGGGGAACCGGTCACCGCCGAGGACGCCCTGCACCGCTTTCTCACCGCCCTCGGCGTCCGCCCGGCCGCCGTCCCGAGGGATCCGGACGCCGCCGCCGCGCTGTACCGCTCCCTGCTGGCGGACCGCAGGCTCCTGATCGTCCTGGACAACGCGGCCACCGCGGCCCAGGTGCGCCCGCTCCTTCCGGGCAGCGCGGGCAGCCTGGTGGTCGTCACCAGCCGGAGCAGGCTGTCGGGGCTCGCCGTCCGGGAGGGCGCGCGCCGGCTGACGCTGGGCACCCTGCCGCAGGAGGAGGCCGTCGCGCTCCTGCGGGCGGTCACCGCCGGGTACCGCCCCGCCGACGACCCGGACCGGCTCACCGAACTGGCGGAGCTGTGCGCCCGCCTCCCGCTGGCCCTGCGCATCGCCGCCGAACGCGCCGCCGGACGCCCCCATATGCGACTGGACGACCTGATCGCCGACCTCCGGGACGAATCCGCCCTCTGGGACGCGCTCAGCACCGGGGACGACGAGGAGGCCGAGGCCGTGCGGACCGTCTTCGCCTGGTCCTACCGGGCCCTCTCCGACCGGGCGGCACGGCTGTTCCGTCTCCTCGGACTGCACCCGGGACCGGAGTTCGGCCTCGGGGCCGCGTCCGCCCTCGCCGGACTGACCGCCGGGCGGACCCGGCAGCTGCTCGACTCCCTGGTGGGCGCGCATCTCGTGGAGCAGACCGCCCCCGAGCGCTATCAGTTCCACGATCTGCTGCGCGCCTACGCCACCGACCAGGCCCACCACGAGGAGCCGCCCGAGGAACGGGACGCCGCGCTGCGCCGGGTCCTGGACTGGTATCTGCACACCGCCGACGCCGCCCAGAGCCTGCTCGCCCCGGCCGAGGACCGGCTGGAACTCGCCCCGCCCGCCGACGGCGTCCGTCCGGCGTCCTTCCCCGACCGCGACGCCGCCGTGGACTGGTCGGAACGGGAGCACGCCAATCTGCTGAGGGCCGTCCGCGCCGCCGCCCCCGGACGCCCCCGGACCGCCTGGCGGCTCGCGGCCGTGCTCTGGCACACCCAGTCACCGTCCGCGCCCGCGGAGGACTGGCAGCCGGTCGGCCTGATCGGTCTGGCGGCGGCCCGCCGGCTGGGCGACCGCGCGGCCGAGGCCCTGCTGCTCACCGCCCTCGGCATGGGACACACCCGGGCCGGCCGCCCGGCCGAGGGCGCCGAGTGCCATCACGGCGCGCTGACGCTCCTGCGCGAGCTGGGGGACCGGTCGGGCGAGGCGCACTCGCTCAATCTGATCGGGCTGACCCACCTGCGCGGCAGACGCCTGGCCGAGGCGGCGCACCACTTCGCGCAGGCCGTCGACGCCTTCGGCGAGCTGGGATCCGCGCACTGGGCGGCCACCGCGCTCGCCAACCTCGGGAGCACCCATCTGCGCGCCGGGCGTACGGACGAGGCGGCCGTCGCCGTCCGGCGGGCGCTGACGGCACACCGCGCTCTCGGCAGCCGCCGGGGCGAGGGCAACGCGCTGCGGCTGCTGAGCGAACTGGAGCGCGAGCGGGGAGAGCCCGAGCGGGCCCTTGAGGCGGCCGACGCCGCGCTGGAGATCGCCCTCGGTCTGCGCGACGCACGGCTGGAGGGCTTCTGGCTGATCTGTCTCGGCGACGCCCAGCAGGCCGTCGGAGCCCTCGCGGACGCCCTCGTCTCCTACCAGCGATCGGCCTCCCGGCACCGAGGGCTCGGGGACCGCGGCCGGGAGGCGCTGGCCTGGCACGGCGCGGGGCAGATCTATCGGAGGCTCGGCCGCGCCGACGAGGCGGCCGGCTTCCACCGCCGCGCGGCCGCGGCGCATCGCGCGCTCGGCGACGGCTGGAACGAGGCCCTGGCGCTGGACGGCCTGGCCCGGGCGGTGTCCGACCGTGATCCGGAGGCGGCGCGGCGGCATGGGGCGGAGGCGCTGCGGCTTCTGGCGGGTCATGACGATCCGCGGGCTCGGGAGGTACGCGCCCGGATCGCCGCGCGGCTGCGCTGAGGGCGGGACGCGCGGACGCGCTCAGTACCGCAGCGCCGTCCCCGTCTCCGCGCGGACGTCGCCCGAGAGATCGCGGTTGCTGCGGGCCGTGGCCTTGGCGGAGGAGCCGGCGGGGATGTCGGGGAGGGTGACGAGGACGGTGTCGAGGAGATTGCCGCCGGGGTCGCGGTAGATGATCTGGACGGCGAAGGATTTGGGGGAGCCGGCGGTGTTGCGGGCGGTGATCACGACCGTGGTGCGGCCGTCGGCGTCCCTGTCGGGGGCGCCGAGGGTGACCTGGTCCTTGGCGTTGACGCCGCCCTTGATCTCGTGGAGCTTGTCGTCGACGGCGGCGGTCGCCGAGGCGATCGCGCGGGAGGCGACGTCGGACGGGCCGCCCTCGCCGTCGGAGCAGCCCGCGGCCGGGACGGCCAGCGCCGCCGCGAGCCCCGCCGCCGCCAGGCACCGCTTCCACCGCGTGTTCACGCCGTACGCCTCCTCCGTCGGGAATCCGGACTCCAGTCAAGGAGCGGAGGGGCGCGGGCGCACGCCGGGTGCGCCGGATGGGCCAGTGGACGGGTGAGGGGCCGTTAGGCGGCGGGGCGGAGGGGGAAGGGTGAGGGCGCTCGTCGGAAGCGGGCCCGGTGAGAGGGGAAACATGGAAACCGCCGACGTCAACGGGGTCTCCCTGGCCTTTCGGGAGACCGGGGACGGCGAGCCCGTCGTCTTCGTCCACGGCGACCTCAGCGATCTGCGCACCTGGGACGCGCAGCTGCCCGCCGTCGGGGCGGCGTACCGGGCCATCGCCTACAGCAGACGCTACGCCCGCCCCAATCCGGACATCCCGCCCGGCGTCCCCAATCCGATGGGCCCGCACGTCGACGATCTGCTGGCGTTCCTGGAGCGGGTCGGGGCCGCCCCCGCGCATCTGGTCGGCAATTCGTGGGGCGCGTTCATCAGTCTGCTCGCCGCGATCCGGCGGCCGGAGGCGGTACGGAGCCTGGTGCTGGAGGAGCCGCCCGTGGTGCCGCTGCTGCTCAGCGATCCGCCCCGCCCGGCCGAGCTGCCGCCGCTGCTGCGCCGGCCCGCCGTCCTGCGCGCGCTGCTCGGATTCCGGATCGGGACCCTCGCGCCGGCCGGCCGGGCGTTCCGGGCCGGCGACGACGAGCGGGCGATGCGGATCTTTCTGCGGGGGGTGCTGGACGAGCGGGCGTACGCGGGACTGGCCCCCGAGCGCGTACCGCAGATGCGCGAGAACCTCTCCGCGCTGAAGGCGGGGCTCTTCGACGCGGGGACGCCCCCGCTCGACCCGGAGGACGTCCGCGCGCTCCGCGTCCCCACACTGCTGGTGAACGGTTTCCACAGCGCGCCGCTGTTCCACCGGCTCGTCGACCGGCTGGAGGAGCTGCTGCCGGACAGCGAGCGGATCCTGATCCTGCACGCCTCGCATCTGATGCACGAGGAGAACGCCCCGGCGCTGAACGACGCGGTGCTGGACTTCGTCGGGCGGCACTGAACGGCGGCGGGCCCGGCGCGGGGTGCGCCGGGCCCGCCGCCGTGCGGCGCGTCGGCGGATCAGCCGCCGGCGCTCCGGCGCTTGCGGGAGGTCACGACCAGCGCCGTGCCCGCGAGGAGGGCCGCGCTCGCGAGTCCGCCGAGGCCCGCGAGGGCCTTGGTCCGGGTGCCCGTCGCGGCCAGCGCGGGCCGGTCGGCACTGCCGGAGGCGGCCTCGCGGAGCACCTTGGTGACGGTGTCGGGGTGGGACATCATCGCCACGTGCGAGGAGTTGATCTCGATGGTGCGCGACTTCGCGCGCCTGGCCTCGAAGCGCTCCAGATCGGGCGCGATGGCCTTGTCGTTCTTGGCGACGACGAACCAGGACGGGATGGTCTTCCAGGCCGCCGCGGTCGCCTTCTCCGCGAATCCGGCCGCCGCCACGGGCCGCTGCTCGACCGCCATCACCTTCGTCTGGGCGGTGGAGAGGTCGGCGGCGAAGACGGAGTGGAACTTGTCGTTCTTGATGTACAGGTCCGAGCCGCTGCCGTGGGCGTCGGTGTACGGGACGGGCCGCAGGGCGGGCTGGAGTTCGCTGCCGGGGAACTTGCCGGAGAGCCCGGCGGGCGACTCGCCCACGTCGGGCATGAAGGCGGAGATGTAGACCAGCGCCTTGACGTTGGGGTTCCCGGCGGCGGCCTGGCTGATGACCGCGCCGCCGTAGGAGTGGCCGGCGAGGACGATCGGGCCCTCGATGGACTCCAGGACGGACGCCACATAGGTCGAGTCATTGCCGACGCCCCGCAGCGGGTTGGGCGGGGCGACCACGTTGTAGCCGTGGTGCTGGAGGCGTTCGACGACGTCGTTCCAGCCGGACGCGTCCGCGAACGCGCCGTGCACGAGGACGACGGTCGGCTTGGCCCTGCCGTCGGAGCCGCTTCCGTCGGCGGCGACGGCCGGCGCGGCGCAGAGCGCCGTCGTGGCCAGGGCCAGGGTGAGCGCGCCGGTCCGGCGCAGAGCGGTGAGGGGTATGCCGGATATGCGGCGACGGTTCGACGGGGCGGCGGAGGGCGGTGACACAGCCATGGTGCTCTCTTCTCTGACGGAGGGCTGTCGCTCCTCAGCGTTCGCGCGCCGGGCCCCTCGCGCGCGCCGCGTGGCGCGGGAGAGTGAAAACGCCGACCGTCCGGGTGAGGCGCGGGTGTCGTCGCAGCTCAGCCGCCCGGCCGGCGCACGGGGGAACGGGTCGCGAAATTTCCCTCGATACGTGAACAACCAGGGCGGTGGTGTTCGCCGTCTTGCTGCACGGCGGGGGACGCCCGGGCGGGCGGGGCTACGGCGAGAGGGCGGGGCTGTGACGGTGTTCGCTGATCCTTCGGACCGGGGGCCGCGCGGCGGAGCGGCGCGGGCCCGGCGGCGGGGCGGGGTGCGTCGCGGCGTTCTGCTGCTGTGCGCGATATGCCTGACGGCGGGCGGTGCGGCCCCGGCGCTCGCGGCCTCCGGCGCCGGTGCGGCGGCGGGCGGTGCGGCCGGGGGCGTGCCGTACGGCGAGGGGCCGGGCGCCGGGGTGCAGCCCATACTCTCCGACACCGGCATCGGTCATACGCTCAGCGCCGTGCTGCTCGGCGCGGCCCTGATCGCGGTCGGGCTGACCTTCTTCCACCGGGGCCGGGAGCCCCGTCCGCCGCGTAGAGTCGGCCGGATGAAGCAGTCGCCCGCCGCCCTGGTCCAGGAGTTCCACCGCGCTTTCGGGCTCGACGCCCGGGCCGTCCCGGCGGAGGTTCCGCCGGAGCTGGCGGCGCACCGGCACGAGCTGCTGGCCGAGGAGTTCGCGGAGGTGGCGGAGGTCTCCGTCGACGGTCCGCTCGACAGCCTGGCGCACGAGCTGGCCGACGTCGTCTACGTCGCCTACGGCACGGCGCTGGTCCACGGCATCGATCTGGACGCGGTCCTCGCCGAGGTGCACCGCGCCAATATGTCGAAGCTGGGGCCCGACGGCGTGCCCGTGCTGCGGGAGGACGGCAAGGTCCTCAAGGGCGATCACTACCGGGCCCCGGACATCGCCGGGGTGCTGCGCCGCCAGGGCTGGCCGACGACGTCCGACTCGCTCTGACCCGACCCGACCCGACCCGAACCGAGCTGAACTGAGCCGAGCCGAACCGGGCCGAGCCGCCCGAACCGAGCCGCCCGGCCCCGCGCGAATGGCCAGAACTCATGCCGGACGGCCCCGGCGCCCCGCCCGGAGAAGGAAGGCCCCGTCCGGGGCCTCCCTCCCGTGTCAGCCCCGCGTCACGAAGCGTCCCGCGCCGCGCGCCACTCCGACGCCAGCATCGCGTAGTGCAGCTCGCCGCCCCACTCGCCCTTGAAGATCTCGGACTCCACGAAGTGGGCCTCCTTGCGCAGGCCCAGCCGCTCCATGACCCGGGCGGAGCCGCCGTTGCGCGGATCGCAGCGGCCGATGATCCGGTGCAGATCCATCTTCTCGAAGCCGATGCGGAGCATCTCGACGGCCGCCTCCGTCGCGTACCCCTTGCCCTGGAAGCCGGGGTGGAAGACATAGCCGAACTCGCCCTGCCGGTGCTCCTCGCTCAGCCAGACGAGCAGCACATAGCCGATGACCTTGCCGTCCAGCTCGACGGCGGTCATCAGGGTGTCCTTCTCCTTGCGCAGAGCCGTCTGCTCCAGCCGGACCGCCAGCTCCTTGGCGTTGTCCTCGCGGGTGCGCGGCTCGTTGAAGAGATAGCGGGCCACGTCCTCCCGGGACTCGAACTCCAGCATGTCGTCCTCGTCGCGCGCGGCGAACGGACGGATGACCAGACGTTCGGTCTTGATGGGCTCAACGAGTTCGAACATGAACAGTCCCTGCGTTCTCGAAGGATGCGGATGAGTGGGTGGTGTCACCACGAGTCTTCAGCACACATGATCATCGTGTGGTCACACCAGAGGTTTTTCGCCAAGGGCCCCGGTCGCCGAGGGGGCCCGGTCACGGCGGCGGGGCCGGGCGGGAGCGGCAGCAGCCCGGGGACGGCGCCGGGGCGGCCGGCGCGGCCGCCGTCCGCGTACGGGGGAAACGGGCGAAGGGGGCCAGCAGTTCCCGCACCGTGTGCCGGTGGCCGTCCACGAAGACCTGCTCGATCCGGGCGGCGGCGGCGATGTCCCGCAGCGGGTCCCCGTCGATCACCAGCAGATCGGCGCGGGCCCCCGGCCGGATCACCCCGAGCGTGCCCGCCGCGCCCAGCGCCCGGCCCGCGTTCCCGGTCGCCGTCCGCAGCGCGTCGACGGGGGTGAAACCGTGCTTGACCAGCGCCCGCAGATTCTGGTGGATGCCGATGCCGACGGAGTCCAGCGGCGCGTCCGTGCCCGCGACCACCGTGCCGCCCGCGCGGTGCACCCGCAGCAGCAGATCGACGTCGCCCGCCGTCCAGGCGCGGTCCAGCTCGCCGCCCGGGGTCGCCGCGTGCTCCGCGCGGGCCAGCAGCGCGGCGTACTCCCAGGAGGGGAAGAGGGTGCGGGTCCTCGGGTCCTCGATGAGATCGCGGCTGTCCAGAAACAGCTCATGGGCGAAGAGCAGTGTGGAGGAGATGTACACCCCGGGGCGGCTGAGCAGCCGCACGGTGTCCTCGGCGGCGCGCCCGCCCGCGTAGCTCAGGGTGCGGGAGTAGCCGAGCCGGTTCTCCCCGCCGGTGTGCTCCATGCCGTTGAAGCCGGTGGGCAGCGCCGGGTAGAGATAGTGCGAGACGGCCTGGACGCCCGCCTGCCGCAGCCGCCCCACCAGCCGTCTCTCCAGCAGCACCGGAAGGCGCTGGTAGGACTTGACGACGTGGTAGCCGAGGCCGGTCACCCGGAGCAGCTCGCGGTCGAGCTGCTCCTCGGAGGTGACGGAGCGCATGAAGTCGAAGCGGACCCGCGCGCCGTCCAGCGGCTCGCCCGAGCCGAGATAGCGCGGCCCGGTGACCGCGCCCGAGTGCAGGGCCTCCCGGGTCTCGGCCATCCGGTGGGCCGGATCGCCGGTGGAGCGGCTGGTGGTCACCCCGTACGCCAGCCAGAGCGGCCCCTGCCGCCCGCCCCACTGGCGGCCCCGGTGGTGCCAGTGGTTGTGGACGTCGACGAGCCCGGGGATGACGGTGCGGGCGCTCGCGTCCACGGTGGGCGCGGGGGAGCCGGGGCGGACCGGTTCGACGGCGACGACGACGCCGTTCTCGACGGTGATGTCGACGTCCCGGCGGTAGCCGTCGCCCTCGCCGTCCCAGAGCGCCCCGGCGCGTACGACGGCGCGGGGCGCGGCCGGGCGCTGCCGGCAGACGAGCGAGGTGGCGAGCCGGACCGGCCGGCGCCGCCGGCGGCCGGGCGGCAGCAGGGTCAGCTCGCCGACGGAGAGGAAGAGCACATGTCCGGCGGCGGAGACGGAGACCGCGTCGGCGACCCGGTCGCAGAGCGGTACGGGCGGTCCGGTGACCGTCCCGTCCGGTGCGACGGGCACCCGGTGCACCAGGCTCTCGGCGACGACGATCATCGCCTTTCCGTCCGGGGTCCACACCGGTCCGTCGTCGCCGCGGGTGGCGATGGAGCGGTACGGGGCGATGGGCCGGGTGACGGTCCGGCCGGTGGCGACCTCGGCGGTCAGGACCCGGTTGTATCCGGCGGTCTCCCGCTCGGAGGCGGTGACCAGGACGGCCATCGAGAGCCGGGCGCCGTCCGGGGACCAGGACGCCTTGCCGGGTTTGTCGGCGGCGGGGAGCAGTTCGCGGCTGGTCCCGGCGGCGAGGTCGAGGATCCGTACGGCCCCGGCCTCGTCCTGGAAGGCGATCCGGTCGCCCGAGGGCGAGACGCTGGGGCGCAGCGCGCCGCCGGGGTGGTCGGTCAGCTGTTCGTCGGGGCCGCCGCCGGGGGTGTGCCGCCACAGGTTGGGGACGCCGGACCGGTCGCCGCTGTAGACGACGGAGCGTCCGTCGGGGAACCAGTGCGGGTCGTTGGGATCCCCGCCGTCGACGATCCGCACCGGGGCGGAGCCGAACCGCATGAGCCAGAGCGCGCCCAGCGCCCGGAAGCAGACCGAGGAGGCGTCGGGTGAGATCGCCGGTCCGGCGATGCCCCGGACGGGGGCCTCGCGGGGCGGTGTGACGGGCCGCGCGGAGACCGGGGGCGTGCCGGGCGGCGCGAGCACGGCGGTGAACGGGATCGCGGCAGAGGTCCATGGCGCGCCGGTGGGCGCGGCGGGCGCGGTGCGGCGGAGGAGGAGGCCGTCGGCGGAGCCGTGGACGAGTTCGCGGGCGCCGGTCCAGGCGGGCGGGAAGGGGCCCGGCTCCTCGGCCGGTCCGGTCACCGCCCGGCCGTCGACGTACAGCGTGGCCCGGGGGCCGTCGACGGCGACATGGGCGAGCGCGCCGTCCGGTCCGTAGCCCGTGCCGCGCAGCACCTGTCCGGGGGGCGCGGTGCGGACCACGGTGCGCTCGCCGGTCGCCGGGCGCAGGGTCTCCACCGAGGTCTCCCCGGCGATGTACGCGAGGAGCCGGCCGTCGGGATGCCAGGCGGGCGAGCGGTAGGAGCGCCGGTCGTCGGCCCCGGCGACGGCGCGGGAGCTGCCGGTGGCCAGGTCGAGGATCCGGATCGTGCTGGTGTCGCCCGCGTCGGAGACATAGGCGATCGCCGTGCCGTCGGGGGAGACGGCGGGCTCGATGTCGTACTGCGGGCCGGAGGTGAGCCGTTCCACCGCGAGGGTGGCGACGTCCACCGCGCACAGGTCGTACCGGCCGTGGCGGAAGGACTGGAAGGCGACGCGGGCGCCGCCGGGGAAGAACGACGGCCAGGTCGCGTCCTCGGCGTCGTCGGTGAGCCGCCGGGCCGGACCGCCCCCGGACGGCATGAGCCAGAGCGCGTTGACGGCGTCGTGGACCAGCCGCCCGGTGGCGGGGTCGTGGGAGAGGGCCACATTGGTGGCCCGGTCGATGGCGATGCCCGCCGGGGCGGCGAGCGCCGGGGCGGTGAGGGCGGCCGGGTCCACGGCCGCCGCACCCCCCAGCGCCACGCCGCCCCGCAGCATCGCGCGTCTGCTGAGACTCATGCGCTGTGCTCCAGGTCGTTCACGTCCGGCGCCGCGGTCCTCTTCGGGGCCACCGGCTCATCGCCCGGCGCGCCGGGCGACGACATAGCGGGGGAAGCCGTCGTGGTCGGTGTGGCTCACGACGGCCTCGAAGCCGGCGGCGGTGACGATGTCGACGACCTCGTCCACCACCGCGTCGTAGTGCTCGACGGCCAGCACCCCGCCGGACTTCAGCAGCCGGGCGGCGGCGGTGACCACCGAGCGGAGCACGTCGAGCCCGTCCCAGCCCGCGTAGATCGCCTCGGCCGGCTGGTGCACCGCCCACTCCGCCGGGATCACCAGCCGGTCCGGCACATAGGGCGGGTTGGCGGTGACCAGGTCGACCGTGCCGTCCAGTTCGGCGAGGAGCGCGGGGTCGGCGGCGTCGCCCCGGACGAAGTCGACGGCCGCGGGCACCTGCCCGGCCAGCCGCCGGGCGTTGCCCCGCGCGCACGCGACGGCGGCGGCGGAGAGGTCGACGCCGGTGACGACGGCTCCGGGCCGCCGCGCCCCGAGCGCCAGCGCGATCGCGCCGGAGCCGGTGCACAGATCCACGATCCTGGGCCGCTCGCCGTCGGCGGCCGCGAGCGCGTCGGAGACCATGGCCTCGGAGTGCACCCGGGGGATGAAGACGTCCTCGTTCACCTCCAGTTCGAGGTCGAAGATCTTCGCCCGGCCGGTCAGATACTCCAGCGGCACCCGGTCGGCGCGCCGGGAGACCAGCGCCTGGTAGGCGTCGCTCTGCTCGGCGGTCAGCTCCGCGTCGAGGTCGATCGCGTCCGGTCCGGTGGCGAGGACGTGCGCGGCGAGCGCGACGGCGTCCTGCTTGGGGGTCCAGACCTGGGCGGTGGTGAGCACCTCGCGCGCCCACTCCACCTTCGTACGGACCGAGGGGGCGTCGTCCCGTACCGGCGCGCCCCACTTGGCGCGGCAGTTGGCGTAGTACGTCCGCATCCACTCGACCATCTTGGGGTGCAGCCGGGAGGAGGCGATCAGCTCCGGCGGCGGGGTGAAGTCGGTGTCGATGCGGTCGGCCCAGTCGGTGTAGAGGGGCTTGAGGTCGGCCCCCAGATACTCCTGCCAGTCCGTGGGCACGTGCCAGTGGTGCTCGTAGCCGGTGGCGAGCATGTGCTCGACGGTGGTGTCGATGGCGGACTCGCGGCTCACGCCCTCCAGCGGCCTGCGCTCGGGGGTGAAGATCTCCAGATCGAGTTCGGGCGTCTCGCCGTGCAGCCTGCGGGCGAACTCCTGGGCCAGCAGCGGGGAGAGGAAGAGCCCGTCCCGGTAGGTGCCGGTCATCATCCACAGTCCGCTCAGCGGGGTCTCGCCGAGGAGCGGGAAGCCGTCGAGGGAGACCGGGCGGTTGCCGACCTGGACCCCGGCGACGCTGCTGGACCAGAGATTGCGGCGGATCTGCCGGTGCGAGCACTCCAGCAGGAAGAGCAGGTCGCGCATGACGGGATCGGCCAGCGGACGCGGGTTGATGATGTTGGTCGCGCCGACGTAGACCCGGGCCATGCCGCGCGGGACGATGTGCAGTCCGCAGGCGAACGCCCGGTTGGGGGTGCGGATCACCGACTCGGGCGCGGTGCCGTCCTGGGTGGAGACGGTGGCCGAGACGCCGTATCCGGCGACCAGCCGGGGGATCCGGTCGCCGAGTCCGGGCACCGAGTCGACCAGGCCCTGCGCGCCGACGCCGCTCGCCAGCACGACCTTGTCGGCGGTGAGGGTCCGGCCGTCGTCGAGCACGACCCCGCGGGCCCGGCCGCCCTCGTGCACCACCGAAGCGGCCTGGGCGTCGAACAGCTCGACGCCCCGGCGCACCGCGGTCGCCTCCAGCCGGCGCAGCAGCCGGCCGGAGTCCACGGCGTGCTCGCCGGGTATGTGCAGCGCCTTGAGCGGGCGGGAGTTGGGGTCCGGGTCCAGCCAGCCGATGTCCTCGGGGTCGACCGTCTCGTACGGCTCGGCGTGCTTGTCGAGCGTGGCGCGGATCGCCTCGTAGTTGTCCGAGTCGATCGCTCCGGTGCCGACCGTGTTGAGGATGACGGTGGTGCCCTTGGCGGTGAGGATGTCGCGCGGGTCGGCGGCCCCGTCGGAGATGGTCTCCAGCCACTCGGGCCAGACGTCCTTGGCCCGCAGGTCCAGCTCGAACTTGGCCGCCCCGTGGGCGTTGTTCAGCAGTCCGGTGGTCACCTCGCCGAAGCAGCCGAGCATCGCGCCCGCCGCCGAGGAGGCGGCGAAGGGCCGGGCGCGGCGGCCGATCAGGGCGACGGACGCGCCCCGGCCGGCCAGTTCGACGGCGAGCGAGGTGCCCAGGGAGCCGTTGCCCACGACGATCGCGTCAAAGCCGGAGGCGGTGGCGGTGCTGTCGTTCATCGAAGCTCTTCCTTTACCTGGTGGCCGGTGGTCAGGCGGTGGCGAGGCAGTCCGCGACGGACTGGATCTGCTCGGGGGTGTGCTGGGCGGAGAGCGCGAACCGCAGCAGCCCGGTGCCCTGGGCCACGACGGGATAGAAGACGGGGAAGCAGAGGATCCCGGCCTCCCTGAGCCGTACCGCGCCCTCGAAGGCGGCCTCCTCGGTCTCCATGGCGAGGCCCCGGATGGGCGAGCGGGCGCCCGCGTTGACCAGGCCGCCGCCGCTGTTGGCCTTGTCGAACAGCTCGACGTTGGCCCACAGCGCCTGCTGGAGCCCGTCGACGGTGCCGTCGAGGTGCATCCGGGCCGACTCGGCGTTGGCGAGGATGTGCGTGATCATGTTCGAGTGGCCGAAGACCATGGGGTTGGCCTCGCGGCGCAGCAGCGTCACATCCTCCGGACCGTGGGTCAGGAGGAAGCCGCCGGAGCCGCCGAACGCCTTGGACAGCGAGCCGACGAGCAGCACGGACGGCGGGATCCGGCCGCCCAGCGCCTCGAAGGCGTAGCCCGCTCCCGCCGGTCCGCTGATGGAGATGCCGTGGGCGTCGTCGATGTAGACGTAGCCGCCGAGTTCGGCCGCCGCATCGCTCAGCGCCGCGACGTCGATCAGCCCGCCCATCGAGCCGATGCCGTCGACCAGGACGATCGGGGTGCGGCCCGAGGTGCGCGCCAGTTCCATCGCGGCGGTGAGCGAGGCGGGGTCCTCGACCCGGAAGCGGGTCGCCGGGCCGACCTGTTCGAGCACCCCGCGCAGCGCCTGCATCGAGGCGTGGGCGGTCCGCTCGATCACGAACAGCGGGCCCTCGCCGCCGATCGGATAGCCGGGCAGCACTCCCGCGCCGAGCAGCGGCAGCACTCCGAGGTGCACACTGCTGACCGAGTTGAAGACGAGCGCGGACATGCCCGGGTAGATCGAGCCGAGCAGTTCCTCCAGCAGCCGGGCCTCCACGGGCTCGACGCTGTTGCGGGAGGACGAGAAGTGGGTGCCGTAGGTCTCCAGCGCGGTGCGCGCCGCCTGGACCAGCCTCGGGTGGTCCTCCAGCCCGAGATAGGAGCAGGAGACGAACTCGACGCACTCCTCGCCGGTCTCCAGCCGTACGGACTTGCCGGTCCGCCGGGTGATGGTGTGGCCGGTCAGCCCGGCCCGCACCGCACGGTCGTACATGTCGGTGGTGGCGGCCGACCTCCGCGCGATCCGGTTCGGCAGCGGGTCGTTCATGACGCCCTCCTGGTGTCTCAAGGGGTGGCCCGGGCTCACGGCGAGCCGGAAGAGTCGTGCGGTGCGGGGGAGTGGTGCGACTCGGGGGTACGGTGCGGTCGGGCGGGGGCCTCCGCGGCGGGGGCGGCGGCCCCCGCGGCGCCGGCGGCGGCCGGGCGGGCGATGAGCGCGGTGAGCATCCGGGCCGCGTCGTCGGCGGAGCCCCGCAGCCCGTCGCCATACCACCCGGAGATGTCGGCGAAGAGATCCCGGAACTGTTTCTCGCCGTTCTCGCCGTTCTCGCCGTCGCCGGGCGCGCCGCTTTCGCCGCTCTCGCCGTTCTCACCGGGCGCGCCGGCCCCGCCGCCCGGCCGGGCGCAGTCGTCGAGCGCGCCCAGCGCCGCGCCCAGGGCGTTCCGGGCGTCGGCGGCCTCCTCGCCCGCGGCCTGGATGTCCCAGTACGTCTCCACGTCCGAGGTCAGCACCCGCGCGGCCAGCGCCAGCAGCGTCCGGGTCGGCGGCGGCGCGCACGCCGCCACCGTCCCCGGGTCCAGCCCGAGCCGGGACAGCGCGGCGGCGAAGGAGAGCAGCGCCGCGTGGGTGAGCGCCTGTACGGAGGTGACGTACCGGTCGTGTTCGCGGTGGCCGAGCCGCTCCACCCGCGCGCCGGTGGAGCCGATCAGCTCCAGCAGCGCCTCGCAGCGCGGGCCGCCGCGCAGCAGGGAGGCGGTGATGGCGTTCCCCGTCCAGCCGAGCGAGGGGTGGAAGAGCGGATTGAGGCTGAGCACCGGGCGGGGCGCGAGCCTCTGTTCGGCCTCCGTGAGGAAGCGGTGCTTGTGGGAGAGGGTCTCCACCAGGGTGACGTCGGGGGACGTCGACGACGCGAGGACGCCGACGGCCGACAGCGCGGCCTGCTCGGGCACCGCGAGGAACACGGCGTCGGCGCGGCCCAGTTCCCGCCGCAGCTCCTGGGTGGGGTCGCCGACGTCGGCGCGCAGAAGGCGCGGACCGCCGTCGTCGCCGTCCGCGGGTGCGGTGTCGGCGACGACCGTCTCCCAGCCGCCGGAGAGCAGCAGTCCGGAGAGGAGCCGGCCGACGTGCCCGTGGCCGACCACGACCGCGCGGCCGGGCGGGCGGCCGCCCGTCTCGCCCGCCGCCGGGCCCGGGCCGCTCATGACTCCTCCACGGCGGCGTCGAGCGCGGCGAGCATGGCCCGCGATTTGACCAGGGTCTCCTCGTGCTCCTCCTCCGGGTCGGAGAGCGAGACGATCGCCCCGCCGACGCCGAAGGTCGCGGCCCGCTCGCTGGTGACGACCGTACGGATCACGATGCTGAGGTCGGCGGCCCCGCTCAGCGACAGCCAGCCGATCGAGCCCGAGTAGTAGCCGCGCGCCCGCCGCTCCAGCTGGTCGATGATCTCCATGGTGCGGACCTTGGGCGCGCCGGTCATCGAGCCGCCGGGGAAGGCGGCGCGGACGCACTCCACGGCCGAGCGGTCGGGGGCGATCCGGCCCTCGACGGTGCTGACCAGCTGGTGCACATGGGAGTAGGTCTCGACGTCGAACAGCTTGGGCACATGGACGGAGCCGACCGTGCAGACCCGGTTCAGATCGTTGCGCAGCAGATCGACGATCATCAGATTCTCGGCGCGGTCCTTGGGGTGGGCCGCCAGCTCGCGCCGGATCGCCTCGTCGTCCTGGGGGCTCGCCCCGCGCGGCCGGGTCCCCTTGATGGGCTTGGCCTGCACCCGGCCGTCCCGGCGGACCTGGAGGAACCGTTCGGGGGAGGCGCTGAGGACCGCGTCCTGACCGAAGCGCAGATACGCGCCGAACGGCACCGGGCTGATCGCGCGCATCCGCAGATAGCTCTCCAACGGCGCGTCCAGCGGGGCGGACTCGGCGGTGTTGGTGAGGCAGATCTCGTACGACTCGCCGTCGGTGATCGCGTCGAGGCAGGACTTCACACTGCCGAGGTACGCGGTCCGGGGCTGGTCGAAGCGGAAGGCGCGGGTGATCGAGCCGGACGGCTCCGGGCGGGGCGCCGGCGGCCGCTCGGGGTGGCGGTGGACCGCTTCGGCGGTACGGGCGAACCAGTCGGCGCTCGCCCGTACGGTCGCGCCGAGCCGGGGATCGGTCAGCGCGAGCAGATGGGTCCGCCGCTCCTGGTGGTCGATGACCACGGCCCGGTCGGCGAAGATCAGCCGGCCGTCCGGCATCGGGGAGACATGGACGGAGCCGCCGCCGGTCTCGGCCTTCAGCTCGTACCCCAGCGCGCCCACATAGCCGAGGTTGAAGTCGATGGGGAGCCCGGCGGGCTGGGGCGCCCGGCGCTCGGCGAGCCGCTCGCCGAGATGCTCGAAGAACCCTTCGGCGACGGTGGTGACCTCGCCGTTGTGCTCGATCGTCCAGGTCCGGTCCGGCACCGAGTACGACAGATACTCGGCGAGCGGGCCGGAGTCGTCGCCCATGATGCTGAAGCGGCTGGTGGGCAGCGAGTGCCGGGAGCTGTCGAGCCAGAAGGCGTGCTCGGACTCCCCGTACAGCTCGCTGAAGAGCCCGGCGGCGTCGGGGTGGGCGTCGAGCGTGCGGCACTCGACGCGGCGGCCGTCCCCGACCGGCGCGGACCGCGCGGCCCGCGGACCCGGCCGGCCCGCGGCGCCGAGCGCCAGCTCACGGAAGTTGTGCATCAGCCGGCAGCCGTACTCGGTGAGCACCGACTCGGGGTGGAACTGCACGCCCCACTGCGGGGCCCGCCGGTGCTGGACGCCCATCACCACGCCGTCGGCGGTCCAGGCCACGGGGGTGAGATGGGCGGGCAGATCGGTGACCGCGAGCGAGTGGTAGCGGACCACGGTGAACGGCGAGGGGATCGAGTCGAAGAGACCGGCCGACTCGTGGAAGACCTCCGAGGTCCGGCCGTGCGTCGGCTCGGGGGCGTGGCCGACGGTGGCCCCGGCGAAGTGCGAGATGCCCTGGTGGCCCAGGCAGATCCCGAGCACCGGGACCCGGTCCTGGCGGAGCGCCTGCGCCGAGATGCCCAGATCGCCCTCGCGCTGCGGACGGCCCGGGCCCGGGGAGACGACCACGGCGTCGTACGCGTCGAGGTCGATCTCCTGCCACGGGGTGTCGTTGGTGACGACGTGCGGCGGGATCCCGTACACGCGGTGCATCAGGTCGTGGAGGTTGTAGGTGAACGAGTCGTAGTTGTCAATGAGAAGGGTGCGCACCGCGCTCCACACCTCCGACCATGAGGGAGATCCGCTCCCGGGCCGCGTCCACCGGGGCCGAGTGGCCCTCCTCCTCCCGGCAGGCGTCCGAGATGAGGGTGGCGAAGACGTCCTGGAGCGCCAGCGGATTCATGCCGTTCTCCAGCGCGAAGTCGGTGGCGCGCTCCAGGACGAACCGGACCCGCCCCGACTGCATGACGGGGATGTCCTTGGACTTCTTGAGCACGCCGATGCGACGGGTGCAGTGATGGCGCATCAGCAGGGCGTTGAGGATGATGCGGTCGACGGCGTCGAGGTCCGCGCGGAGTTCGCGGAGCATCTCCTGCTGTCCCTGGAAGGCGTTCTCACAGGGGCTGGGCGGGCCGTCCTGAAGGGCCGCTTGCTCACCGGTGGTCATCGGACGTTCTCCTGTGGACGGGCCGGTACCGCTCCGGGAGGCGGGTGCGGCGGGTGGGGGTGAGGGTGGGGACGCCGCGGCGGCGGGCGCGGGGGCGGCGGGCGCCAGGGTGCCGAGCGCGGGGGCGGCGGGTGCGGGCGCGGGGGCGCTCACGGCGACGGAGGGCGCGGGGGCGGCGGCTGCGACGGGGGCGTTCACAGCGCCGCCAGGAAGGAGCCGACCACCGCGTTCGCCTGCGCGGGATTGAGCCGCGGGTCGCACAGCGAGCGGTAGTCGGGGAAGAGGTCGGGACCGGCCGAGGCGGACCGGGCGTCGACGCACTCGGTGACCGGGTCGGGCGTCAGCTCCAGACTCAGGCCGGCGGGGTGCGCGCCGAGCGAGCGCAGCACCCGGACGAAGGCGGTGACCTCCGCCCGTACCGACGGCACGGCCCGGGTCTTGGTGCCGCCCGGGGCGCGCAGGGTGTTGCCGTGCATCGGATCGCACAGCCACACCACCGGCACTCCGGTGGCGATCACCGCCCGCGCCAGCGCGGGCAGCCGGTCCCCGATCCGGTCGGCCCCCATCCGGACGACGAGGGTGAGTCTGCCCTCCTCGGCCCGGGGGTTGAGTCTGCGGACCAGCGCGGCGGCCTCGGCGGGCTCGGCCCCGGGGCCGAGCTTGACCCCGACCGGATTGCTCAGCGACGCGGCGAAGGCGACATGCGCGCCGTCGAGCCGGCGGGTGCGCTCGCCGATCCAGCCGAAGTGGGTGGAGCCCGCGTGGCGGCCGTCGGGCTCCGCGGAGCCGTCGGGCACGGGTAATCCGCCGGGGGCCGGTAATCCGCCGGGCCCCGCCGGGCCGTCGGGGCCGACGCGGCCGTTCAGGAGCGCCCGCTCGTAGGGCAGCAGCAGCAGTTCGTGCGAGACGAAGACCCGGTCGCCGGGCGGGATCCCGCGCCAGGTCTCCCGTACGGTCCGCAGCACCCGGGCGGCGCGGTCGTGGGCGGTGAGCAGCCGGGCGGGGTCGGGGACGCGCAGCGCCGGGTCGGGCTCGTGGGCGTTGACCGCGTCCCCCCGGTAGCTGTGCAGCCGCACGCCGTCCGGGGTGATCTCGTACTCCTCGCTGCGGGGCTTGGCGTACTGACCCGCGATCCGCCCCACCGCGGTGGCCCGGGGCGCGCCGGAGCCGTCCCGCATCCGGTCGGCGAGGGCGCGGAGCTGCGCCGTCTTCCGCAGCACCGTCGCGGGATCGCTGTCCTCGAACCGCTCGGCGCAGTCGCCGCCGTGCAGGACGAGTCCTTCGCCGCGCCCGGCGGCGGCCAGTTCGGCGCGCAGCAGCCCGGATTCCGTTTCGGTGGTGAGCCGGGGCAGGGCGCTCAGCCGTTCCACGACCCGGGCGAGGGCCTCGGGGTCGGGCCAGAGGGGCTGCTGCTCGGGGATCGGATCCGCCGGGGCGGGGGACATCAGGGCGGACGCGCTGGAGGAATCGGCTGTCATCTCTGCTGTGGACTCCGTTTCGGATGGCGCGCGGACGGGGTGGAGGTCTGACCCGTGCGGGGGCGACACAGCGTGCGGACGTGCGGAGACATGGGGGCGGGACGCGTGGGGGGCGGGGGCGTGGGGGGAGCGCCGGGGAAATGGGAGGGACGGCGGAACGAGGGCCGGCGGTGTGTGGGGGGTCGTGTGGGGGCGGGGGCCGGGGCGTCCGCCCGGGGGCGGTCCGCCGGCTCGGCGCCGGCCGTCAGGGCAGTGCGGTACGGATCACCCGGGGCGCGGGGAGGCGTGCGGTCCGCCGGCCCCGGACGAGGCGTGCGGTCCGTCCGTCCCGGACGAGGCGTGCGGTCCGTCCGTCCCGGACAGGGCCCAGGGCCCGTCGGCCCCGGACGGGGAGAGACGCCATGAGGCGTGATGGCAAGGCTGTGCGCATGTCCGTTTCCCCCTCCCCCTGCCTCCGAGGTCGGCGGAGGCCGTTCGTCCGAGGGCCGGTCGCCGTCACGTTCGGGCACCGGACCTTCATGACATGTGCACGTTAGGCAGTCATGGGCACGCGTCACCAGACACCACGGGAGACACTTCCGCGCCCGGTGGGCCGCCGGAGTGACCGGGGGTGTCCTCCCCGGGGGACATGGTGAGGGCGCCCTCAGAAGACGTGGTGAGAGCCGTCCCCAGGTGGGGCGGCAACCCCCGGTGCGTACTAGATGTACGCCAAATTGAGTGACCGTGAGGAGAGGGTCTGTGGGGAATCGTTCACACCGGATGATGGGTGAGCCAGACAAATCTGGCCGATTCATATGGGTCACCGGCGTTTGCGGTGCCCTTTGGTTGACGCGTGGTTGAGACGCCCGTGACGGTCTCTTTACTATCCGCTAGATCACCCCCACCACTGACAGTTGTTCGCGGGAGGAACGCGCGTGTCCATCCGAGTTGTGATCGCCGAGCCGCGGGCAGCGGCTCGCGCAGCCCTCTCGTTGCTTCTCGCGTCGGACCCGGGCATCGAGGTCATGGGCGACGCGGCCAATGGGGACGAGGCGGTCGCGCTGGTCGCCGCGACCAGTCCCGACATCGCCCTGCTGGAGGTCCGGCTCTCGGGGATGAGCGGCCTGGAGGCCATCGCCCGCATCACGGCCCGGACCGCACCCCAGCACACCCGGGTGCTCGCCTACAGCAACTACACCGAGGACGAGGACGAGTTCCTCTTCCCGGCGCTGTCCTCGGGAGCGAGCGGTTTCCTGGCGGTCGAGACCGAACCCCAGGTGGTGCTCTCCGCCATCAGGGCGCTGGCCAGGGGCGATTCCTGGCTGGGCCCCCGGCACACCCGCCGGCTGATCACCGAGTACGTCTCCCGCACCGGCCCCCGGCCGCCTGCGGCCGCCGGCGGCGTACGGTCGCTCACCTCGCTGCTCAGCGCACGGGAACGGGAGGTCACCGCCCTGATCGGCGAGGGCTGCACCAACGGCGAGATCGCCGAGCGGCTCTGTCTGAGCCCGCTCACGGCCAAGAAGTACGTCAGCCGCCTGATGGCCAAGCTGGGGGCGCGCGACCGGGTGCAGCTGGCGCTCATCGCCTCGCACGCGAACACCTCGCTCGCCTCCTGAGCCCACCTCACACCCCACAACCCACACCCCCCACCACGCCCGCACCACGACCCCACCGCGCCCCCGACCCGCCGCGCCGCGCCGGGACCGCCCGGGCCTCCGCGCGCCCACGACGCACGACCCACGCCCCACACCCCACGCGTCCGCCCGCTGGCCGGCCGGCCGAACAGACCGAGAGACAGGCAGAGATGACCTCCCCCCACGATGTGAGCGCGACCAAGGCAGGCCCCCGGGAGTGGGCCGGGCTCGCGGTGCTCACCCTCCCCGTACTCCTGATCTCCGTCGACATGACGGTGCTCGGATTCGCGGTGCCGCATCTGAGCGAGGATCTGAACCCCAGCTCCTCCCAGCTGCTGTGGATCGTCGACATCTACTCCTTCACGCTGGCCGCGCTGCTG
This sequence comes from Streptomyces sp. NPDC014894, assembly GCF_043080985.1. Taxonomy (NCBI): domain Bacteria; kingdom Bacillati; phylum Actinomycetota; class Actinomycetes; order Kitasatosporales; family Streptomycetaceae; genus Streptomyces; species Streptomyces sp. NPDC014894. Next base: position 370,763 of record NZ_JBIBWD010000007.1, read on the forward strand.
GTCACCATGGGATCCCTCGGCGACCGCATCGGGCGGCGGAAGCTGCTGCTGCTGGGCGCGGCGGGCTTCGGCGTCGCGTCGGTGGCCGCCGCCTTCGCCTCCAGCGCGGAGATCATGATCGCGGCGCGGGCGCTGCTCGGACTCGCGGGCGGCACCCTGATGCCCTCCACGCTCTCCCTGATCCGCACGATGTTCCCCGACGACACCCAGCGGAAATTCGCCATAGCCGTCTGGGCCTCGGCCCTCTCCGCCGGTTCGGCGCTCGGCCCGATCCTCGGCGGGGTGCTGCTGGAGTTCTACTGGTGGGGCTCGCTCTTCCTCATCAACGCGCCCGTCACCGTGCTGATCCTGCTGCTCGCCCCGGTGCTGGTCAGGGAGTCGAAGGCGGCCTCGCCCAGCGCGATGGACCCGGTCAGCGTGCTGCTGTCGGCGGCGACGATGCTCCCCGCCGTCTACGGAGTGAAGAAGATCGCCGAACACGGCCCGGCCGCCCTGCCGTTCGCCTGTCTCGCGCTCGGCATCGGGTGCGGGGTGCTCTTCGTGCGCCGCCAGCGGTCCCGCGAGAATCCGATGCTCGACATCGGCCTCTTCGCGCACCGCGCCTTCAGCGTGGGCGTCGCGCTCAATCTGATCACGCTCTTCGCGATGATCGCCGCGCTGTTCTTCCTGACCCAGTACCTCCAGATCGTCCTGGGCATCTCACCGCTGCGGGCCGGACTCGCCCTGCTGCCCGGTCTGCTGCTGGCGGTGGCCGCGAGCTTCCTGGCGGTGGGCGCGGCCCGCCGGGCCGGGACGACCGCCGTGCTCTGCGCCGGACTGCTGCTGATGGCGCTGGGCTTCGCCCTGCTGATGACGCTCCCGGCGGACTCCGGGGCGCCCGTCGCGATCGGCGGTTTCGCGCTGATCTGCCTCGGCATGGGGCTCACCCAGACCCTCACCAACGACGCGGTCCTCTCGGCCGCCCCCGAGGACCGGGCGGGGGCCGCGTCGGCGGTCTCCGAGACGGGGTACGAGCTGGGCGCGGCGCTCGGGATCGCGGTGCTCGGCAGTGTGCTCTCGGCCTCCTACCGCTCCGCTCTCGACCCGGTGCCCGGCGTCCCGGACTCGGCGATGGAGACCGCCCGCGACACCCTGGGCGGGGCGGCCCGCACGGCCGCCGAACTCTCCGGCGCGGCGGGCGACACGCTCACCGCCGCCGCGCACGGCGCCTTCGTCGACGCCATCCGGGTCACCAGCGTCACGGCCGCGCTGCTCCTCGCGGCCGCCGCCGCGGCCACCGTCCTCACCCTGCGGGGACGCGACGGCGCCGCCGCGCCGACGGCCCCCGAGCCCGTCCGCGCCGGCGGCGACCACTAGGCCGTGTATCGAAAGTGGATCTTGGTGATCTGCTCGCCTTACGTCCGAGGTAATCGTCTCGGCGTGCCCATGCTGGCAGGGTTGGTGATCCGTCCGCGTCGGAGGACGCGGACCAGGACGGAGAGGTCAGTCATGTCCATAGCCACACCGGCCAACACGCGCACCGTGGTTGAGGAGTTGTTGCGCAGAATTGGCGAGGGCAACCCCGAGCGCATCGCCGAGATGTATGCCGAGCAGGGTGACTGGAAGCTCGACTGGCCGGAGGCCGAGCACGGCCGCACTGCCACGCCGTGGATCCGCCATCGGTCTACCCGGGCCGACGCGGCCGCCCACTATCGCGAGCTTGCCGAGCACCACGTGCCGGAGCATGTGGCAACTGAGGTTGAGCGCATCCTTGTCGACGGAAGCGACGCGGTCGTGCTGGGCGAGATCCGTCAGACCGCTCGGCCCACCGGACGTGCCTACAAGGCGCGGTTCGCTCTGCATATCACCGTCGCAGACGGCCTTGTCACCCGGCACCATGTCTACGAGGACAGCCTGGCCGTCGCCCAGGCATTCGAAGCGAAGGATCAGTGAAAGACCACCGGCCATGCGCGAAGAAGCTGCTCACAGCCACTCGTTGATGGTCGCGACGAGGACGGTTGCCTCGTAGCGGACCGCCAGTTCGTCGAAGCGCGTGGCGACAGCACGGTGCCTCTTGAGGCGGTTGATCCCGCACTCGACCGCGTGACGCTCACGGTAGTCGGCCGGGTCGAAATAGGGCGGCCGGCCGCCATGAGAGCCAAGCTTCCGACGGTTGCGCGCCTGGTCGGTTTTGTCAGGGATGGTCCAGCGGATCCCGCGCCGCCGCAGGTAGGCGCGGTTTCTGCGAGAGGCGTACGCCTTGTCGGCCCGCACCCGATCGGGACGGACGCGTGGTCGGCCCGGCCCGATGCGCGGCACTCGGACCTTATCCAGCACCGGCTCGAACTGCGGCGAATCCCCGCGCTGCCCGGCCGTCACCACGATCGACATGGGCTTCTGGCCCTGTTCAACGGCCAGGTGCAGCTTGGTGGTGAATCCGCCGCGTGATCTTCCCAGCCCGTGATCACGGGGCTCGGCGAAAATGCCGCCCGGGGGTTCCTTCTGCAGGTCGCCCTGCTTGCGAGCCCCGGCTGCATGCTGATGGGCACGGCAGACAGTGGAGTCGACGCTCAGGTCCCACACGATCTCCCCCTTCGCGTCGGCCAGGGACTGGAGCCGGGTGAGGATCCGCTGCCAGGTGCCGTTCCGCTGCCATCGGCGGAACAGGTCGTAGATCCGGCCCCACGGTCCGTACTCAACAGGGACATCCCGCCATGGAACTCCGGTCCGGACCCGGAACCGTATGCCGTCGATCAACTGCCGCCGAGGCCAGACCGGCGGCCGCCCCGACCTAATACCCCTCGGCAACAACGGCTTCAGTGTTGCCCACTGCTCGTCCGTGAGATCTCCCCGTCCCATGAACCGTGATCATCACAACTCAAGATCCACTTTCGATACACGGCCTAGCCCGCCGCCGGGACCTACTCGTCGCTGTGCACGATCTGGATCAGATTGCCGCAGGTGTCGTCCAGGATCGCGGTGGTCACCGGCCCCGTCCGCCGCGGCTCCTGGGCGAAGCGGACACCGAGCCCGCGCAGCCGGTCGGACTCCGCCGGCACATCGTCCACGGCGAAGGAGGCGGCCGGGATGCCGTCCTCGAACAGCGCGGTCTTGTACGGCTTCGCAGCGGGGTGGCCGTCCGGCTCCAGCAGCAGCTCGGTCCCGTCGGGGTCCTCCGGCGAGACCACGGTCAGCCACCGGTCCGCGCCGAGCGGGACCTCGGCCTTCTTCACGAAGCCCAGCACCTCCGTGTAGAAGCGCAGGGCCTTGTCCTGATCGTCGACGAAGACGCTGGTCAGATGGATTCTCATGGGTGCTCCCGGTGCGTCGGGCCGGCTTCGCGCGGCGGTACGGGCGGGTCCGCCGCCGTGCCCGCCGTGCCCGCCGTGTCCGCCGTGCCCGGCGGCGTCGTTCGGGGACGTTCGGGGCCGGGCGGCGCGGCTCAGTGGATGAGGCTGTACGCCCGCCAGGGCGCCGATCCGGGCGCGGTGACGTCGGACGTCGTCGTCGCCACATACGTCGAGTCGCCCGAGCAGTCCTCGGTCGGGTACAGCTGCATGTCCACCAGCGTGTCGTTGTCCACCGAGACCGCGCCGCCCTCCAGCTCGTGGCAGCCCGTGACCGGCGGATTCGACACCAGCTGCGGGCGGTGCGCCGGGGTGAGATAGGTGACGGTCCCGGGCGCGGTGCGGCCGAGGCCGGAGCACCCCGCGACGGCGAGGGTCAGCAGCACCGCTCCGGCCGCGCCGGTGAGACGCCGGTGGTGGGTCACGGACATGGGCGGGTCCTTGTCTCTGCGGGAACGCGCTGCTGACGATCACCCTGCCCGGTCGTCCGGCGGACGGCATCCGGGACGCGTCCGGCCGGGCGACCCGCGATCACCGACCGCCGCTCGCCGCGTCACCGATCACCGCGTCACCGCTCGCCGCCCACGCGGTCGGCCGTCGGCGTCCGGCGGTCAGTCCTCGGCGCTCCGGCGGGCGGGCTTGGCGCGCACATGCATCCGCTCGCCCTGCCGGCCGAAGAGGCTGAGCACCTCCACCGGTCCCTCCCCGGTGCTGCCGAACCAGTGCGGCAGCCGGGTGTCGAACTCGACGACCTCGCCCGGACCCAGCACCACATCGTGCTCGGCCAGGATCAGCCGCAGCCGCCCGGACAGCACGTACAGCCACTCGTACCCCTCGTGCGTGCAGGGCTCCGGCGTGCTCCGGGTCGGCGGCAGGACCATCTTGAACGACTGGAGCGGACCGGGCTGCCGGGTCAGCGGCAGCACCGTGGTGCCGCGCACCTGGCGGGGGGTGAGCCGGACCCGCGGATCGCCCACCTCCGGCGCGCCCACCAGCTCGTCCAGCGGGACCTGATGGGCCTGGGAGATCGGCAGCAGCAGCTCCAGACTGGGCCGCCGGCCGCCGGACTCCAGCCGGGACAGGGTGCTCTTGGAGATGCCGGTGGCCTCGGACAGCGCGGTGAGGGTGACACCCCGCTCGGTGCGCAGACGTTTGAGCCGGGGGCCGACCTCGGCGAGGGCGTGGGCGATGGCGGGTGCGTGGTCCATGCATGCCATTGGACCCCGGCATCCCGGAAACGGCAACAAAGGTTGCTGATTCCGGGGTCCCGCCGCAGCCTGTCCGGCATGAGCGACCACGACGTGACCAACGAGATCAGCGGGCCCGACGCGACCGGCGCGGACGCCTTCGGGAACAGCGCGACCGGCCGGACCGGCGAGGACGGCGACTTCCGATACGACGCGGCGGTGATCGGCGCGGGAGCCGCCGGGCTGAGCGCCGCCCTGGTGCTGAGCCGGGCCCGCCTCCGGGTCGCGGTCGTCGACGCCGGGCAGCCGCGCAACGCCCCCGCGGCCACGCTGCGGGGCTTCCTCTCCCGCGACGGCATGGCCCCGGCCGCCCTGCTCGCGGCGGGCCGCGCCGAGGCCGCCGGATACGGCGCGCACCTCGTCGACGCCCGCGCCGACCGCGTCGCCGCCGTCCCCGGCGGCTTCTCCGTACGGCTCGCGGGCGGGGCCGGACTCACCGCCCGCCGGGTGCTGGTGGCCACCGGACTCCGCGACGAGCTGCCCGACCTCCCCGGCGTCCGCGAACAGTGGGGCAAGGGCCTGCTCCACTGCCCGTACTGCCACGGCCACGAGGTCGCCGACCGGCCGCTCGGCGTGCTCGGAACCCACCCCGGCGCGGTCGGCCAGGCTCTGCTGCTGCGCCACTGGTCGCCCGACGTGATCCTCTTCGCCCACACCCTGGAGCTGACCGGCGACGACCGCGAACGGCTGGAGGCACGCGGCGTGGCCGTCGCCGAAGGCCGGGTCGAGCGGCTGGCGACCGACGGGGGACGGCTGTACGGGGTCGGGCTCGCCGACGGCCGTACGGCGCCCCGGGAGGCCGTCTTCGTCGTCCCGCGCATGACGCCGGCCGACGGGCTGCTGACCGGCCTCGGCTGCGCCGTGGACGACGACGGCCGGGTACGCGTCGACGCCTCGGGCCGCACCGGCGTTCCCGGCGTCTGGGCCGTGGGCAATGTCGTCGACCCCCGCGCCCAGCTCATCACCGCCGCCGGCGCCGCCTCGGCCGCCGCGATCGCCCTCCACCACGACCTGGCGGCCGAGGACACCGCCCGCGCGGTGGAACGCCTGCGCGCCGGGCGGACCCCGCAGGGGGTCTCCCCCACGGGCGCGTGAGGGAGACCCGGGACGCTACCAAGACGCCCGGCCGCCGGTCGGACGAAGCGCGGGTCGGCGGCGAGGACGCCGTCGACGCGGTCGAAGTCGTCGGCCGTGAGCGGGTGAACGGCGGCGGCCGTGCCGGCCGACGCGTGGGCGGCGCTGTGGGACCCGACCCGGACGCAGGTCACCTCGCTCCGCGCGGCAGCCACATCAGCGCCGGCCGGGACAGCGAGACCCCGGGCAGCCCGGCGGCGACACCCCGCAGCGCGGCCCGCTCGGGCGACTGCCCGGCGCGGGCCGCGCCGATCAGGACGTGGCCCGCTCTTCCGGGAGACGCAGCTCGCGGGCCAGTACCCGAAGCCGTGCCGGCGGGAGGGGGCTCATGGTCTGGAGGTCTGTGACGAGCTGCCTGACCGCCGGCTTGGTGTGGAACAGCTCGGGAGCGGCGTGAAGCACCCTCTCCAGCATGGACACGGCCTCGTCGACCTGCCTGCGCTGAGCGTGCGCCTTGGCCAGGTCGATGCCGAAGCGGGCCTGTCGTTCCGGTGACAGACCGGAGATGTCGATGGCTTGCGCCGCTCGCAGGGCAAGGCCCGCGTCGCCGAGGTCGACGGCCACGGCGACCTCGTGCAGGGAAACGTTGGCGGGGCCGAACTCGGTGTTGTGGTCATTGCGGCCCTCGCCGATCCGATCGGCCAGCTCCCTGGCGTGCCGCAGATGCGCGTATGCCTCCTCGGCCCGGTTCAGCCTGCCTGCCGCGACGGCGCGTTGCAGGGTGAGTGCTCCGCGCAGGGCCAGCGCTTCGGGCCGGTCCGTCTCGGCGAGGGGCGCCAGCGCGTCCGCCGCGCTGCCCGAGACCTGGGCTGCCTGACCGTAGTGCCGGGTGCTCAGGAAGACGATGGACAGGCGGAACTCGCCAGCCGCCATGAGCAGCGGGTCGCCGGCGCGTTCGGCCGCCATGATCGCCCGGTCCGCCGCGACCCAGGCCGTTTCCGGCTCGCCCAGGTTCGCCAGCGCCGCGCTGCACGTCTGGTAGAGAGCGGCCAGCAGCCTGAACGACTCCGCCCGCTCTTCCTCGGAGACCTCGGCTCGCGCGGCGGATTCGAGCTGTGGCACCAGCTCCTCCAGCAGTTCGAAGAGGTCTTCGTATCCGCCTTCGTGCGTGAGTGACCAGGCGCGGGTCACACCGGCCCTCAGCGAGGCGATGTCCTGCGGCTCGGACGGGCCGAGGATCGCTCTCAGGGAGTGCGCCGCGCTCAGGACCAGGCGGAGCCGTGACGCGCCGGGAGTCTCGCGGTCGGCCGCCGATGCCATGAGCGGCGATTCCGCGGCCAACTCCGCGATCGGCACGCCGAGGACTTCGGCCACCTTCTCCAGCACCGTCATCCTGTCGATCCGGCGTACACCACGCTCGACTTGGGACATCCAGGCCTCGGATCGGCTCAGCAGGCTCGCGAGTTCCCTCTGGGACAGGCCCCGCCGCTTCCGGTGCTGCGCGATCTTACGGCCGAGTGCCTTCTCGTACTGCTCAGTGCTCAACGCGGACACCCTTAGCGAATACCAGGTCCAGACGGTCGACCTCGGTCGAGGACAGGTACCGCTCACGCTCGGCCAAGAAGTCGATCACGTACTCCTGCGATTCGTGGGTCTCGAACGCTGCGGCGTCGCGGTACAGCTCGTAGAAGATCCGCTGAAGCGGCTGCCCGTCAACGCGATGGGTCGCGTAGATCACCGTGCCGGGCTCGTTCGCACGGATGTGCTCCCCCGTCCGTGCCGCCAGGTCGTCGAACGCAGCTGCCGCTGCCTCGTCCTTGCAGGTGAAGCGCACCATCAGCCCGAACATGGCGGGTCCTCTCCGTTGGCATCGCGGATGTGAGCCGGGTCGGCGCACACGCTTTGGGGGCGCGACCCGCACGAAAAGTACGGCACCACACTCCAGTTGGCCGTACTCTAAGTACGGCTCCAGTACTAATTCTACGTTTCATAGCGATCCGTGTCAGGGAGACGACCCACGCGCCCCGACAAGGACGGCCGCGGACCACGACGGACGGAGGAACGTCATGCCGGCCTACCGCCGCGCCTTTCAGGAACCACCGGACCACCGGAGGCCGCACGCCGGGCTGCTTCCGGCTTGCTCCCGCGACCCCGCCCCTGATCAGACCGCTTCCTCCCGCCTCCGGAGAGTCCGGCGGATCAGAAGGTACCGATGCACCCGACGTCCCGAGCGGCAAGCATGAAGGGCCCCGTTCCTTACATCACGCGGTGGAGTGGGGAGTCGCCCTCGAAGGTGCGGTTGATGGTGCGGCGCGGGCGGCTGGCCTACACCGATGAGCGTTCCTACGACCGGGACGCCCGGGGTGTTCTGTGGCGGCGCATCCCCTCCACCCCGGGGAAAGGGAAGCCCGACTTCGGCGCGGTGCACGCGCTGCGTCAGCGGCTGGCGATGGCCAACGCACTGTGCCAGGTCTGCGGAAAGCCCGCCGATCGCGATGAGCGGGGTGTTCTCTGGCTGCTGGGTGAGGCGTCCGACGCGCCGGGCTCCTGGCCCCAGGGGCTTGAGACCGCTCATCCACCGGTCTGTCGGCCCTGCGCGAGCCTGGCCGCGAGGAGCTGCCCCCATCTGGGGCGACGCCACGTAGCCCTGCGCGTCCGGTCCTGGACCCAGGTCGGCGTCCACGGCGCTCTCTACCGGCCCGGCCCCCGTCCCGTCGCTGTCGACGCCGTCGGCATCCCGTTCGACAGCCTGGCCGTCCGATGGGTCATCGCCGGTCAACTCATCGTCCGGCTCGACCGCTTCACCCTCGTCGATCCCACCGAGATGTGAGAGACGGCTTTCGTGTCGTTCGGTGATTCCGCGCGCCCGGACGGCCCTCCGCCCGCCTCCGGACCGAGCCGGGTCCGGAGCCCGGGCCGGAGGCGGTGGCGGCGTACCGGTCAGACCAGCACCGGAATCGGCTGTTCGGCGTGGATGGACTCCCAGAGCACGGCCCCCGCGTCCCCGGCCGCGTCGGATGAGGCCGCCACCCCGCGCAGATACGCCTCCCGGTGGGCGGCGAGGTGCGCGGTCAGCCGGCCGCGCGCGGCGGCGATGCCGTACGGGTCGCTCTTCACGCCGTCCAGCATCCGGAAGAGCAGCCGGCCCCAGGCGTTGATCCGGCACTGCCGCTCCCGTCCGTGCGCGCCCTGGAACCGGGGCGCGACCGGGAAGCGGTCGATCAGTTCGAGGCCGTGCAACTGCTCCAGCAGCTCGGGGAGTTCCACCGAGGACGGCGGCGCGCAGTCGTGCGCGGTGCTCAGCAGCCGTGCGACGGAGCCCTCCGACGCGAGATAGAGCCCGCCCGGGTGGAGGCCGGTCTCGCGGACCACCTCGTCCCACAGGGCCAGCGTGGTCACCAGCCGCATCGGTTCGACGAGCACCTCGGCGGGCTCCGCCGCCGTCAGCGCCGCCCCCGGGTCCGTCCCCGGGTCGAACTCGACGCGGGTGGCCCGGCTGTAGCAGATCAGTGAAGCGGGGCTGGTCGTCAGCTCGACGGGCACCGTCACCCGTACGCCGGGGAGTTCGCCCCGCAGATTGAGCGCGGGCCAGGCCAGCAGCCGCAGATGCGGGGGGAGGTCGCGCAGCGCCGTCACGGACATCGTGGTCGCCGCCTTTCCGTGGTCGTGGTGGTGGGCGCGGTCGTGGTCGTCGTGGTCATGGTCCTCGTCGCCCGGGGTGCGGCCGGCGCCGGTCGCCGTGGGTCCCGAGGGGCCTTCGCTATGCGAAGGAACGATTCTGCGGTGTCGGGCCGGTGCGGGCGGCGATCGCGCGGGGCCTCGCGGGCGCGCGCTCCGGGCGGGGCCCCCGGGGGCCCGTGCGCTCCGTCGGCGACCGAGAACCGCCCGTTCCGGGCGCGGCCTTCGAGGGTCTCCGGCCCGTCGCCGGCCCGAGGGGAGCGCGGGTCGGCGGCGCTTGTGGACGACCCCGGAAAGAGTGACACTGGGGAGCCGGTCATGGACTCAACGTAATCGATCTTCGCCCGGATGCCCCGGGGGAGGCGCAGATTGGCCGGAAGGAAGCTCAGCGCGTCCTGATGGCCGCCCCTTCGCCAGCCCCCGCGCCGAGACTGCCGCCGCCACGCCGCGACCGCCGCGCCCGCCCGCGCCCACCGCGCCCGCCCGCGCCCACCGCGCCCCGCCCGTGCCCCCGTTCTCGCCCGCGCCGCCGGTCCGGCCGGGGTCCGGCCGGGGTCCGGCCGGGTCCGGCGGGCGTCACCCGACCGGGTCTCGGCGCGCGGTCACCGGCGTGGCATCCGTGACGCCCGCCCGCGCCGGGTCGTTGGAGGCGTGTACGCGGGCTGCGCCCGTTCGTCGCCATGCCACCTTTTGGAGATGCCGTTGCTCGGCCACGCCGTGTCCGCCGCCTCGCCCAAGCCCGACTTCAGGAGTTACGCGGCTCCGTCACTCGGATACGCGCTGTTCGCCACCCGCTGGCTCCAGGCCCCGCTCTACTTCGGCCTGGTGGCGGCCCAGGGCGTCTATGTCTACAAGTTCTTCAACGAGCTGTGGCACCTGGTGCTGCACGTGCTCAGCGGTCAGGTGAACGAGACCCACGTCATGCTCGCGGTGCTCAAGCTGGTCGACGTGGTGATGATCGCGAATCTGCTGATCATGGTGATCGTCGGCGGGTACGAGACCTTCGTCTCCCGGATCGGTCTCCAGGGCCACCGGGACCAGCCCGAGTGGCTGTCGCACGTCAACTCCAATGTGCTGAAGGTGAAGCTGGCCACGGCCATCGTGGGCATCTCCTCCGTCCACCTGCTGCAGATGTTCGTCGACGTCCACCACACCTCCCAGCACTCGCTGTTGTGGGGGACCGTGATCCACATGGCCTTCATCCTGTCGGCCGCGATCCTCGCCTACATGTCGGGCCCCATGGAGGGCCATGTCCCCGGGCCCGTGCCGGGCGGGCGGGCCACACTGCCGTCGGGGGAGCTGAATCTGCCGGACCCGCCCGAGTTCCCGGAGCTGTTCGACCGTCCGGGCCGGCCGGAACTGCCCCCGGCGGAGCGGGAGCCCGCCGTCCCCGTGGTGCTGCGGGAGTACATCCCGGCCCAGGGCAAGGGCGGCCCCCGCGAGGTCCGGGAGACCAGGGAGCCGGGCGCGCGCGATACGCGGGAGGCCCGGGAGGCGCTGGACGCCTCCGGCTCCGAGGCCCGGGTCCGGGCGGCGGGCTTCCCCGCCCGCAAGCTGCTGGAGGAGTTCGACGACGACCATCAGCGCTTCCTCGACTGGGAGACCATCACCCGGCTGGGGACGCTGGACTTCGTGGACGCCCGGGGCAACGCGGTCTTCCTCGGCCCGCCCGGCACCGGCAAGACGCATCTGGCGATCGCGCTCGGCATCCGGGCCTGTCGCGCCGGACACGAGGTGCTGTTCGCGACGGGCTCCGAGTGGGTGGCCCGGCTCTCCGCCGCCCGGGCCGCCGGGCGGCTGACCGAGGAGCTGGCCGCGCTCGACCGCTACGCGCTGATCGTCGTGGACGAGATCGGCTATCTCACCTTCGGCGCGGAGGAGACCGATCTGCTGTTCCGGCTGGTCTCGCACCGCTATGAGCGGGCCTCGGTCGTGGTCACCAGCGACAAGCCCTTCGGCCGCTGGACCGAGGTGTTCGGCGACACCCCGGTCACCTTCGCGATGATCGACCGGCTCGCCCACCACGCGGAGGTCATCACGCTCAAGGGCGACAGCTACCGGCTGCGCGGCCACGGCATCGACCACTCCCTCGCCACCACTGAGAGCCACTGAGAGCCGTTGAGCTGCTGAGCCGCTGAGCCGCTGAGCCGCTGAGCCGCTGAGCCAGGGCCCCGGGTCCCCGGGCCCGCTCCCGTCTCCCGGCGGCGGGCGCGGTGCCGGGGCTCCCCGCCCCGGGGGCGCGCTCAGCGGGCCTCGCCGTACCGCAGGGACAGGGCGGTGACGGCGGCCGCGACGGCGCTGCGGAGGGCGGGCGGGGCGAGGACCTCGGCCTCGGCGCCGAGGCCGAGCAGATCGCCGACGGCGACCGACTCCCACTCGACGGCCAGCTCCACCCGCGTCCACCCCTCCTCGTCCGGCTCCCCGGCGCCCTCCAGGGCCCGGGCCCCCGCCGCCCCGAACCGCATCGGCAGCTGCCGCGCCGCCCGGGGCGAGATCCGCAGCACCGCGGTCGTCCGCCGGGTCGCGGCCTCCAGCCGCCGGGAGGACTCCGCCCAGGAGGCGGCGAGATCGAAGCCCGCCGGCCGTTCGAAGCGCTCGTCCGTCGCCTCCGCCGAACGGAACCGGGAGATCCGGTAGGTCCGTACGGACTCGTCGGCCAGCGCCATCAGATACCAGATCCCGCCCTTGAGGACGATGCCCAGCGGGCGCAGCTCCCGGTCCACCTCACGGTCGTGCCGCCGGTAGCGCGCGCACAGCACCCGCTGCTCCCAGAGCGCCCGGGCGACCGCCGGCAGACAGGGGACCGGGTCGGCGTCCCGGAACCAGGCGGGCGCGTCCAGATGGAACCGGTCCTGAACCTGCCGGGTGCGCTCGGCCAGTTCGGCCGGGAGCGCGGCGCGCAGCTTCCGCTGGGCGGTCGCCAGCACCGCGCCGAGGCCCAGTTCGCCCGCGGGCCCGGGGGCCCCGGCGAAGAAGAGCGAGTCGGCCTCGGCCCCGGTGAGCCCGGTCAGCCGGGTGCGGTATCCGTCCATCAGCCGGTAGCCGCCGAGCGGTCCCCGGTCGGCGCGGACCGGGATGCCGGACGCGCCGAGCGCCTCGACGTCCCGGTAGACCGTGCGGACCGACACCTCCAGCTCGGCGGCGAGTTCGGCGGCCGTGGCCCGACCGCGGTTCTGGAGCAGCAGAAGCAGGGAGAGGAGCCGGTCGGCGCGCATCGCCCCATTGTCCGGCCCGTACCTGACAGAAGGTGTCAGGTACGGCGGTGAGGCTGATCGCGCACCGCACGGCGGGGCCGCACGGCGGCCGGTCGGCGGCGCGCCCCGCGCGGGCCGTCCGCGCGGAGAGACCGGGAGGGCTTCCATGTCCACGACGACCACAGGCCATTTCACCTTCGCCGACTGGCAGGAGCGGCCGGCCGGCCCGGCCGACGCCTGGCCCAGGCTGGCCCACGCCTCCGTCGTCAACGCCTTCTCCGGGGGCGTCGAGGCCGAGGGCACCACCTGTGAGTACACGATCGTCTACATCACCGAGAAGACCGGCGCGTTCGCCGGCATGGAGCTGCTGACCGGGCGGGTCGGCGGGCGGGCCGGCGCCTTCGTGGTCGAGGAGCGCGGTACGTACGACGAGGACGGCACCGTGCACTGCGTCTTCGAGGTCGTGGCGGGGTCGGGCACCGGAGAGCTGACCGGTCTGAGCGGGAGCGGCGCGTTCACGGCCCGGGCGGGGGAGACGACCGTTCCGTACACCTTCGAATACGTCCTGGAGTGAGTCCTCCGGGCCCCGGCGGCAGCGGCGGGGAGCGGACCGCGTCGACTAATGTGTAATGCATGAAACTGGGCAGCAGTCATTACGAGGTCCGGGTGGGCGTGCCGTCGGTGGACACCTACCGCCACTTGCGCGGGGCTGCCGGGCTCGGCGCGAAGCCGGTCGCCGCCGCCGAGGCCGGGCTGCCGAACACCTGGCACGGAGTCACCGTCCACCACGGGGACGAGACGGTCGGGATGGGGCGGGTCGTCGGCGACGGCGGCTGTTTCTTCCAGGTGGTGGACATCTGTGTGCTCCCCGGCCACCAGGGGCAGGGCCTGGGCAAGCTGATCATGGCCGAGCTGGTGGGCGAGATGGAGCGGCGGGCTCCCGCCGGCGCGTACGTCTCGCTCATCGCCGACGGCGACGCCCGGCATCTGTACGCGAAGTTCGGCTTCACCGAGACCGCGCCCGCCTCGGTGGGGATGCACCGGCTGGTCTGACCGGGCCCGCGCCGGGGTCCGGCGCGGGCCCGGGTCCGCGACGGGTCCGTCGCCGCGCCCGGGTCCGTCCCCAGGCCGCGTCCGGCCCGGCTCGCGGGCCGGACCGGACCCGTATCCGCCGCCGCGTCCGGTCCGGCCCGTGGGCCCGTACCCCCGCCCGTACGCGTACCCGAATCCGTCCCGTCAGGTGCGCAGGACCGTGCCCCGGCGCTCGAACTCCATCAGATACTCGACGTCCGTCGCCGCCTTCGGGCCCAGCTCGCGCTCCAGGAGCCACAGCGCGGCGTCGATGCCGGAGCTGACGCCGCCCGCGCAGACGAGATTCCCGTCGTCGACCACCCGGACGTTCCGGACGTCCGCGCCCGCCGCCCGGAGATACGGCTTCGCGCCCTGGTGCGTGGTGCAGGGCCGGTCGCCGATCAGCCCGGCCTCCTGAAGCACGAGCACCCCCGTGCACACGCCCGCCAGGGTCAGCGACGGCCGGGCCGCGCGCCGCAGTTCGCGGGTGAGGATCCCCTTCCCGATCTCGGCCCAGACCCCGGCCCCGTCGCGCTTCCGGAAGCCGCCGCCGGGTACGACGATCACGTCCGCCGCCCGCGGGTTCCAGGCTCCCGGGACCGTCACCTCCGTGCCGAAGGCGCACCGGGCGCGGCCCGGCCGCCCGCTCGTGACCAGTTCGACGGTGACGGGATGCCCGAAGGCGGCCGCGCCCGCGAAGACTTCGAGCGGGCCGAAGAGGTCGAGTTCCTCCACCCCGTCGAAGGCGACGATCTGCACCCGCAGCGGACGGTCCGCGCCCCGGCGGCCACCGGCGGACTCCGCCGCGGCGGCCGCGCCCGCGCCGAGCGCGACAGCCGCCCCCGCGCCCGCCGCCGTGACCAGCGCGTCTCTTCGGTTGATGGGTGTCACAGCGGGGTCCTCCGTCGGTCGGCGTGGGCAACGCGCGTCACGTTGTACGGAGTTGGTCGCGGCGCGGGCCCGGGAAGTTCCCCGCCCCGGCGGAGGCCGCGGGAATCGCCGGGGCCGCCGGGATCGCCGAGGCCGCCCGGGCCGCCGGGGTCAGCGCGGGCCGCCGGGGTCAGCGCGGCCGGTCGACCGCGTACACCGTGACGGGCTCGTCGAACAGGGTGTCCTCGCGGCGCGGGGCGAAGCCGAGGCGTTCGGCGACCCGGATCGACGCCTCGTTGCCGGGGCGCATCAGCGCGGTGAAGTACTCCTCGTCCAGCCGCGCGAAGCCCCAGTCGAGACAGGCCCGCGCGGCCTCGGTCGCGTAACCGTGTCCCCAGGAGGAGGCGCGGAGCGTCCACCCCAGCTCGACCTCGCCGTACCGCTCCCAGAACTGGAGTCCGCTGCGGCCGATGAACTCGCCGGTGGACCGCAGCTCGACGGCGCAGAGGCCGTGGCCGCGCTCGGCCCACTGGCGTTCGACGCCGGCCAGCCGCTCGGCCGCCCGCTCGCGGGTGTACGCGCCGACGAACCGGTTCACCTCGGGGTCCGCGTGCAGGTCGACGAAGGCGTCGACGTCCGCGCCGGTCAGGGGGCGCAGGATCAGCCGCGCCGTCTCGATCACCGGCCGGTCCTCGTCGCGCACGGCCCCGCGGCCCCTTGGCCGCGCGCCGGCGACCGGACGCTCAGCACCACGAGTCGGCGTCCTGGTGGTCGGCGGTGATCGACAGCTCGACCGGCCCGCCGTCCGCGACGGTCACGTCGAAGTAGGCGGTCGTCCCGTCCAGCCGCTTGGTGAAGCAGTCCGGGACCGGCTTCCCGCCGGACGAGGTGTGGGGCCGCCAGCCGTTGGCCCGCGCGGCCTCCCGGTAGTGGCCGAGGACGACCGCCCGGGAGTCGCCGTAGGAGAAGCTCTCGCCGACGGAGACGAACAGATCGTCGTCGTCGCAACTGCGGTACTCCTCGCGCTTCCCGGCCCCGTCCGGGACCGCGTCCAGCACCGGGTCCCCCGCCAGCGCCGCGGCGAGCCGGTCCTCCCGGTCGCCGCAGCCGTACGAGACGAGGAAGTATCCCGCGGGCAGCGCCACCACCAGCAGCGCCGCCGCGGTCGCCAGACCCGTCGCCGTGAGTCTCACGTTGCGTATCGCCATACGGCCGGACGATAGCGCACGGTCCCCGCCGCCGCCGTGAGCGCAACCACGGCTGTGCGGCGGACTGTTCACCGGCTTTTGGACCGTCTGCGGGCCGGGGCGCGCCCCCGCGCGGCGGGAACACGGAGGTCGTCACCGGCCTTTGGCCGGGTCCGGCCTCCGCGCGAGGGCCCGGGCGGCCCATGTCCGCAGGCCGCGCCGGAGCCGATGCGGAACCGGGGCGTCAGGCAAGTCGGGTTCCGGCCACGCCCACAGCGGCCATTACGCAAAGTTCATGGGCGAACACGTATGGCGATCAAGCTCCCTTTCGCCGACGATGGGCCGCGCCGGTGGAAGCGCGTCGGCGGCCCGGCCCGACCGGGGACGGGCGAGGCGGAGGGAGTCTCGGTGAACGAGGGGTGCGGGCCGCGCTGCCGGCGGCTCCGCCCGACCAGGGACGGGCGTTCGCCCGCAGCGCGCGGCGGGGCCGGGAACGTGCCGCCGCGCGTCCCCGCCGAGGAGTGTGAGGAGAGGGCGGCATGCACGTCGAGCCGGACGCCCGGGGAGCGGTCGATGAACGCGATGGACTTCTGGCGCGCATGCGCGAGGTGCTCGACCGGGCGGAGCTGCCCCCTCCGCGGGGCGGCGGTCTGCGCCACCCGGCGGCCTTCGACGCGGTGCACACCACACAACGGGCGCTGCGGTCCGGACCGCTCGACCCGGACCGGCGCGAGGCCCTGACCCTGCTGCTCCACCGGCTGCCCGCGCCCGTCTTCGGCCCCGCCGATCCACAGGACCATCTGCGCCGCAGCGTGGCCCGCGCGCTGAGGTCGGCCCCGGACCGCGCGGGCGCGGACGGGCTCCGGGCCGCCTCCGAGGCCGCCTCCTGGCGGGACGCCGAACGCGAGTCGCTGGCGGCGGCGGTCGCCCTGCTGGCCCGCGTCTGGCCGGCCTGCGCGGCCGAGGCCCGCGAGACGGTCACGGAGATCGCGCTGCTCGACGGCGGCGCGCTCAGCGGCTTCACCGACTTCACCGTCCACGGCGCGATCTTCGTCCACCGGGGCAGGCTGCGGGCGAGCGCCGCCGGGCTGCCAGGAGCGGTGCGGTTCGCCGAGGCGCTGGTGCACGAGAGCGCGCACACCCGCTGCAACGCGGCCGCCGTCGCCGAGCCGTTCCTGCTCCCCGAGCGGGCCCCGGCGAGCGCCGGGAGACCGGGGGAAGTGCTGGTCGCCACCCCGCTGCGGGCCGATCCCCGGCCGCTGACGGGACTCTTCCGGCAGACGGTGGTCCTCGCCCGGAGCGTGCAGTTCTACCGCCGGATCCCCGACCGGGGCCCGGCCGTCGAAGCCCGGCACGACCAGGTGCTCGGCTCCGCCCGCCGGGCCGTCGCCGCCCTGAACCGGCACTCCCGCGCGCTGACCGCCCCCGGGCGCGCGGTGCTCGCCGAGTGCGCCGAGGTCCTCGGGAACCCCCTGTGACCGCGTGGGTCCCCCAGGTCTTCCCGCCCTACCCCGACCATCCCGAGGTGCTGATCGCCCGGGTCGCCGCCCGCTCCGCCGCCTTCGAGGGGGCCGGCGCCGCCCCGGGCGCTCCGGTGCTCGTCGGCAGCGCGGCGGGCCACAGCCCCGACCGGGTCGCCGCCGGGGCGCGCGGCGAACTCCTGGAGCGCCTCGGCAATGTGATGGCGGGACGGGAGGCCGAGGCCGCCGCCGAGACCGTCGCCACCCACGCGGAGCTGCGGCGCGCGGGCCGGACCGCGCTGCGGCCCGCGGTCCTGACCGACGCCCGCCGGCTCTGGGTCCGCGGGCGGACCACCCGGGGCGCCGAGACGCTCGTACCGGCGGGCGGCGTCTTTCTGCACCACCGCCCGCCCGCCGGGTGCGGCGCCGTGCCGACGGCCTGCACCACCGGCCTCGCCGCCCACCCCGAACTCGCCTCGGCGGCCCGGCACGCGGCCTGGGAGGTGCTCGAACGCGACCTCGTGCGGCGCAGCTGGTACGGGATCGACCCGCGCCCGCCGTCCCCGCTGGCGACCGGCCTGCCGCCGCAGCTCGCCGCCGCCGTCGAGGCCAGGGGGCTGACGGTCACGGCCTTCGCCGTCCCCGCGCCGCCCGGCGTCGTCTGCGCCGTCGTCTGCCTCCACCGCCCCGACGGCGCGGGTCAGGCCTTCGGGGCCCGCTGCGGACCGGCCGACACCGTCGGCGAGCTGGTCGAGAAGGCCGCCTACGAGGCCCTCATGGTCCGCTGGAGCGTCCGCACCCCCGCCGCCCTGCGCGTCTGGTCCTCCTGGCACGCCACCTCCCCGCCCGCCACCGCCGTCCAGCACGCCCTGTGGGCCTACCACCGGCAGGACAGCCTCCGCCTCTGGGGCCTGCGCCCCCACCGCACCGGGCGGACGCGCCCCGCCGCCCGGGCGGCGGACGATCCCGTACGGACCGATCCGCTCGCCGTCCTCGGGGAGCACACCGGGCAGGACGTGATCCTCGTCGAGACCACCGCGAGAACGGCGCGCGAGGCGGGCGTCCGCGTGGTCCGCGTCCTGGCGCCCGGCGCGCTCCCGCTGCCGTCCCGGGCGGGCGGGGGCCATCCGCACCCCTTCGGCTAGCGACCGCCGCCGCTCCCGGGCCTGATCCCGGACCGGAGCCGGGCCTCGCGCCTCCCACGACCGGTCACCCGCTGCCGCTGCCGATGTCGTCGGCCGTCGGCGTGCGGGCGGACGGCCGCGTCCCGGCGAACGTGCTCGTCGCCGCCGGGCGCCGACGTGGCCGAACGGCGGGCGTCGGCGTGGCTGAACGGCGGGCCGGGCGGCCGGCGACGCCCCGCTCGTACGGGGGCGGTCGCCCCGTACCGGACCCGGCCGCGCGCCGTCAGAACTGGAGCGCTGTGGCGACGTCCCGCCCGATCCGTTCCACGGCGGGCACGTCGAGCCCGTACAGCACATAGCGGCCGTGGCGCTCGGTGCGCACCAGCCCCAGATCGCGCAGGGCGCGCAGATGGCGCGAGACCTGGGGGCGGGTCATCGAGAGCCGTTGCGCGAGATCGGCGGTGGTCATCGACTGGCGGGCGATCAGCCGGCACAGCCGCACCCGGCGGGGATCGGTCAGCGCCAGCATCCGCCGCCGGGCGAGCGTGACGCCCACCACCGGCGCGCCGACCGGGAAGTGCACCACGGGCGACAGGCCCGGCTCGTTCTTCACGATCAGATGCGGAGCGCCGTACAGGGTCGGGATGAGCAGCACGGGCGTGCGGACCGGAGTGATCACCGCGTGGTGCACCTTGTCGAAGACGACCCGCAGCGGGCCGCCGCCCGCCGGGCCCTGGCCGGACGGGCTGAGAGAGCCCAGCGCCGTCGCGGGCCCGTCGTCCGCGAGCCGCTGCCGCATGCGGTGCGCCGCCCGGGCGAGCAGCGGCTCGGTCCGCGCCCACAGCTCCCCGAAGAAGACCGGCCGGCACAGATCGAGGAAGTCCAGCACCTCCGCGCGCAGCTCCCTGGGCCGTCGCAACAGATCCTCGGCGAGGGCGAGATGGGGCTCCGGCAGCCCGGAGGCCGCGTGCCGGAGCGCGGCGGCCTGCCGGGGTTCGTGCAGCAGCCGGTCGAACGCGAAGCCGAGATAGCCGCTGGCGCAGGAGTACGCGGTGAGTTCGGCGAACGCGTCGAGCGAGAGCCGCGCCGGGGCGGACGACCGGACCCCGGCCGCCGGGGCGGACGACCGGACGCCTGCCGCCGGGGCCGCGACCCCGCCACCGCCGCCGCCGCTCGCGGCCGTACTCCCGCCGCCCGCAGCCGTGTTCGGCCCGCCCGGGGCCGTGCCTCCTCCGCCGGGCGGGGCCGCCGGCGCGAGCCCGGTGTAGAAGCCCCGCCAGCGCAGCGCCGCCCACAGCGGCGAGAACCGCCGCAGCCCGGCGCGGAACTCCTCCGGGGCGTCCCGGACGACCCGCTCGGCCCAGGGCGCCCGGTCCGCGTGGTGATCGTGCTCGGTGAGCACGTGCAGACACGCGGCCAGCTCGGCCAGCGGGGACACCGCCACCGTGAAATGACCCGGCAGCGCCCCCTCCAGCACGACCACCACCGTCATGGCCGGAGTGTACGGGCGGCCGCCTCCGCCCCCACCTCCGCCGCGAACTCCGCCCGGGCCGCCGCCAGCAGCTCCGGATCGGTGACCAGATCCACCGCCACCCGGGCCAGACCGATCGCCGCGATCTCCGTACGGTCGTGCGCGAAGGCCGTCGCCGACGCCTCCCGCATCGCGTCCGAGTGGCTCGGCGTGCCCGGCGCGGCCGTCTGGACGTACGGATGGATGACGGGCAGCAGCTGGGAGAGGTTCCCGATGTCGGAGGAGCCGGCCGGGGTGTCCCGGTCGCCCTGCGCGATCTCCAGACCCAGCGCGCGGACCACGGCCCCGAACCGGGCCGCGAGCACGGCGTTGTTGCGCCGCTCCGCGTACAGCGGCCCCGTCTCCGTCACCTCCGCCTCGGTCTCGGTGGCCAGCGCCGCGCCCCGGGCCGCCTTGCGGACCCGCTCGACCAGCTCCCGCGTCGCCGCCGCCGTACGGTCCCGGACGTAGAAGTCGACCGACGCGCCGTCCGGGACCACGTTCGGAGCCTTCCCGCCGTCCGAGACGATCCCGTGCACCCGCGCCGTCGGCGGCATGAACTGCCGCATGGCGTCGATCGCGCCGAGGAAGAGCTGCGCCGCCGCCAGCGCGCTGCGCCCCTCCCACGGCGACTTCGCGGCGTGCGCGCCGACCCCGGTGAAGCGGGCCCGCAGATGCGCGGCGGCCAGCGCGTGCTGGGCGGTGATCGAGCGGTCCGCCGGGTGGAACATCAGGGCCGCGTCGACGCCGTCGAAGACCCCGGCGTCCGCGAGCCGGACCTTCCCCGCCCCGCCCATCTCCTCACCGGGCGTGCCGATCACCGCGATCGTCCCCGGGTGCCCGGGCGCGGACCGCACGGCGGCGATCGCGGCGGCCGCGCCCCCGGCCGCGATCAGATTGTGCCCGCAGCCGTGCCCGATCCCGGGCAGCGCGTCGTACTCGGCGAGCACCGCGACACACGGCCCCGGCCGGCTCCCCCGGTGCACCGCGACGAACGCCGTCTCCATCCCGCCGGGCCGCCGCGCGATCGCGAAGCCCTCCTCCGCCAGCCATCCGGTCAGCACCTCCCGCGCGTGGAACTCGGCGAACTTCAGTTCCGGCCTGGCGTGGATGGACCGGCTCACCTCCTCCATCCGCCCGCGTACCGCGGCGACCTCCGCGGACAGTTCCTCCAGCGTGCGCGTTCCCACCGACACGGCGTCTCCCCTCGACGACTGCTCGACCGTTCCCTGTGACCCTGCGCCCCCGGGGCCGTTCCGCCGTTCCGATTACCGCGTCGCAGGTAACCCCCGGGGGTGTGCGCAGGGAGGGGACGAAGGTGCGGTACGCGGGGCTCCGGAGGCGGAGAGGGCTACGGGCCGGGGCGCGCTCAGTCGTCGAAGGCGGCGCGGAGGGCGGCGACGATGTCCGCCGACACGCGCTCGCCCAGCGGTGTGCCGAAGGAGTCGAAGACGTGGAAGGCCCCCGCCCACTGGTTGATCCCGGCGGGCACGCCCGCCCTCAGCAGGCGCAGCCCGTAGCCGATGCCCTCGTCGCGCAGCGGGTCGTACTCGGCGGTGACGATGTGCGCGGGCGGCAGCCCGGACAGGTCGGCGGCCCGGCCGGGGGCCGCGTACGGGGAGGTCTCGCGCTGTTCGTGCCCCGCCCCGAGGTAGTGGTGCCACATCAGCGCCGACTGGGGCGTCGACCAGACCGGGGTGTCCTGGAACCGCCGGGCCGACGGGGTGTCCATCCGGTCGTCGATCACCGGATAGGTGAGCACCTGGAGCACAGGCGCCGGGCCGCCCCGGTCGCGGGCGAGCAGGGAGACGCCCGCCGCGAGCGCGCCGCCCGCGCTGCATCCGGCGACGGCCAGCCGGCCCGGGTCGACGCCGAGTCCGGCGGTGTTCCCGGCGACCCACTCCAGGGCGGCGTAGCAGTCCTCGACCCCGGCGGGGAAGGGGTTCTCGGGCGCGAGGCGGTACTGGACGCCGACCACCACGCAGTCCGCGTCGGCGGCGAACCGGACGCACTGGCTGTGCTCGGTCTCCAGATCGCCCATGACGAAACCGCCGCCGTGGAACCACAGCAGCGCGCCGTGCGGGCCCGGCGTCCTCGGGGTGTAGACGCGTACGGGCACGTCGGGCGCGCCGCCGGGGCCGGGGACGGCGCGCTCGGTGATGACGAGCGCGCCGGTGTCCGGCGCGGGCCACCGCGTCTCCAGCTCCTTCAGGAGCCGCCGGGCGGCGGGCGGGTCGGCGATGTCCAGATACGGTATGTCCGCTATCAGCGCGGCGAGTTCGGGGCGGTACGTCGGGGGGCGGCCCGGACCGGCCGCCGCCCCGCCCGCTCCCGGGCCGGAGCCCGCGCCGGAGGCGGCGCGTAAGCCCGAGCGGGGGGCGGGGACGGTGGGCCCGGCGGGTTCGGCCGCCGCCGCCGTGCCGCGCGGCCGGACCGTCGTCGATTCACGCACGCGTCCCTCCTCCGGGCCCGGTTCCGGCCGTGCGGGCCGCGCCGTCGCCGAGCGGGCGTCGCCGGGTGCGCGCGGGCCGCCGGGGGCTCGGCCCCGGCGACTCTGGACTCCACGGGGGAGAGGGGTGCCGCATGTCATCTCCTCGTTCGACGACCGGAGGCCGGGTCGGGCCGGGTCGGGTCGGGTCGTGAAGGATCTGGCCGGGTCGGTCGGGTCGGGTCGGACGGGCCGGGTCGGGTCGGACGGGCCGGGTCGGGACGGTGCGGGTCGGAGGCCGTTCGGTACGGATCGGATCGGGGCGGATCGGATCGGGGCGGTACGGATCGGGTCTGAGCGGTCGGGGCCGGGGTCGGGGTCGGAGGCCGGTCGGGAGCGGAGGCCGGTCGGATGCGGGCGGACCGTCCCTCCCTCCCACCCGTCCGGTGGACGAACATTCCGGGCGTTCCGGTTGCCGATACGGCCCGCCGTCCTCCCCGGTTCCGGCCCCGGCCCGTCCCGGTCGTCGGGAGTGAAACACATGCTCCAAAAGCTGTCAGGAGTACGGCGGCAGACCCATGGGCGCCGGATGTCCGGTTCGGGGCTCGACGCGGCGGCCGCCGGGCCGTAGAGGGCCGTACGACCGCTTCCGCTCACGCCGTCCGCGCGCTGGGGCGGACGCGTCGCCGGCCGGGGCGGCCCCGGAGTTCCCGACGGTCCGCCGCCGGCTCAACATGGCCGATAATCGGGGCGCACTCACGCCGGGACGCGACCGGCGGCGCGCCCCGCCCCCGAGGGTCCGGGGTCCGCGAGCCGGGTCCGCGCGCCGTCGCGCGGCCGGGCGGGAGGGGAGGGGCGTCAGCCGGGTTGGTCCGCCGACGGGAAGCGCTCGTCGAGGGCGGCGTCCAGCAGCGCCCGTACGTCCTCCCGTTCGAAGCCGGCGGCGCGCGCGCTCTCCATCCACACGGCCAGCTCCGCCGTCAGCCGGTCGCCGTCCCGCGAGGGCAGCCGGGTGAGGGACCGGTTCACAAAGGTGCCGACGCCGGGCCGGGGCTCGACGAGACCCTCGCGCTCCAGCTCCCGGTAGGCCTTGAGCGTGGTGTTGGGGTTCACCCGGGTGGACGCGGCGACCTGGGCCGCGGTCGGCAGCCGGTCGCCCTCCACCAGGATGCCGAGCCGCAGCGCCTGTTTCACCTGCGCCACGATCTGGAGATACGTGGCGACGCCGCTGCGCCGGTCGATCCTGAACTCGACCACGGTTACCGCCTCGCTCTTCCCGCGTGTTGCCTCACAGTGACTTGCGGCGTGTCCACCACACCGCGAAGGCCACCAGCGCGGCCGCCGCCGCCAGCAGTATCGCCGAGATCGACCACTGGATGACGTGAAGCTGACCGTAGTCCAGGTAGTCCACCACGTGGTTCACGATGCCGCGCTGGGCGACGCAGGCGTCGCTCTTCTCATCGCTGGGGAAGAAGCAGGCGCCGGCCTCGTACCGCTTCCCGTCGGCGTCGGAGACGCCCCAGTCGATCTCGACCGCCCCGCGCTCCAGCGCGGGCGGGTCCTGCTCCATCGGGTACGAGAGCGTGTGGGGCGACGCGAGCCACCTCTGGAGGCGCATCGGCAGCAGCATGCTCGATACGGCGAGGAAGACGAAGGTGAGCCCCATCGCGGGGACCGAGCGGCGCAGCAGGGCGCCGGCGGCGATCCCGGCGGCGGCGCTGAGGAGGGCGAAGGCCACCGGCACGGGCCCGCTGGTGTAGAGGATGCCGCTCACCCACCAGTTCCCGCCCGAGTGGAGATGGCGCACCGGGTGCCACAGCCAGGTGAGGGCGGCCGACATCAGACCGACGCAGACCAGCACCGACAGCAGCGGCAGGGCCAGCGTCTCCACGGTGATCCGCGTCCGGGCGACGGACTGGGTCGTGACGAGCCGGAGCGTGCCGTTCTCCTCCTCGCCCGCGAGCAGGGGCGCGCCGAGGAAGACGCCGATCAGGATCGGCAGGAAGTTCATGAAGAAGACGGCGTTGTCGATGAACTCCGCACGCGAGTTGGGCAGTTCCTCGGCCGAGCCGAGTCCCGGGCCGCTCAGGAAGTCCGTCAGCTGGGCCCGGTCGTAGAGGGCGTAGGCGCAGAAGACGGCGGTGAGGGCGAACAACAGCAGCAGGACGGTGCGGTTGCTCCGCCAGATCACCCAGGTCATCCCGCGCAGCGCGGTACGGCGCGGCGCGGCGGCGCTGCTCGGCGGGGCGGCGGTCGTCGTGGCGCTCATGCGGTCCTGTCCTTCTGCTGGGGGGAGACGCCGGATTCGGGGACCCGGGCGTCGGCGGTGATCAGCGCGGGCGTGCCGGGGTTGCGCAGACAGCCGAGCAGCACTTCCTCGAGCGTCGGCTCCACGGACTCGTACGCCTCGTCGACGCGCCCGCCGGGGCGGATCAGGGCGGTGAACTGGCGGCCGGAGCAGCGGGAGTCGATCACGGTGTGCTTCTCGGCGAAGGCGCCGGGCAGCACTCCGGGGCCGCTTCCGCCGTCGCCGGGATCGGCGAGTCCGGTGACCAGGCGGTGCGCGGGGACCAGTTCGTCCGTGCGGCCGGCCATCCGCAGCCGTCCGTCCGCCAGGACCACCAGGTGGTCGCACATCTCCTCCAGTTCGGAGAGGAGGTGCGAGGACATCAGGACGGTGAGCCCGTGCTCGATGGCCTCGGCGAGCAGCAGCGCCGACAGCTCGTGCCGGGCCAGCGGGTCGAGATCGGCCATCGGCTCGTCGAGCATCAGCAGCCGGGCCCGCTTGGCGAGGGCGAGGGCGAGGGCGACCCGGGTGCGCTGACCGCCGGAGAGGGTGCGGACGCGGGCGCCGAAGGGTACGCGGCCGGCCTCCACGATCCGTTCGGCGGCGGCCTGGTCCCAGCCCGGGTTCAGCTCCCGGCCCAGGCGCAGGGTCTCGGCGACCGTGAACCCCTTGTGGAGCGGGCGCTCCTGGTCCACGTACGCGACGTGCTTCAGCACCTCCTGGTCGTCCACCGCCGTTCCGAACAGCCGGAGTTCTCCGTGGGTCGGGCGCTGGAGCCGGGCGGCCATGCGCAGGAAGGACGACTTCCCGGCGCCGTTCGGGCCGACGAGCGCGCTGACGCAGCCCGCCGGCAGCCGGAAGGAGCACTCCTGGAGCGCCCAGCCGCGCCGGTACCTCTTGCCGAGGTCGAGCGCCTCGATGGCATAAGGGTAAGGATCGCCGCTCACGCAGCCCCCCGTTTCACTAGTTAGTTAGTGGAATGGTGTGGGGCGATTGTGGACGAGGGTCCGGGCGGAAGTCAAAAGCCCTTGGGTCATGTCCTGTTCGAGATGGTTTCGCCGGTATGGCTTGGCCTGAGCGGCGCTGTCGGGGCGTTGTCGAGGGGTGCGCGGGGTGTGTGGGGCGTGGGGGGCGAGGGCGCGCGGGGCTGCCGGGCCCGGGGCCGGGGCGTACGGGGGCGGGCGCGGGTCACCCCTCGCGGCGACCCCGGCGCGGGCCGCTCCGCGAGGCGTCCCGGGCGCCGGTCACCTCGCGGGGGCGTTCTCCCTCAGCCCCGGGTCGCGGCGCAGGGCGTCGGCGTACCAGGCGCCGTAGCGGGCGCCGAGGAACGCGGCCGACGCGCCGTGCGCGCAGACGCTGAGCGCGACGGTCACGACGATGACCCGGCTGACGAGATCCGCCCCGGGCAGCCCCTCCTCGAACGCGATCAGCCCGAACACCAGGGACGCGAGCCCGCGCGGCCCGAACCAGCCGATGTAGGCCGTGGTGGGCGCGCGCAATCCGCTGCCCGCGAGGGCGAGCGCGACGGGGACGGCCCGGACGACCGTCAGGCTGAGCACGGCGTACAGGACCGTCCGCCAGTCGGCGTGCTCCAGCGTGGGGCCGAGGATCACGGCCCCGAAGACCAGGAAGGCCAGCGCCGTCAGCACCTCGCCGAGACGGTCGGTGAACTCGATCTCGGAGGGTGCGCCGCCCTCCCGGGGTACGTCGCTCCCGGGGGCGCGGGCCGTGCCGCGCCGGACGGCCCCGAAGGCCAGGCCCGCCGTCCAGGCGCCGATGAATCCGCTCCCGTCCACCACCGCGCAGAGCGCGTACGCGGTGGCGGGCACCGTCAGGACCAGGATCTGCCGCCACCCCGGGGTGCTCCAGCCCCGGGCGGCCGACGCGCCGAGCGCCCGCGCGCCCAGCAGGCCGGCGGCGAGCCCGATCGCGCTGCTCGCCACCAGGGCGAGGAAGAACGCCGCGAGCGGGCCCTGGTGGCCGTGCTCCCCGCCGGCGGCGGCCGCGAGGGCCAGCAGGAAGAAGGGCAGGGCGACGCCGTCGTTGAGCCCGGACTCCACGTCGAGCCCGTGCCGCACCAGCGCCGGGACCCGCCGGTCCGACACCGCCCGCTGCCCGAGGGCGGCGTCGGTCGGGGCGAGGGCGATGGCCACCACGGCCAGTTCCCACAGGCCGAGGCCGGGCAGCAGGGCCCATGCCACGAGCCATCCGAGCGCCATGGTCAGCGGCAGCCCGGCCGCCAGCAGCCGTACGGGCAGCGCGCGCTCCCGGCGCAGATCCCGCCGCCGGACCGCGACGGCTCCGCAGAACAGCAGCAGCGACAGGGCGCTCTCCAGCAGGGCGCGGGTGACCTCCGCGTCCCGGGCGCGGTCGACGAGGTCGAGTCCCAGGGGGCCGACGGCGAGCCCGCAGGCGACGAACACCATCGGGCCGGACACCGCCGTCGTGGACAGCTTCCGCGACACCGCCGCGTATCCGGCGAGCACGGCGCCCGCCGCGATGACCGCCCACGAGTTCACCTGGCCCGCCCCGGTGGGCCGGCCGGGGCCGCCCGTCGCGCGGTGGCGCCGATTCCCGTCACCCCGTCAGCTTGCGCCGAGGGGGCCGGGCGGGCCGGTTCGGCGCTCCGGCGATTCCCCCGGGTGCCACGAGTGCCACGAGTGGCGCGGGTACGGGGTCACGCCCCGGCCCGGTGCGGCGGTACGGGGAGTGCGGGCGCGGGGCCGGGTACGGGCCTGGGGCTGGGCGTCGGCGGGGGCGTGGGCGGGCTCAGCGGGAGTTGTCGTGCTGGGCCGCCGCCGCGCGCCGGAACTCGGCGTTGATGCGCTGGGCCTCTTCGAGCTGGTCCTCCAGGATGACGATGCGGCAGGCCGCCTCGACCGGGGTGCCCTGGTCGACGAGTTCCCGGGCCCGTGCCGCGATCCGCAGCTGGTAGCGCGAGTAGCGGCGGTGCCCGCCCTCGGAGCGCAGCGGCGTGATCAGCCGGGCCTCGCCGATGGCGCGGAGGAAGCCGGGGGTGGTGCCGAGCAGTTCGGCCGCCCGGCCCATCGTGTAGGCGGGGTAGTCATCGTCGTCCAGCCGACCGCCGAGCGAGTCGTCCGCTGTCATCTGCACCTCTTCTTGGGGACGCGTCGAGGGCCCCGATGCCGTGCGGCACCAGGGCCCCGAAGGAAATTGAACACCATCCGCCGGTCCGGGCGCCGCGCCGACCTGCCGCGTGACGCCGCCGCCCGCCCGCTCTCCGCCCGCCGGATCGGCCGCGCCACGGTGATCTCCACCGCGGCGCGGCTCCGTGGCCGCCCCTGAATACCTCGGGCCGCCCGGTGCGGCTGTCAGTCCCGTCGCCGTTCTGGACCGGTCCTGGCTTCGGAACTCCACAGCCGTACCGTCCCGCGGGCCGCGCGCACCGGCGAGCACCGGTCCGTACGGCTTCACTCGGTCTCATTCGACCTTGGCTGTACAAGAAACCATAGTCAGGTCACCAACCAATGTCTATGTTGGCGAGCATAGATTTCTCGCTCCCGTCGATGGGGGAATCTATCGGGGTCGGGACGGTGAACGGGCGGTTCCGGGTGGCGTGGGTGCGCCAGGGATCACGCAAAGTGTTTACATGCGAGGCGGCAGGTAACACTGGGTAATGAGACTGAGGGAGTCACCGATAGAAAGGACGGGACACATGTCCGTGGGTATCGTGATCATCTTCGGTGTGGTCGTCGTGACCGTCACCGCTCTCGTGCTCGCTCCGCCGGTGGCGCTGCCCCGGCCGGGCGTCCGTGCGGGCCGCCGGGGGACCCGGCCCGGGCAGAGCGCCGGCCGCCGCCGCGCGACCGGCGCGCGGCGGACCGCCCCGCGCCGCCTCCGGACCGTGCCCGAGCCGCGCACCGGCCACCATCGGCGCACCGCGGGCTGAGCCGCTGAGCCGCCGACTTCCCGGGCCCCCGGGCCGCTGAGCCCCCGAGCCGCTGACCGAAGGGTCTCCCGTACGGCTCCGCCCCCGGGGCCCGGCCGCCCGGACGGCATACGAGAAGGGCCCGACCGGCGTGTGCCGGTCGGGCCCTCCTGTCGTTCCCAGGCGTGCTGCGTGCTGCGTGCTGCGTTTTGCGTCCGGCGCCGTCACCGCGCCGGTCCCGCGCCCGTCCCGTGCGGCCGGACGGATGCGTACACCGTCGGCCGGACGGACGCGGGCGCGGCCGGTCAGACGGTCACGGGCGCACCGAGCATCGCGGAAGCCCGCTGGAGCGAGGTGAGGTCCGGCGCGGGCGTCTCCGTCCGGGGAAGGTCGCGGCAGGTGAAGCCGAGCATGGTCATCGCCCGGACCACTTCTCCGGCGCTGAAGTCACGCCGGTCCTGGCGGGTGATGACCTGGCCCACCTGCTTGACGGGGTAGTGGCGGCGGCCGATGATCACGTACTCGCCCACGACAGGCTCGGGCTTGACGGACTTCATCGAAGCCAGCACCCCGCTCTTGGTCAGCTCGAACGGGAATCGGGCGATGACACAGCGCATGATGCCTCACAGGGGAAGAGGGGACGTTCGAACCGGGACGAGGCGGATCGGAGCGCGAGAGCGATACCGCCCGGGGGACGCGGCCCCGCCCGCCGGCACGGCGGGCGCGGCCACGACGCTGCGGCCTCAGGCCGCCGCGTCGAAGAAGTACGGGCGGGCGGGCCCGCGCCGGGACGCCGAACCGCCGCGGCGGCGGCTGCGGGAGGCCGCCGCGCCGCTCCGGCGGGCCGGACGCTCGGCCTCCGGCGCGGTGATGACGACCGGGACGCCCGACGGGGTCCGGGCGCCGGTGATGCGGTGCAGCGCCTCCTCGCCCGAGCGGACCCGGGTGCTCCGCGGCCGGATGCCGGCGTCCGCCATGAGACGGTCCATGTCACGCCGCTGATGCGGGGTGACCAGGGTGACGACGCTGCCGGACTCGCCGGCCCGGGCGGTACGGCCGCCGCGGTGGAGGTAGTCCTTGTGGTCGGTGGGCGGGTCCACGTTGACGACCAGGTCCAGCTGGTCGACATGGATGCCGCGGGCCGCGACGTTGGTGGCCACCAGCACCGTCACATGTCCGGTCTTGAACCGGGTCAGGGTGCGGGTGCGCTGCGGCTGGGACTTGCCGCCGTGCAGCGCGGCCGCCCGGACGCCGCTGTTCAGCAGATGCTCGGTCAGCCGGTCGACGGCGTGCTTGGTGTCGAGGAACATGATCACCCGGCCGTCGCGCGCGGCGATCTCGGTCGCCACCCGCTGCTTGTCGGCCCCGTGGACGTCGAGCAGATGGTGCTCCATCGTGCTCACCGCGCCCGCGGACGGGTCGACGGAGTGGACCACCGGATCGGTCAGATAGCGGCGCACCAGCAGATCGACATTGCGGTCCAGGGTGGCCGAGAACAGCATCCGCTGCCCCTCGGGGCGCACCTGGTCGAGCAGCGCGGAGACCTGCGGCATGAAGCCCATGTCGGCCATCTGGTCGGCCTCGTCGAGGACCGTGACGGCGACCCGGTCCAGCCGGCAGTCGCCCCGGTCGATGAGGTCCTTGAGCCGGCCCGGGGTCGCGACGACGACCTCGGCCCCGCCGCGCAGCGCACTGGCCTGCCGCCCGATCGACATCCCGCCGACCACCGTGGTCAGCCGGAGGCGCATCGCCCGGGCGTACGGAGTGAGGGCGTCGGTGACCTGCTGCGCCAGCTCGCGGGTCGGTACGAGGACCAGGGCCAGCGGCTGGCGCGGCTCGGCGCGCTGTCCGGCCGTACGGGCGAGCAGCGCCAGGCCGAAGGCGAGCGTCTTGCCGGAGCCGGTCCGTCCGCGTCCGAGGACGTCCCGCCCGGCGAGCGTGTTCGGCAGCGTCGCGCCCTGGATCGGGAACGGCACGGTCACGCCCTCGGCGGTCAGCGCCGCCAGCAGCGGCGCGGGCATGTCGAGATCGGCGAACGCCTCGACCGGGGGCAGCGCGGGGGTGGTCGTCACGGGAAGCGCGAACTCGCGCGGCGGAGAGACGGACCGGCGGCCGAAACCACCCGAACGGCTCTGACCGCCGGACCGGCCCTGACCGCCCGAACGGCTCTGGCCGCCGGACCGGGTCTGGCCTCCCGAACGGCTCTGGCCGCCGGACCGGCTGTCGTTCTTCGCCGTGCGGGAACCGCCGTCACGGGTGCGGGAGAAACGGTCGTTCGTGCGTGTGCG
This sequence comes from Streptomyces sp. NPDC014894, assembly GCF_043080985.1. Taxonomy (NCBI): domain Bacteria; kingdom Bacillati; phylum Actinomycetota; class Actinomycetes; order Kitasatosporales; family Streptomycetaceae; genus Streptomyces; species Streptomyces sp. NPDC014894. Next base: position 401,396 of record NZ_JBIBWD010000007.1, read on the forward strand.
GTTCATAGCAGAACCTTCCTCGATGCGGCACGTATCAAGGAATTCCCGTATGGATCAACAGCACGGAGAATCGCAAGAATGAGCCGAATGAAATACAGAAGCGTCAGGCGTGTCAGGCGCTGAAAGGTCTCGGGAGGGCTGAGAGGACCTCGGGAGACATGAGAAGGGGCGGTGCGTCGGCTGCGGTGGCTCTGACGGACCGATGTCCGGAGCGTGCGGCGGAGCATCCGCCCGAAAAAAATGGGGAAGCCGTCCGAATCCTCGCCGGGCGGGACTCACGGCTCGACCGGGCGACTCTGCCCGAAATGCATGCAGCTGGGGCCCGCACCCCCAAGGATGCGGGCCCCAGCTACGAAGTGCGCGTCAGCGTCAGGCGGGAACGATGTTCTCGGCCGTCGGGCCCTTCTGGCCCTGCGCGATGTCGAAGGTCACCTTCTGGCCCTCGAGCAGCTCGCGGAAGCCCTGGGCGGCGATGTTCGAGTAGTGGGCGAAGACGTCGGGACCGCCGCCCTCCTGCTCGATGAAGCCGAAGCCCTTTTCCGCGTTGAACCACTTGACGGTACCGGCAGCCATATTGATCTCCTTCTGGGGCAGTTCGCCGGAGTCCGCACTGTGCGGGCTCCGCGTCGCCGCGATGATTACCCCGTCCGGGAAAAGACCGGAAATACAAAAGCGCTCTCACCGTCGCAGAAGTTCGAGTGAGGGCACTTGAAGTTTTGGGAACCACAACTGCAACTGAGATCGACAGTAGCACGGCGATGGGCGCCCCGCACGGCTCATTATTTCTTTCCGCCTGTTGTGTGAGATACCCTCACTGCGCCTCGCGTTGAATTCTCATCCGGCGGTCACAGATATTGGCTCGCCCGGAACGAAGTGTTTCTGTGCGGGCGCGGCCCGCGAAGGCCGCGCGGGCAGCCGGCCGCCGCGCGACCCGGGCAGTCGGCCGCCGCGTGCCCCCGGGGACCGTCCGTCACGCGCCCCCGGCACCGTACGCCTCTTCCGTCCACGCCTCACCCGTTGAGGAACTCCGCGCACCGGAAGGGGCCCAGCGGGTCGCCCTCGGTCGGCCGCACGGTGACCTCGACGTCCTCGGTCCTGACCTTCGGCTCGATGACGGACTGCGCGCGCGCCAGCGTGCACACCAGCTGCCCCGTGCCCTGGTCGCGGCCCGTCGACGGATAGCCGCCGTAGACGGCCACCGTGACCCGCGCGCCCGTCCCGCTCGCCGAGAAACCGCCCAGCCGCACCAGCGAGGTCAGCTCGTCGCGCTCGGCCGGCGGCGGCTCCTGGGCCAGCAGCTTCAGCACCGTGTTGAGGTCGTCGATCTCCCGGTCGAGGGGCACCCCGCGCAGCCCGCCGGCGGACGCGTAGTACAGCCGCGCCCCGCGCGTCAGCCCGGACGCGGACTCGCCCGCGTCTATCACCCCGGTCGGCTGGACGCCGCAGCCCATGAGCGCGGTCCCCAGCGCGGCGACCGCGACCGCTCGCCGGACCCTCACTCCGTACCCTCTCCCGTACGCCGCAGGGGCAGCCGCAGCGTGAACACCGCGCCGCCGCACCCCGATCCGCCCGCCGCGCCCGGACCGCTCACCGCGCCCGATCCGCCCGCTCTGTCCGACGGGTTCATCGCCTTCCTCGCCTTCATCGCGTTCACCGTCCCCGCCCTGTCGGCCGCCTCGATGGTGCCGCCGTGCAGCCGCGCGTTCTCCAGCGCGATCGCCGTGCCGAGGCCGCTGCCCTGTCCGCTGTCGTCGCCCGTACCGCGCGTACGGGCCTCGTCCGCCTTGTAGAAGCGGTCGAAGACCCGCTCCCGGGCCCCGGGCGGCAGACCCGGACCGTGGTCGGAGACCGCCAGCGTCACCCACGGCGCGCCGCTCCCGTCCGCCGCCGGCGCCGTCGCGAGGGTCACGGTGACCGGCGGGGCCCCGTGCCGCAGCGCGTTGCCCACCAGATTCGCGACGATCACATCGATACGGCGCCGGTCGACCACCGCCCGTACGCCCTCCTGGAGCCGCGTCTCCACCCGGTCCGTCCAGCCGCGCAGCGCCAGCGACGCCCGTACGGTGTCGGCGAGATCGGTCTCGGCCGCGTTCAGCCGCGCCGCCTTCGCGTCAAAGCGGGAGATCTCCATCAGATCCTCCACCAGCCCGGCCAGCCGGGCCGTCTCCGCGCCGACGGTACGGGCCGCCCGCGCCGCGTCCGGAGGCAGCTGGTCCGCGTCCTCCTCCAGGACGGTCGCCACCATCGTCATCGCCGCCAGCGGGGTGCGCAGTTCGTGCGAGACGTCCGCCACGAAGCGGCGCGCCTTCGCCTCCTGCTCGCGCAGTTCCGCGTCGGAGGCCTGGAGCGCGTCGGCGGTCTCGTTGAACGTCCGCGCCAGATCGGCGAGTTCGTCGTGTCCGGTGACGACGACCCGGCTGCCGAGGTCCCCGGCGGCCAGCTCGCGGGTGGCCCGGCCCAGCTTCCGCACCGGGCGCAGGACCGTTCCGGCGGCCAGCAGCGCCAGCACGGCGGCCAGCACCACCACCGGCACGATGCCGTCGCGCACGGAGTCCAGCAGGGCGGCGGTGTCGTCGCGTTCGGCCCGCAGATCGCTGATCGCGAAGACCTCCAGACCGGAGGCGCGGCGGTCCCCGTCGGCGTAGTTCACCGGCATGCCGACGACCAGATAGGGCTCGCCCCGCCACATCACCCGCTGGAAGCGGGTCCCGCCCTTGGTGTGCACGGCGGCCCGCAGCTCGGGCGTGATCCGCTCCTCCGTGTCGGCGAGCGAGTCGGAGACGGCGACGAGGTCCTCGTAACGGGCGACCACGATACGGTCGCCGACCCCGACGCCGTCCGAGACCTTCGCCGCGAACCGGGACAGCGAGCGCTGGTCGGGCGGTACGTCGAAATCGGCGGCGACCGCGGCGACCCGCTCCCGGAGATCGTCCACGGCGGCGTTCTGGGTGCGCTGGAGGACGGCGGTGCGGGCCTCCCGATAGGCGAGCGCGGTCGCGGTCACCGCGCTGATGAGGGCGACGACGACATAGGCGCTGACCAGCCGGGCGCGCAGGCCGCCGACCAGCCGCCAGGAACGCCGCCTCGGGGCGGGGGCCCGTCGCGCCCCGCCGGTCGGGCTCCCCGCGCCGGACGACCCGCTTCCGCCGCGCCCGCCCGGTCCGGCGCCCCCGTCCGACCTTCCGCGCCACAGCCTCACAGCGGCCCGAAGCGGTAGCCGAAGCCCCGCACGGTCTGCACGTACCGGGGCTTCGCCGGTATGTCCTCCAGCTTGGACCGCAGCCGGGCGACCGCCGCGTCCACCAGCCGGGAATCGCCCAGGAAGCTGTGGTCCCAGATGGATTCGAGGAGCTGCTCACGGCTGAAGACCTGGCCCGGCGACGCCGAGAGCTCCAGCAGCAGCCGCAGCTCGGTGGGCGGCAGCGCGATCGGGACGCCGTGCTTGGCGACGGTCAGCCCCGCGCGGTCGACGCGCAGGCCCCCGAGGTCGGGCGGGCCGCCCGGCTGCGCGGCGGCGGCGGACCCGGACGGCTCCGCGCGGCGCAGCGCGGCCCGGATCCGGGCCTCCAGGACGGGCGCGGTGACCGGCTTGACGACATAGTCGTCCGCGCCCGCCTCCAGACCGGTCACGATGTCCGAGTCGTCGCCGCGCGCGGTCAGCATGATGATCGGCAGATTCGCCGAGCGGTCCCGGATGCGGCGGCACACCTCGAAGCCGTCCATGCCGGGCAGCATCAGGTCCAGTACGGCCAGCTCGATCCGCCCGCCCTGCGCCCCGGCCAGCAGGGCGAGGGCCTGCTCACCGGTGGCGGCGGTGTCCACGCCGTACCCGTGCCGGCGCAGCACAAGCTCCATCCCGTCCCGTACGGAGGCGTCGTCCTCGATCAGAAGCACATGCGGCATGGGGCCGATTATGAGCACGGAGGGACCGCTTCCGACTACCCCGGAGAACGGCGGAAGCGCAGGTCGGGGGCATTGTTACGTTCCCATCATGTGGTCATGCGCGGATCGTCATCCCCGGTGGCGAACGTACGGTGCATGAGTTTCCCGATGACGAACCCCCGCTCCGCGGTCCGGCTGCGGCTGGCCGCCCTGGCAGTCGCTCCCGTACTCGCCCTCTCCGTCGCCTGCGGAGGTGACGGCGGCGCCGGAGCGAAGCCGGACGACGCGATCGCCGAGGCGCCAAAGACCTCGTCCCCCGCGAAGGGCGAGAGCGACGGAAGGGGCGAGGGAAAGGACGAGGGCAAGGGCGGTGCGAGCGCCGCGCCCGGCGGCAAGAGCGCCTTCTACGACGCGCAGATGGAGTACGTCCGGTGCATGCGCGCCAAGGGCGGCTATCCGGACTTCCCCGACCCCAGGCTCAGCGGCCATCTCGACTGGGACAAGATCAACGAGATCGGCGCCCAGCCCGGCCGCAACGAGGGCATCAAGGGCGGCAAGAACGGCGCGTGCCGCGACGAGATCCAGACCGCGATGGCGGCCACCCCCAAGATCGATCAGCAGAAGGCGTACGAGTCGATGCTCGCGCACGCGCAGTGCATGCGGGACAACGGCGTCTCCCGGTTCACCAACCCGACGATGTCCGGCGGCAATGTGATCCCCGGCGGCGACCCGAGCCCGGCGTCCCCGGTGCTCGACCCGCGGTCGCCCTCGTACAAGAAGGCCGACAAGGCGTGCGAGTCGAAGCTGCTCGAAGGTCTGGACGGCATGCAGTGAGGGGCCGCACCGCCTGGCTCGCCCTCGGCGCGGCGACAGTCGCCGCGGCCGTCGCCGGGGGAGTGCTCCTCCTCGCCGACGGCGGCCCTGACGCATCCGGGAGCGCCGGCGACCGCCGGCCCGCCACCGCGAAGGTCGTCCGCACCGACCTCGTCCTCTCCAAGACCGTCGACGGCAGACTCGACTTCGCGCAGCGCCGCGCCGTCAAGTCCGCCGTCGAGGGCACCGTCACGGTGGCCGCCGTCGAGGGCGGGACGGTCGCCAGGGGGCAGGCGCTGTACGAGCTGAACGACAAGCCCGTCACCCTGCTCTACGGGCCGGTGCCGATGTTCCGCGAGATGAAGGACGGCGACCGGGGCAGCGATGTGCTCCAGCTGGAGCGCAATCTGCGCGATCTGGGCTACGGATCGAAGCTGTACGTCGACGTCTGGTACGACCGGGCCACCGAGGACGCCGTCAAGCGCTGGCAGAAGTCCCTGAACCGGGAGACCACCGGCCGGGTCGGCAAGGGCGATGTCGTCTTCCAGCCCGACCGGGTCAAGGTGGTCGAGGCCGACGCGGCCCTCGCCGACCAGGTCGGCCCGGCGGAGCCGGTCCTCACGATCGCCTCCGCCCGGCCCGTCGTACGGGCGCGGCTGGACCAGACCGACGGAGCGCTCACCGCGAAGGGCACCGGTGTCGAGGTGACCCTGCCGAGCGGGAGGACCGCGTCCGGCGAGGTCGTCGGGACGGTCCGCCCCGAGGAGGCCGGGGCCGAGGGCGGCGAGGGCGGGCCTGAGGGCATCACCGTCGAGGTCGTCCTCGACGGCGGCGCGAACGCCGCCTCCGGCGAGGACGCCAGCGCGACGGCGAGCGTGAAGTTCGTCAGCGAGGCCCGCGAGGGGGTCCTCGCGGTCCCCGTCGAGGCGATCGTCGCCCTGCGCGGCGAGAACGGCGGCTACGGACTGGAGATCGTCCGGGACGGGGCGACGAGGACCGTGCGGGTGGAGACGGGGATGACCGCCGACGGGCGGATCGAGGTCAGCGGGCCGGAGCTGCGCGAGGGGCTCACGGTGGAAGTGGCGGGGGAGTCATGAGGGGGGCGACCGCCTCGCCGGGCGGGCGGGACATACCGGGCGGGCCGGACACCCCGGGCCGGCGGGACACCTCGGGTCGGCGGGACATCCCGGGCCGACCGGACACCCCGGGCCGGCGGGACCCGGTGATCGAACTGCGGGACGCGACCAAGTCGTACCCCGGAGGCGTCCACGCCCTGCGCGGAGTGAGCCTCACGATCGAGGCGGGCGAACTGGTCGCCGTGGTCGGCCCCTCCGGCTCCGGCAAGTCCACGATGCTCAACATCATGGGCACCCTCGACAAGCCCACCTCCGGCACGGTCCGCGTCGCCGGGTACGACGTGTCCCGGCTCTCCGACTCCCGGCTGTCCGCGCTGCGCGCCCGCAGCATCGGCTTCGTGTTCCAGCACTTCCATCTGGCGGCCGGGCGCGACGCGGTCGACAACGTCGCCGACGGGCTGCTGTACGCGGGCGTGCCCCTGGGGGAGCGGCGGGCGCGGGCCCGCGAGGCGCTCGCCCAGGTGCGTCTGGACCACCGCGGAGGACATACGCCGAACGAGCTGTCCGGCGGCGAGAAGCAGCGGGTGGCCATCGCCCGCGCCCTGGTGGGAGACCCCGCGCTGCTGCTGGCGGACGAGCCGACCGGGGCGCTGGACACGGCGTCCGGCGAGATCGTCATGGAGCTGCTGCGCGAGCTGAACGCGGCCGGCACCACCATCTGCGTGATCACCCACGACAGCGGGATCGCGGACTCGCTGCCGCGCCGGGTCCGCTTCCGCGACGGCGAGATCGTCTCGGACAGCCGCCGGGCGCCGGCCCCGGGCCCGGACCCTGGTGCGCACCCGCGCCGGGCCCCGGCCTCCCGTACGGAAGAGGTCGCCCCATGACGGGAACGAGAACGGGAACAGGGCCGGGAACGGGAACAGGGCCGGGAACGGGAACAGGGAGGGGGAGGGGGACGGGGACGGGGACGGGGACGAGGAACGATCTCAAGCCGTCCCGGCTCTCCCTCCGCGACGTCCTCCGCGTCGGCGCGGTCGGTCTGCGCGCGCGCCGGGCCCGGGTCGTGCTCTCGGCGCTCGGCATCGCCATCGGCATCGCGACCATGGTCGCGGTCGTCGGTCTGTCCGAGTCGAGCCGCGCGGATCTGATGGCCCAGCTGGACCGTCTCGGCACCAATCTCCTCACCGCGGAGACGGCCGAGGCCGCCGACGGAAGGGCGATCAGTCTCCCCAAGTCCGCGGTGGCGATGGTCGAGCGCATCGGCCCGGTGCGGCACGCCACGGCCACCGCCCATGTGGACGCCCGCGTCCGGCGCAGCGACGTGGTCCCCCAGGAGCGCACCGCGGGCGTGATCGTCCAGGCGGCCGAGCTGGATCTGCTGTCCACCCTCGGCGGCGAGGTCGGGGACGGGATCTGGCTGACGCCGGCCGGCGCGGGCCTTCCGACGACGGTGCTCGGCGCGGTGGCGGCGGACCGTCTCGGCGTCGACCGGCCCGGCGAGACGATCATGATGAACGACGTCCGGGTGGCCGTCGTCGGCATTCTCGAACCGATCGAGCTGGTGCCCACCCTGGACCGGGTGGCGCTGATCGGATTCCCGGCCGCCGAACGCCACTTCGGCTTCGACGGCCACCCCACCACCGTCTTCGAGCGCTCCACGGACGCCTCGGTGGAGGACGTCCGGGCGATCCTGGCCCGTACGATCAGCCCCGGCAAGGCCTCCGAGGTCCGGGTCTCCCGCCCCTCGGACGCGCTGGCCGCCAAGGCCGCCGCCGACGAGGGACTGACGACCCTGATGCTCGGGCTGGGCGCGGTGGCCCTCCTGGTCGGCGGGGTGGGCGTGGCCAACACCATGGTCATCTCGGTGCTGGAGCGCCGCCAGGAGATCGGCCTGCGCCGCTCGCTGGGCGCGACCCGCAACGCGATCCGCCTCCAGTTCCTCACCGAGTCGCTGCTGCTGTCGGGCCTGGGCGGTGTGACGGGCGCGCTGCTGGGCGCGGCGGCGACCTCTGTCTTCGCCCAGGTCCAGGGCTGGACCGCGGTCATCCCGCCCTGGTCCCTCGCCGGCGGCCTGGCCGCCACCCTCCTCATCGGCGTCCTCGCCGGCCTCTACCCGGCCGCCCGCGCCTCCCGCCTCCACCCCACCGTGGCCCTGAACGCGACGTGACCCGGCCACCGGCTGCCCGCCCCGGAGCCGCGTTCCGGTGCCAGGACGGTGGGTTCCCCCGGGCAGCGGTGCGGACGCGGCAGACGGTCGTGGTGCCGGCCACGCCTCGGCGGTCCGCTGCGCGCCGGGCGGTCGCCGACGTCCGGACGCTCCGGTACGAGGTCGAGTTCGAGGGCGCGGGCGAGTCCGCGGGCGCGGGCGGGCGGCCCGGTCTCCGGTGCGGCCGGCCCGCGCGGGTCGTACGAGGCGTCGTCGCGGGTGCGGATCGTGTCTCTTGTGCGAAGCGCGTATTGCCGTGTGTTGACGCCGGGTTGCCGCTCGACCGTCATTGTGGCGCGGTCATGACAGCTTGGCGGCATCGCTTGCTCCGCCCGTGCGGGCCGCGCCATCGTCGGCTGCGGCGTACGAACCCCCGTACGCCGCAGCCGCCGGACGTGCGGGACCACCCCGCGCGTCACCGTTCGAGGAGGACCTCTCGATGGCAGCAGTGCGCAACACCAAGCGACGGATCGCCGCGGCGATCGCCACCGCGACGACCGTGGCATTGGCCGTCGGAGCGCTGGCCTTACCCGCCCAGGCCGCCCAGCCCGAGGGCAGAATTCTGCACGCGGGGGCGGCCGAGGCGGTGCCCGGAAGCTACATCGTGACGCTGAAGCAGTCGGCCGGGATCAAGGCGTCGACCGCCCAGGGCAAGCAGCTGATAACCGGCTACGGCGGCCAGATCAAGCGCACCTACACCTCGGCGCTGAACGGCTACGCCGCCAAGCTCAGCACCGCCGCCGCCAAGCGGCTCGCCGCCGACCCGGCGGTCGCCTCGGTCGAGCAGGACCAGAAGGTCCACTCGACCGCGACGCAGACCAACGCCCCCTGGGGTCTCGACCGCGTCGACCAGACGAACCTCCCGCTGAGCGGCACCTACACCTACCCGGACTCCGCGGGCGTCTCCACCACCATCTTCGTGCTCGACACCGGCGTCCGTATCAGCCACCAGGACATCAGCGGCCGGGCGTTCAACGGCTACGACTTCATCGACAACGACAACATCGCCCAGGACGGCTACGGCCACGGCACCCATGTCGCCACGACCGCCGCCGGGACCACCTACGGCGTCGCGAAGAAGGCGAAGATCGTCGCGGTGCGCGTCCTCGGCAACAACGGCTCCGGCACCACCGCGGGAGTCATCGCCGGCGTCGACTGGATCACCGCCAACCGCACCTCCTCCTCCGTCGCGAACGTCTCCCTCGGCGGCGGGGCCAGCACCACGCTGGACAACGCGGTCCGCCGGTCGATCTCGGCCGGGGTGACCTACTCCATCGCGGCCGGGAATTCGAACGCGCCCGCCTCCGGCTACTCTCCCGCCAGGGTCGACACCGCGCTCACGATCGGCGCGACCACCAGGACCGACGCCCGGGCCAGCTACTCGAACTACGGCCCCGTCGTCGACCTCTTCGCACCGGGCTCCGCCATCACCGCCGGCTGGAACAACTCGGACAGCGCCACCTACACGGGCAACGGCACCTCCTTCGCCGCCCCGCACGTGGCCGGCGCCGCCGCGATCTACCTGACCAACCACCCCGGGTCCTCCCCGGCGGCCGTGGCCACGGCACTCGTGAACGGCGCGACCAACAACGTCCTCACGGGCATCGGCACCGGCTCCCCGAACAAGCTCCTCAAGATCGTCCCGTAACCCCGCCCGGACCGGGGCCGCGCACGGGACCTCCCCCCGTTCCGCGCGCCCCGGCCCCCGCGACCGCCCTCCTCCCGCGGGCGGGAACCCCCCGGACCGCCATCCCCGGGCCACGTTCCCGCCCGCACTCACGCGCCCGGCCCGCCCCGCGTAGCCGCCGCCCGCGCTTCCGTGCCTGCCGGGCCTCTCCGAGCCGTACGGATCGCGGGCGGCCGTGTTCACCGCGACCTCCAGTGTGCGCGCTCGGCGCACCGGTCCTCCTCCCGCACCGGTCCTCCTCCCCGTACGGGTTCTGCCCCCACGCCGCCCCCGGTTCGCCGCGCTCGTGTTCGCGTATCCGCACACGCGTGTCACAGGACGTCGACAGGGACAACCGGACAGGCCGCCCCCGCGCTCCTGCCGAGTACGAACGGACGAGCCCGTCCGCCGACCGCGCCGCCGAGGAGACACCCGCCATGACCGAGACCTCAACTCCCCTGATCCGGCGCTTCCGTGGCCGGGCGGCGGGGCTCGCGGCGGCCGGCACGGTCCTCGCGCTCGCCTTCCCGGTCACGGCGACGGCCGTGTCCGTCCAGGCGGCGCCCGCCGCGGCCGATCCGGTCTCCGTCCTGAAGTACACCGCCAAGGAGCGCAAGGCGGCCCTCGGCTACTGGACGAACGCCCGGATGAAGGCCGTCGGCAAGTCCGTGGACCTCGGCCCGACCGGACCGAAGGCCAAGCCGTACAAGGGTGCCGCGCTGAAGACCGTGGGAAGGCTCTTCTTCGTCAACGCCAACGGCGCCGACACCTGGTGCTCGGCCACCGCCGTGAAGAGCGCCAACAAGTCCGCCGTGACGACCGCGGCCCACTGCGTACGCCGGGGCTCGTCCCCCTACAACACGAGCATGGACATGGTCTTCGTCCCCGGCTACCACAAGGGCAAGACGCCGCACGGCGTCTTCGCGGTCCGCAGCGCCGCCGCCCCGCGCAGCTGGGAGGAGGACTCCGTCAACGACATGGCCGTCCTCGCCGTCGACGCCGACAAGAAGGGCCGCAAGCTCACCGACGTCGTGGGCGGCCAGTCCATCGCCTTCAACCGCCCCGTCGGCGCCGCCGTCACCGCCCTCGGCTACCCCGCCACCCGCCCGTACCTCGGCGAGGAACTCCTCCGCTGCGACGGCAAGCCGAAGAAGGAGCACGGCGCCCAGGTCATCCCCTGCAGCCTGAGCGGCGGCGCGAGCGGCGGCCCCTGGTTCGCCGACTTCAACGCCGCCACCGGCAAGGGCACCCTGGTCTCGGTCAACTCCGCGCTGGACTCCACGGCCCCGACCAAGATGTACGGCGAGATCCTGGGAGCCACGGCCAAGAAGGTCTACGACCGCGCCCAGCGCGCCTGAGACTCGCCGCTGAGACGCCCGGCCCGGGCCGCGAGTACGAAAGCGGCCCGGCCCGCCTCGTCCACCACGAGACCGATCGCCTCGGCGGCCGGCTCCACACCGACCGCATGCGCCCGAGACAGAGCGGGCACCCCCTCACCCCCTGGGCGCGTCCGAGAAGGGATCAGCGACATCGCCCCAGGTGAAGGCGTACTGATCTCGTACGGTGTCGTACTCGACCGAAGCGCCCGACGTCTCGACGGCGAACCGCGCGCGCAGCCATCCGTCCATGGCCAGGGCCGCCACCTCCGCTCGGTAGTCGCTCAAGGGGTAGTCGAGTGCCGCGACGCGGATGAGCGTCCCCTCCGGCCGGAGCCTGCTCAGCGCCGGTGCGTTCAGCGAGACGCCGAACGCGAGCCAGGCAGCGTCCTTCCAGTGCAGCCCGGGTTCCGGCAGGGCGAGCCGGATGCTCCCGTGGATCTGGATGCCGCCCTGTGCCGGGGCCTCTTCGAGCGGGTGGGCTCCGGCCCGGAGATTCGCCGCGAGCCCGTGGGGGCCGCGACGGAAGCGGAACGAGAACTCCTCGGTCACGTCGATCCTCGGTTCGCAGGATTCAAGAGGTCGAGTCGAGCCGCGACCCGATCACCGGCTCCGCATGGCGCTTCGCGCGGCCTGTTCCGGGTCGCGGCTTTCGTAGGGCGCGCTCATGACGCCCCGCAGCAGCCTCCCGGCTTGCCTGAGCGAATTCCCTCTCCATGAGGTCGGCCATGAATGGGGACGTCGAAAGCCGTGGTCATATCGTGTCCCGCCACGGCTGCTTCGAGTTCGCCACCCAAGAGACATCGGGCTGACACACCACCGAAGTCACGCCGCACTTCTATCGTGAGGCGTAGATCCCGGTCCGCGCGGAAGGGCGCCGAATGGCGGTGGCGGTGGCGATGCTGTGCGAGTGATACGTATGAACCAGAGGGTTCGTCCGCTCGGACGGCGACCCCGCCTCTTTGTCCGTCTGTAAAGACCGTCATCAATCCACAACCCCGACTCCGCCGCATGCTTTCAGCGCCTGTGGGACACCGGTACGGGCCCGCCCCGACCACCCGCCCCCGCCCGCCGCTCGGCGATCCCGCCCCGACGGCCTCGTACCGACGCGGAACCCCCTCCGGCTCTCGCACCGCACCGGCACCGTAGCGCCCCGCCGGCCGGGATCGCCGGGGAATCATGCGGCAGGCGGGCCCCGGGCCGCCCGTACCGCCGGGCATCACCCGGCCGACTGCGTCTAGGAGGCCCGCAGCCCGGCCCGCGAACGAGAACAGGCGTTCAGGGTCGCCGGCAATCAAGGCGGCTTCCCGGCCCGGGAAATGAGAAGAGCCGCAGGATGTCGGCGGCGCGCTTGGAACGGTTCTTGAGGGGCTGGCATACTGCACGGGTGTAGCCCTTCGCGCATCCCCCGTCGCGAAGGGCTACACCCATAGATCGACGCCGGGTGGATTCGGCGCACGGAAGCCGTCCACGGACAGCGGAAGTTGTCCACGGACAGGGGACTCCCCTGTGGCCCCCTGGCCGTGTTTTTTGTAGTTAACAGTGGCGTAGAGTGTTTGTGCAAGCCGGACACTTGCGCCGGTGTATGAGGTGAACGTAGGTAACCGGATGGGCATCGACGAAGAGTGCACGCCTGAACTGCAGTCGCTGCGGCAGAAGGTCGAGTACATGCTGGAGAAGACCTTCCCGGGCCAGAAGGTCTCCGGACGGATCTTCGCCGAACTGGTCAAGGACCGCGGCGGCTCCCTCTCCCACAGCTACTTCTCGAACATCCTGGCCGGCAAGGTCACACAGCCCTCCGAGGAGATCCTCAAAGCGCTCGGACTGGGCTTCGGCGTGGACTGGCGGTTTTTCAAGGAGGAGTCGGAGGTCGTCGGCGACGTGGTCGCCGGGCTTCAGTTCCTCGCCAAGCGGCGCACCGGTGAGATCGGCGGTATGGCGGGCCGGGGCGTCGACGACGACGGACTGCCCGCGGAATTGCTGGAGTTCGCGCTCTCCCTGCTGGCGGACACCAAGGCCAGGCAGCGGACCGACGACGTGGAGGACGGTGGTCCGGACAGGCCCTAGCGCGAGCGGGCTCGGTGCGGGCGACCGGCGTTGGCTAGACTCGCCGACCGCTTGCGATGCAGGCGTGACGACGATCAAGAGGCCTCAATGTCCCTGCGTGAACTGCGCAAAGAGTGTGAAGCCGGACTGGCTGACCTTCCGATACCTGCGCCTTTCACCATCGAAGGCCTGGTGGCGAACATGGAGACGGCCCGTGGCCGGACCATCGTCCTCCAAGAACTGCCCGAACGGCTGGCGCGCGTCGACGCCGCCTGCGGCCTGCGGCTGAAGTCCGGCGCCACCAGTTACGTTCTCTATCGGCGCCGCCCCACCGAGTACCAGACCCAGCACGTGATCCTGCACGAGCTGTGCCACGAGTGGTTCGACCACGGCACCAGCCTGGACGCGGACCAGCTGCGGCGACTGCTGCCGGTGTTCGACACCTCGCTGATCGAGCGGGTGCTCTCCTCGGACACGGTCCAGGCCCGGGCCCAGTACGACACGCACGACGAGCGGCTCGCCGAGTTCGGCGCGTCCCTCATCCCGCGTATGGCCCAAGACGTGACCAGCGACGACATGGTGGGACGGCTGGCGAACTCGCTCTCCCGGCCGGTCGCCCACCGGCGTCGCACGTTCTCCCTCCGCACGTTCTTCCACCGCTCGTAGCACCGGCTCTGCCGACGCCGCCACCGCCTGTAGCACCACCGCCCGCAGCACCATCGAAGAGATCTCCGGCCCGTAGCCCGAGGGCGCGGCCGCACACTCCGCAGAACATCCCGCGCAAACCCCGCAGAACACCCCGAGGAACTCACGTGACCGCGCTCGACCTCGCCGGCTACCTCGTGGCCGGCCTCATGACCGCCGTTGCCCTGTGGCGCATGCCGGCCGCGCTCTGGGGCGACGAGGAGGACAGGCGCCGCCGCGCCCTGTGGGGCTGTTACGCGGGCTTCGCCATCGCCCTGTGGACCAAGACCCAGGTGGTCCGGACCAGCCTCAACAACAGCCCTGTCGTGGACCTCGCGGTGCTGATCAAGCACTACACCTCCACCATCGCCATCCTGGCGATCCTCAGTTACATCGTCGCCATCTACGGCCACTTCCCGAAGGGCGGGGCGATCCCGCGCCATGTCCGTTTCGCCCGGCTCATCCAGCGGGTCGCGACCAAGGCCTCCGTGGTCACCCTCATCCTCCTCACCGTGCTCTTCTTCACGGTGGTGGACCGCTCGACGCCCGCGGACCGGTTCGTGGCCGAACACGCCGGCCAGTGGGGGGCCACGCTCTACATGAGCGTCTTCTACGTGTACTTGGGCGCCGCGTCCGCCGTCTGCGCGTACCAATGGGCCCTGGCCACCGCCGACACCCGGCTGCTCCACCTCCGGATCGGCCTCGGCATGATGACCTTCGCGATGTTCATCGGAGTGGGCTACACCCTCAGCAGGACCTTGTTCCTGTGGATCAGCGTGGTCGACCGGCCCAGCGAGAGCTTCGCGCTGACCTTCGACAAGGCCACCGAGGCGGCCCAGGTGGTCCTCTTCGCCTTCTTCGCGCTCGGGGCCTCCGTCCCCGCGTTCAACAAGGGCTGGCGGCGGGTCCGGCTGTGGCGGGCCCAGGTGAATCTGCATCCGCTGTGGCGTGAGCTGATGACCGCCTTCCCGGACCAGCCGTTCGCCCCGCCGACCTCGCTCGCCCGCGAGCTGACCCGCTTCGACACCCCCGCCGACCTGCGCGTCGACCGCTGGGCGGCGGATATCGCAGACGCGGTCGAGAAGCTGCGTCACTATGTGCCCGACGGCCTGCTGACCGCCGCCAAGGAGGCCGCCGCGGACGAGGGCGCGGACCCCGGGAAGACCGGTTCGCTCGCCGACGCCCACTGGATCAAGGCGGCCCTGGTCGCCAAGGCCGAGGGCGCGCCCGCCGGAAAGGCCGCCGCCTTCGGGACCAACCACGCCACCGACCAGGACGGCGAGGTCGCCTGGCTGGTACGGGTGGCCGCCGCCTACAAGGCCATCCCGGAACAGCGGACCCGCGTCGTCCTGCGCTCCGGTCTGGAGCGCGGCGCGTGAACCACATCGGCGATACGGACGACACCACCACCGCGGCGTCCACCGGCTCGGCCGTCACCACCGCGGCCCGCACCGTCACCGACGTCCTCCAGCCGCGCAATGTGCTGCTCGCCGGCATGCTCGGCATCGGCCTGGCCGCGGCCGGTCACTGGACCGGCCTGCTGTGGGGCCTGCTCGGCGCCCTGTGCGCCGGACTGATACCCGCCGGCTACATCGAATGGGAGCGCAAACGAGGCACCTGGGGCGACCGCCATGTGGTCGATCGCACCCAGCGCGCGCCGATCTTCTTCGTCATCCTCGGTTCCATCGGCACCGGCTCAATGATCATGCTCCTCGGCGGCGCGCCCACACCCATCCTGATCGCGATGCTCGGCCTCTGGGCGATGACCATCGGCCTCCTCGCGGTCAACACCGTCTGGAAGATCTCCGTGGACTCCGCCGTCGCCTCCGCCGTGGCGGCCCTCCTCGCCGCGACGCACTCCCCCTGGTGGCTCATCGCCTACGCGCTCACCGCCGCCGTGTGCTGGTCCCGCGTCGCCCTCAAGTACCACACCATCGCCCAAACAGCCGCCGGCGCCACCCTCGGCGCGACCACCACCATCGCGTTCCTCTTCGTCTGAAGCCGCCCGCCCGGACGCACCGACGCCATCGTCCGGCCCCGGGCCGGGCGGCCGACCGGCGAAAGACAGACCGTACGACGAGGCTTCCGCACCGTCTCGCCGTCACCGGTGCACGGCCATGCGCGTGGGCAGTGGCCCAGGGGCCAGAGCATGTCGAATTACCCAGCGGGTGCGACCGATGGTGATGGTGTTGCGGTCGCTGACCTGAATGTTCCAGGCGTCGCCGTCGTCGCCGGGGCTGCCGGGCGGTGCCGCGAATCCATCATGGAACCCCCTCCGGCTCTCGAAACCACAAGCACGGTAGGCCCCCGCCCACCGCCGCCGCCAGGAAACCCATCGACGGGCGGTTCGAGGGCGTGCCGCAACTCGATGCGGGGGCTCTCGGCATGTTTCTACGACGGCCGTGGCCGCGTCGGCTGGCGGACGCTGCCGCCGATCGCGCCCCGCCCCACCGAGCCGCCGCTCACGCCGGCCGCAGCGCAAACGCCCAAGAGCGATTAGGTCACTGGCCGCGGCGGCACAGCCGCGAGCGATCGCCGGGCGCGCCGCCCGGCCGCGTGCCCTCCGATCCCCAGGCCGATCCCGACCAGGGTCAGCACGATCCCGAGACCCCCGAGCGTCGCCAACACCGGCGGCACGGTGGAACCCTTGTGCACTCGCCCGAGCACCCCCGAGGCCGCGACGCTGCCCGACTGCGTGTCGAGGAAGTATCGCGAGTCGTTCGAATTCCCCCGGTGATCGCCCAGCAGGAACAGCCGCCCGTCCGGCACCTTCACGTCGTACGGTCTGGTGGTCGGGTGCACTTCGCCGCGCATCACATACGGTTCGTTGAGCTGCTTCCCGTTCACCGTGATCCGTCTGCCGTCGCTCACCACATGATCGCCGCCCATCCCAATGACCCGCTGCAGGGCCGGGCTGTCCTGATAGCGGTCGGGCACATGGATGAGTAGGACATCACCCCTGCGTATCTCGCCCGCGCCGATGCGCTCGATGATCAGCCGCTCGCCCGGGCGGTACGTGGGCCTCATCGCCTCGCTCACGACGGTGGTCCCCTGGTAGTTCGTGAAGAAGTGCCCGATACCCCCCAGCACCAGGACCAGCCCGAGGGGCACAAGTACCCAGGCCGCGACTCTTAACCCGCTGCCCTCTTCCCGTTGCCGCATGAACACTCCTTCTTTGAACCTTCCGAGGCCAAATGGACCGGTAGAGGCTAAGCGGTCTCGGGGCGGGAACGCACCTCGCCCGAAGGGAGAGTGTCCAGTGAACGCGGATCGGACGTCGTAGCTCGTTTCCTTGGCCTTTGGGGCAGAGCTTCCTGGTGACGACGGCTGCGCACATCGTCCTCGCGCAAACTCCCGCCCCCGTTCAAGACGGACTGAACTTGCTGAAGCTGCCTCGGTGGCGGGCTGGTCCAGGGCGGAGTGAACGACCACGCGGTGGGCGCTCGCTGACCATACCGAGGCCCCGGCCGTGTTCGGACTCGTCGTCCGGCGGCTCCGGGCTGGGAGCGCTTCCCGTACCGCTGCCGCCGGCGGTGTGCAGGGACGCGTTCGTGCCCAGCTCGGCGACGATCACCGCCGCGTCGTCCGTGAACGGTGAATCCCTCAGGATGTCCTGCGCCCAGCGGCGAGTGGTCTAGACAACATGAAAGCCCCGGGCCGTCGGCCGGGGCTTCACCATGGAGCGGGTGACGAGAATCGAACTCGCGCTCTGAGCTTGGGAATCACCCGGCAGCCTGCGCCGACTGTGCTGCTTACCAGCGGATATGTAGATCTTGGAGACTGCTTGCGCAGTGAGGCACTCCTCTGCTGCCCCCCTGGCTGGCACGTTGTGGCACGGCTGGTCCGTATTGACGCCGGGAGGTGTCCGTGAGTCGCGCCGCGTGGAAGCCGCGATCCGGTCCGGTCACCAGCTTCGCAGGGCCTCTCTCGCCGTCTGTTCCGGGTCGCGGCCCTCGCAGAGTGCGCTCATGACGCCCCGCAGCAGTCTTCCGACATCCCTGAAGGTGTTCGCGGACGAACCCGCCATGTCGAAGCCGGCGCGATCGATTCTCAGGACACCGGCGGGGAGGGCACCGGCGGATTCATCCGTCAGCCCGGCGAGCACCGATTCGGCGAATTCCTCCGGAAGTCCGACGATGAGAGGTGCTCCGAGTTCGCTGTGACAGGCGGGTTGGATTTCGCTCTCCATGAGGTGTGACTCGAAGGGAACCTCAAACACCGTGATCAGGTCCTGTTCGCTCGCGGCGGGCCTGAATTCTCCCCCCAAGAGGCCTCTGGCGATCATTCCTCCGAAATTCCGACGTACTTCCGTGATGACTCGATGAGCTCGGCCCGAATGGAATGCCGATGGAGAGTGGTGGCGGTTTTGTTCGAGTGATGCATAGAAACCGGAAGGTTCGTCTGCTCGGACGGCGACACTGCGCGGCCCCTCTGAGAAAACATTCATCAATCCATGCCCCAAGCCTTGCGCCATGCCTTATTGAACCATCCCGGATATTCGGATATGACATCCGGGCTGTAATTTTTCAAATAGGGATGTGTCGTCAAGGCGATTTTGTGCGCCTCGTCGTACGACATCCCCTCGTCCATTAATCTAGCCTCGGTCAGTTCGTGTCTCATGAAGTAGATTTGCCCCTCGGACAGTGGACGCCCCGCGTCCATGCTCGCACGAATATTTGCGATCATGGCATCGTTGACTTCCCAAGGATCGACACGTGTCCCCAGATGTTCTGCGACCCGGGCCAAATCCTCAGCCGAATAGTGCTCTTCGCTCGGTATCCTGCTTTCTGGCTTCTCATCCGGAGGGTAGTCGTTCGGAGCCAGCCCCAATTGATCGCTCTGCATTGTCGGGTTGCCCACATAAGTGACCGGATTAGGGGCCGGTGCCAGCCCGAGCGGATCTGCCGAAAGATATCGGGCAGTATTCGGATCGTAATGGCGGAAGTAATTGTAGTGGAAACCGGTTTCGGGGTCGTAGTATTGGCCGGGGAAGCGCAGAGGAGTGTAGCCGGAGGCGGAAGTGTTCCATGTGGTGCCTCCCCAGATTGTTGCGCGGGTGCGCCAGGCGATGTCGCCTTCTTCTCCGATGAGTTCGGTGGGGGTGCCGATGAGATCGGTGGCTATGGCGAAGAAGCGTTCGTCGATCATGGTGTCGGGAGCGCCTTCGGTGAGGATGCGCTCGGTCTGGGCGAGGGGGCGGCGCCCTCGGTGGTCCCAGGTGAGGGTGACCGGATTCGGCAGCTCAGCTGACCTGCTGGTCTGTTCGCAGAGAGTCACACCGTCCCAGGTGAAGCGGATCTCCTCGACGATGGTCGTGCCGTCGTCCGCGAGGCGTTGCTTTGAGACGCGACGGCCGAGGGGGTCGTGGAGATATCGCCATCGAGTGCCATCAGGTACGGTGACGCCTGTGAGCCGGTCCTCTGCGTTCCATTCGTACCGCCAGGTATCAGGTTTGCGTGACAGCCGGGTCACCTGACGGAGGACAACTCGGCCCAGGCCATCGTGTTCGTAACGAACCCTCCCGGCGCGGGTGAGGGCGGTTCCTGTGTGGGTACGCGGACCCACGGCTTCCTGGCCCGGATGACCGGACGGCCAAAACGCTTGCGTCTGGTTCCCCGCTGTGTCGTAGGCGTAGGTTTCCGTCCAGTCGTCTGCGGTGACGGAAGTGATCCTGTCCGCCGTGTTCAGTTCCAGGCGATACGGTCCGCGCAGAGCGTCGTTCCATGAGACGAGTTGACCGTCGGCGCGGTATGTGTAGCTGCGGTGATTCAGAGCACCTGCGGAGGTGTTGAGGAACTGAGTGGCGAGACGGCCTGCTGCGTTCCAGGTGGATTCGCAGGTGAGGAAATCGTCGTAGAGACGCTCCTTTTCGTTGCCGACGGCATCGTAAGCGAATCCGATGCGATGCTCACCACTGGTGAGGCGCGTGAGCCGACCTGTCGTGCCGTACTCGTAGGTCGTGACATGTCCGGTAGGGGTGGAGCGCCGAATGCGACGGCCTGCCGTGTCGTATGTGTAGGTGGTTACGTGGCCATCGGACATCTCGGTCTTGAGGCGCCCACGGCGATCGTATTGCTGGATCAGCTCGCTGTCCGGGCCGGTCGCCCGCACCAGCCGTCCCGCACGGTCGTACGTGTAGGCCGTTACCTCACCGGTGATGTTCTTGCTGATCACTCGTCCGACTGCGTCCCGCTGATAGGAGATTGTCTGGCCGAGCGCATTCGTCGATGCGATGAGCTGCCCGTTCGGGTCGAGAGTGTAGGCGAGCGTGCGCCCGTCGAAATCGGTCTCGGAGACAAGACACCCGTTGCCGTCGTAGGTGTACGACCACGTGTGACCCTGTGGATTGACCACTTGTGTCAGGCGTAGCTCGCTGTCGTGCCGGAACTCGTGACGAACGCCGTCCGGGCCGGTCCGGGTGCGCATCAGGTCGAAGTGGGTGTACTCGTACCGAGTGGTCCGTCCGATGGCATTCGTGTGGCTGATGCAGTTGCCCTCGCCGTCATGAACCCATGCTTCTGCCGCCCCGTCCGGGCCGATTCGCCGGGACAAAGCGCCATCGGGGCTCCACTCGAGATGGGTTGTCATACCCAGGGCGTTCGTGAGGCGCACGGGCCGACCGTGGGCGTCGCGTTCGAGAAGAGTGATCCCACCCCGCGGGTCGGTCGTCCGCACCGGGAGGCCGACACCGTCGCACCGTACCTCGGTCACACCTCCACTCGGGTCAGCGACCGAGGTGAGCCGGCCCCGGGTGTCATAGGTGAGGTGAGTGGCGGCGCCACCCTGATCGATGACCACGACCGGGTTGCCGCGGTCGTCGTACTCCTGTCGCCTGCAGGTTCCATCCCTGCCGGACATCTCAGTCGGCTGCCCCAGGGAGTTGTATCGAGTGTGTGCTTCGCTTCCGTCGGCGAGGGTGACTCTCGTCAGGAAGCCGCGTTCATCGTAGGCGTAGGACGTTGTCCGGCCGAGGGAGTCGGTACGAGTGACCCGGTTGCCTCGGGCATCGTAGGAGAACCGGGTGGTGTGGCCGAGGGGGTCTGTGGTGGCGAGGGTCCGGCACCGGCCGTCGATGAGGTGGCGGGTGGTGTGGCCTTCGGCGGTGGTGAGGGTGGTGGTGCGGTGGCCGCTTTCGGGGGCGGGGTCACCGTAGGCGAGTGTGAGTCGGAAGTGGCCGGCTTCGCCGCCTTCGGCGATCACGCGGTGCCGGTGGTCGTAGGTGTAGTCGTAGCGGCTGTTGTTGGAGTCGATCCAGGCGATGACTCGGTGGTGGTGGTCGTACTCGAAGGTGAGGGTGGCGCCGGAGGGTTTGATGACGGTGGTGAGGTCGCCGGCTGTGTATCCGTAGCGCCGTATCGGGTGGTTCTCTTCACCGTCGGCGAGGGCCAGTGCCGTGATTCGGCCCTCCTCGGTGGTGAGCGTGAGGTGGTAGCCGCCTGAGTGGACGAGTGCCAGGGGCGTGCCGTCGTCGGTGCGATCGATGGTGATGGTGTTGTGGTTGCGGTCGCTGATCTGGACGGCCCATGCGTCGCCGTCGTCGCCGGGGTTTCCTGCTGGTGCCGCGAAGTGGTGTGTGCGGCTGGTGTCGGGGTCGGTGATCGTGTAGTCACCGTCGTCCAGGCGAACGAGTGTGGTGCGGGAGGTCCCGAACTCGCTCCGGGTGGGCAGTCCGGGGACGGGGTGAGGGTAGGCGATCAGCCTGCCGTCGTCGGTGACGTGGATGACACCGCTGGCGTCGATCTCTAGTCGTTCGTCGACGGTGGAGGCCCAGGAGGGTCCGAAGAACCGGCCGAGGGTGTAGCCGGACTCGACACGGCGCGTGAAGACAAGAGGCAGGGTGCCGGGAAGGACTACATCGGTCTGGGGCAGGAACATCCGGCCGGTGGCGAGGTCGACGGGGTCGGTGCCCTTGGTGGTCTTCTCGCCGTCGGTACGGTTGTGGGCACCGGCTGGTGCGTCGTCGACGGTGTTGCGCGCCCGGTTGAGGTCGGTGGCGAGGCCGACGGGGTCGGTGTCCTGGGTGGTCTTCTCGCCGTCGGTACGGTTGTGGGCGCCCGGTGGTGCGTCGTCGACGGTGTTGCGCGCCCGGTCGAGGTCGGTGGCGAGGTCGGCGGCCTCCTTCGCGACCCGGGCGCCTTTGACCCCGGCGCCCGCGCCGCCGGTGGCGGCGGTGAGGAGGAGGTCGGGGACGAGTCGGCCGAAGCCTTCGGCGGGGTCTTTCATGAAGTTGCTGATCATCTGTTTGCCGGCGCCCGCGGGGTCGTTGGCGACCATCACCAGCCCGGCGGCCGTGTTGTTCAGCGCGAGGGCGTACTCGGCGGGGTGGGTGAGGTTGTAGGGGTCGAGGGGGTTGAGGCTGCGGGCGAAGGTCACCAGCCCCGCCGTGCCCTTCACGATCCCCGCACCGAAGTGGGTCCGCAGCACCTCGTACTCCGCCAGGCCGTCCGCGGCCTGCGCGGCGTACGAGGGTTTGGGCGGGGCCGCGTCCCGGGCCGCGGCCACGGCGGCACGGGCGGTCTCGGCGGCGGTGTTCCGCTGCTTGCGCGCCTCGGCGAGGAGTTCCTGCGCCTGCTCCATCCGCGCCTTCCCCGGGTCGGAGAACTCGCCCGGCTTCGGCGGCAGGGAGGAGGGGTCCCGCTGGTCTGCGGGCTTCGCGTTGTACTGGTCGGCCGCCTTGTTGTAGGACGCCACACTCGCGTTGTGCGCGTCCAGAGCGTCCGCGGACGCCTTCGTCCCCGCCTTCCACTTCTCGATCGCGGTCTGCGCCTGCCCCTGCGCCCACTCCACCGTCCCCGCGAACGCCTCCAGCGCCCCGGCGGCCTTCTCGCACGCGTCAGCGGCCCTGAACCACTTCGGCGGCTCGATCTGCACCGTCGCCCGGAACGCGTCCGCCGCCTGCCCCTTCAGCGACGCCGAATCCAGACCACCCAGCCCCCTGCCGACACTGTCGAACGCCTTCTGGAGATCCTTCAGATGCGAGGCCGTCGACCGCAGCTTCGACGGCGACCCGTAGACCAGCTTGGTCTTGTCCTCGCTCTGTCCGAGGTCGAGTTCGTCGACTTCGGCGCCCATGCGGTTGGCCAGCGAGCGGGACTTGTCCCGGACCCAGTCCGACCCCGACTCCCAGCCGACGTCATCGAGCCGGTCCGCCGTCCAGTCCCCGGCGTCCTCGACCCGCTCACCGACCCATTCGGTCCCCTTCTCGACCGCGTTCTCCACCGAGTCCGGGGTGAGGTCACTGACGATGTCACCGATGCCCATGGACTCAGTTCCCCCCGTTGTCCCGCTGCTGCGCGGCCCGTTCCTCGGGTGAGGGCCCGTACGTGTTGTCGACGGCCCGTTCGAACTTCTCCTGGTCGACCCCGACCAGGTCGTTGATGGCGCTGACCCGCTGCCCGCCCATTCCCTCGGTCAGCACCGCCCGCCCGGTGTCCTTCCACGTCTGACCGGCTTCCTCACGGGCCCGTTCGAACGACTCCGCGCTGTAGTCCGGGTCCAGATAGTCGGGTCGGAGGACCTCGCCCCACCCCTGTTTCACGATCTCGTCCTCCGAGGCGTGCGGATTGCCGACGGCGGCGTTCACCGCGACCTTCATCGTCCCCTCGATGTACCGGTCCTCCTCCCAGACCAGCCCTGCCGCCAGCCCCAGCTTCGCCGCGATCGTGTTCGCGTCCTGGACCAGCGCCCGCACCCCCCACTCCCACCGCTCGCAGAAGTCCTCGAAATCCGTCGACAGCCCGTGGTGCCCGGCCTCCATCCCGGTCATCGACAGCTCCGAGAGGCCCTTGCCCATCAGCGAACCGGTCCCGGTACCGATCTCACCCAGTTCCGCGACCGCCGACCGCAGCCCCGAGGTGATCCGCTGCACGCTCTCCCGGGAAACGCCCAGATCCTCCGCGCCGCCCATCAGCGCACACCCCCCTGGCCCGCGTCCACGGCCACCGCGTCCGGCACGATCCCCACCACCGGCGGAAACAGCATCGACCCATCCCCATCGGCGATGTTCACCGCCACACCGGCCGGCGCGCCCAACGCGGGAACCACCTCGTCCAGCAACCGCGCGCCACGCATCTCGGCGAACTCCCACGACCGACCGGCCTCACCCCGCGCCGCCGCGAACCGCGCCAGCGCCCCCTCATCAGTGAAGCCGCACACCCATCGCACCCCACCGAACTCGGCCGTCCACAGCCCGCCGTCCGCCACCGGCACCAGCACCAGCGACCGCCGCAACTCCCCCACCAGCGCCCGGGGATCACCCACCCCGGCCCGCCCCTCAGCGATCCGCTCCGCCAACCCCGTATCCACCACGGAACCCCCTCCGGCTCTCGAAACCACAAGCACGGTAGGCCCCCGCCCACCGCCGCCGCCAGGAAACCCGTCGACGGGCGGGTCGCTTTCCCATGCGCGACGAAACGGGAAGTGCGGAGTCCTCCGGCGCGATCATTTTCGCCATCGGCATACGACGGGCACGCGGCAGCTGAATTGGTCTAGACAACACGAAAGCCCCGGGCCGCTGGCCTGGGGCTTCACTATGGAGCGGGTGACGAGAATCGAACTCGCGCTCTGAGCTTGGGAAGCTCATGTTCTACCATTAAACTACACCCGCGCAGCGATCTGGATCTCCAGATCCGCAACGCCGCTCACTCTACCCCATCCCTGCCCCCGGGCGTCCAGCCCCGCGCCGTGGGGGCGCGCGGGGGTGTCGACGGGGCTGTGGGGGCGGGGGAGTTGGGGCGTACCTTTGGGGGGCGGAGAGCCGGGTGGGGTCGGGTTGGGTTCATCCCCTAATGTGGTCGTTCGTCCGCATTCGTTGGGGAAGGGACCAGATGGACTTGATGGAGCGCACCGTCGTCCGCTGTGCCGAGGGGCACGTTTTCGCGACCGCTTCGTTTCCGATGCAGCAGCTCGGGGCCGGGCGGATCGGGCCGGGGCGGTTGATTCGGTGTCCGCGGTGTGCGCGGTTGCGGAGTGCGGTGCCGGTGGAGTCGGTGAAGCGGTAGCGGGGAGCCTGACCGGGCCGCGCGAGGGCGGCGAAGGGTGAGTCGGGGGCGCGCGGAGACGTCCGGGTAGGGCGGGTCCGCGCGCTCTGCGTATCCTCGGGGGGTGCTTCTCTCAGACAAGGACATCCGGGCCGAGATCGACGCAGGTCGGGTGCGCATCGACCCGTACGACGAATCCATGGTGCAGCCCTCGAGCATCGATGTGCGGCTGGACCGCTACTTCCGGGTGTTCGAGAACCACCGCTATCCGCATATCGACCCAGCCGTCGAGCAGAGCGATCTCACACGGACGGTCGAACCGGACGGCGACGAGGCGTTCATCCTCCACCCCGGGGAGTTCGTCCTGGCGTCGACCTACGAGGTCATCGGGCTGCCCGACGACCTCGCCTCCCGGCTGGAGGGAAAGAGCTCCCTCGGCCGGCTCGGGCTGGTCACCCATTCGACGGCCGGCTTCATCGATCCCGGGTTCTCCGGGCATGTGACGCTCGAACTGTCCAATCTCGCGACTCTGCCGATCAAGCTCTGGCCGGGAATGAAGATCGGCCAGCTGTGTCTGTTCCGGCTCAGCTCGTCCGCGGAATTCCCGTACGGGAGTGAGCGGTACGGATCCCGTTATCAGGGCCAGCGCGGGCCCACCGCCTCGCGCTCGTTCCTGAACTTCCACCGGACGCAGGTGTGAGCATGAGCGCGGTACGAGAGAACCTGACGTACGAGGGGTTCGGCGGGGCGGTCCGGCAGCTGGCGCAGACCATCGCGGACGACGGTTACGAGCCCGACATCGTCCTCTCCATCGCGCGCGGCGGGGTCTTCGTCGCGGGCGGACTGGCGTACGCGCTGGACTGCAAGAACATTCATCTGGTGAATGTCGAGTTCTACACCGGGGTCGGCACCACGCTGGAAATGCCCGTCATGCTGGCGCCGGTGCCCAACGCGATCGACTTCTCGGACAAGAAGGTCCTGATCGCCGACGATGTCGCCGACACCGGGAAGACCCTGAAGCTCGTCCACGACTTCTGTGTCGACCATGTCGCCGAAGTGCGTTCCGCCGTCATCTACGAGAAGTCGCACTCGCTGGTGAAGTGCGAGTACGTCTGGAAGCGCACGGACGAGTGGATCAATTTCCCCTGGAGCGTGGAGAAGCCCGTGGTGCGCCGCGGCGGACAGGTTCTCGACGCCTGAACGGCGGCGGGGACGGAAACGTCCGGGGACGGAAGCTTCATGGGAATGGCCCCGCCGACCGGCGGGGCCATTCCCATGAACGGAGCGATCAGATCGTGCCCAGCTTGATGATGGACAGCAGCGCGATCAGCTGAATCGCGGAGGCCCCGAGCGCCTTCGGCCACGGCAGATCGTGCGACTTGCTCACCATCACCGTGAAGAGCGCGCCGGCCGCCAGCCAGGTCATCCAGCCGAGCACCTGCACCAGCGCGTTCTCGCCGCCCAGGAACATGGCGAAGAGCAGCCGGGGCGCGTCGGTGATCGACATGATCAGCATGGAGAAGCCGACGGTCGGCTGCCAGGCGCCCGTGCCGCCGAGCTGGCGGGCCAGGGTGTGGGTCACCGCGCCCATGATCAGGCCGCCGATCACGAACGCGATGCCGGTCGTCAGCACATACGGGATCGCCGACGAGATCGTCGCGTTGATGGTCTCCTCGCGCGCCTTGTCGAACCCGAAGATCGCGAGCATGCCGTAGAGGAAGGTGACCACGAGCGCGGGGCCCCACACCGCGTAGTCGCGCATCTGCAGGAAGGTCGCGCCCGGGCGGAGCACCATCCCGCTCAGCAGCTGCTTCCACGGCAGCCTCGGGCCCGGGGGCGGGGCGGGCGCGTCGCCCGCCTGGTAGGTCCCGCCCTGGTTGTAGGGGTCGTCGATGCTGAACGCCTGGGTGTGGCCCGGGTCGTTCGCGTACGGGTCGTGCCGCGGGGGCTCGCCCCCGTATCCCGGTCGCTGACCGGGCTGCTGGTAGTGGTCGCCGCCGAAGTACTCCGGCTCCCCGTGGTGAGGCCCGCCGTGCTGGGGCCCGCCATGCTGGGGCCCGCCGTGCTGAGGCCCGTACTGAGGTCCCCCGCGCCGGCCGCCGGCGCCCGGCGACTGGGGCCACTGCGGCGGTTGCTGCGGCGCATGCGGCGGTGCCGCACGGCCACCCCCGTACGGTGGCGGCGCCTGCTGCGGTTGCTGCTGCTGTGTGCGGTTGTCCCGGCCGCGTCCGATCCTGAATCCAGCCACGCTTCTGAACGTACCCGCTCTCGCTCCGTCATGTACGGGCGGACCGGGATCGATCGGCCCTTTGCGGCTGACCTGTGACATCCCCTAAGGGGATCCCGGAGCCCGCCCCGGAGTACGGAGACCGCGAAGACGGCGACCGCGACGACGGCGACCGCGGGGGCCGACGACCGCGGCGGGCCGCCGCCCAGCAGGAAGCGGCCGGACCCGCCCCCGAGGCGGGTCCGGCCGCTCGTGCGACAGGGCCGGTCAGCCGGTCACTTCACCGGCTCGGGCTCCGGCGCGTCCTCCGGCTCCGAGGAGGGGGCCGGGTCGGACGGCGGGGTCCGCACCGAGTCGAGGAGCAGCTGCGCCACGTCCACGACCTGGAGGCTCTCCTTCGCCGTGCCGTCGTTCTTCTTGCCGTTGACCGAGTCGGTCAGCATCACCAGGCAGAACGGGCAGGCGGTGGAGACGATGTCGGGGTTGAGCGACAGCGCCTCGTCCACCCGCTCGTTGTTGACGCGCTTGCCGATCCGCTCCTCCATCCACATCCGCGCGCCGCCCGCGCCGCAGCAGAAGCCGCGCTCCTTGTGACGGTGCATCTCCTGCTGGCGCAGGCCGGGGACGGCGGACATGATCTCGCGCGGCGGTGTGTAGACCTTGTTGTGCCGGCCCAGATAGCACGGGTCGTGGTACGTGATCAGGCCCTCGACCGGCGTCACCGGGGTCAGCCGGCCCTCGTCGATCAGATGCTGGAGCAGCTGGGTGTGGTGGATGACCTCGTACTCGCCGCCGAGCTGCGGGTACTCGTTCGCGATGGTGTTGAAGCAGTGCGGGCAGGTGGCGACGATCCTCTTGGCGGACTTGGGCTTCCGGGTCTCGGGGGCCTCGTCGTCCTCGCCGAACGCCATGTTCAGCATCGCCACATTCTCCTGGCCGAGCTGCTGGAACAGCGGCTCATTGCCCAGTCGGCGCGGCGAGTCGCCGGTGCACTTCTCGTCGCCGCCCATGATCGCGAATTTCACGCCCGCGATGTGCAGCAGTTCGGCGAAGGCCTTGGTGGTCTTCTTCGCCCGGTCCTCCAGGGCGCCGGCGCAGCCGACCCAGTAGAGGTAGTCGACCTCGGAGAGGTCCTCGACGTCCCTGCCGACGATCGGGATCTCGAAGTCGACCTCCTTGGTCCACTCGACGCGCTGCTTCTTCGCCAGACCCCAGGGGTTGCCCTTCTTCTCCAGGTTCTTGAGCATGGTGCCCGCCTCGGACGGGAACGCCGACTCGATCATCACCTGGTAGCGGCGCATGTCCACGATGTGGTCGATGTGCTCGATGTCGACCGGGCACTGCTCGACGCACGCGCCGCAGGTCGTGCAGGACCACAGGACGTCCGGGTCGATGACGCCGTTCTCCTCCAGGGTCCCGATCAGCGGGCGCTCGGCCTCGGCGAGGGCGGCGGCCGGGACGTCCTTGAGCTGCTCCTCGGTCGCCTTCTCCTCGCCCTCCATGGTCTTGCCGCCGCCGGCCAGCAGATAGGGGGCCTTGGCGTGCGCGTGGTCGCGCAGCGACATGATCAGCAGCTTGGGGGAGAGGGGCTTGCCGGTGTTCCAGGCGGGGCACTGGGACTGGCACCGTCCGCACTCGGTGCAGGTGGAGAAGTCGAGGATGCCCTTCCAGGAGAAGTGCTCGACCTGGGAGGCCCCGAAGACGGCCTCCTCGCTCTCGTCGTCGAAGACCGTCTCGAAGTCGATCTCCTTGCCGCCCGAGGTCATCGGGTTCAGCGCGCCGAGCGCCGTGGAGCCGTCCGCGTTCCGCTTGAACCAGATGTTGGGGAAGCCGAGGAAGCGGTGCCAGGCGACGCCCATGTTGGTGTTGAGCGAGACCGTGATCATCCAGATCAGCGAGGCGCAGATCTTGATCATGGCGGTGAAGTAGATCCAGGTCTGCAGGGACGCGGTGCTCATCCCGTCGAAGAGCAGGACCAGGGGGTACGAGACGAAGTACGAGGCCTCGTAGCCGTCGACGTGGTGGATCGCGCCCTCGAGTCCGCGCAGGACGAGGATGGCGAGGCCGATGCTGAGGATGATGTATTCGACGAAGTAGGCCTGCCAGGCCTTGGAGCCCGTGAAGCGCGATTTGCGGCCGGCCCGGGAGGGCAGATTGAGCAGCCGGATCGCGATCAGGACGACGATGCCCACCACGGTCATCAGGCCGATGAACTCGGTGTACATCTCGAACGGGACGAAGCCGCCGATGACGGGCAGCACCCAGTCGGCGCGGAAGAGCTGGCCGTACGCCTGGGCCAGGGTCGGCGGCAGGGTCAGGAAGCCGATCGCGACGAACCAGTGCGCGAAGCCGACGATGCCCCACCGGTTCATCCGGGTGTGGCCGAGGAACTCCTTGGCCAGGGTGATCGTTCGCTGTCTCGGGTCGTCGGTGCGGCTGCCCGCGGGCACGGGCTGGCCGAGTCGTACGAACCGGTAGATCTGCGCGACGGCTCGGGCGATGAGCGCAACGCCGACCACGGTCAGGACCAGCGACACGACGATCGCGGCGAGTTGCATTTCGGGGCTCCTCGGGCCTGCGAGGTGGGGGACCATCCAACACTACTAAGCGGTAACTTAATCAGTCCGTGCTGACATTACCCACCTTTTTCGCCGCACTGTAGCCACGCGACCGGTGATCTGTGTCGCTCAGGCAAGCCTTCCCGGGATCCGGGCGACCGTGCGCGCGAATCCGGGGCGGGGTGTCGCGGAATGCCGTGGTCCGGGCGGGGGCTCCCCGACCGGCGGCCCCGGACGGCTCCGGACCGCCTACGGCGGCGTGCCCTCGCCGCCCCGCGCGGGCGTACGCCCCCGGAGCACCGCCGGGAGGGTGCGCGCCAGGATCATCAGATCCAGGCCCAGCCAGTGCTCCGCCACATAGTGCGGATCGAGGACGGCCCGCTCCTCCCAGGGCGGCCCCGGCCGGCCGCCGCCGATCTGCCACGGGCCGGTGATCCCGGGGCGCACCGCCCGTACGGCGCGCGCCGGTCCGGTGGCGGCCGCCGCGCCGGCCGGGGTGGGCGGGCGCGGGCCGACCAGGGACATCTCGCCCCGGACCACATGGATCAGCTGCGGCAGATGGTCGAGGTAGTGGGCGCGCAGCAGCCGCCCGACGCGGGTCGCCGGGGCGGTGCGGAAGACCAGCATCGCGAACGGGCGTCCGCCGAGTCCGGCCCGTTCCCGGCGGACGAGCACGGGCCCCGGGGAGGAGACGGCGATCGCCGCCGCGATCGCCAGCAGCGGTACGGCGAGGCCGAGCAGCAGCAGGACGCCGCCCAGGAGATCGACGGCCCGCTTGGCCGGGGAGGACGCGATCGGCGGCCCCGGCCGGCGCACGCGCACCGGCCCGAAGGCTCCGGGCCGTACGCGGGGGAGCGCCGCCCGCCCGGCGACGGCCCCCTCGCCCCCGGCCCCCTTGTCGGCGGCGGCCTCCCGTCCGGCGGCGGTCCCCCGGCCCGGGGCCGGTACGCGGGCGAGCGCCCGTCGCACGGTGCGGGCGCTCTTCCGCCGCCGGCGGCCCCCGCGCGATTGGGCGGGAGCGTCGCCGTCCGTCGCGGTGGCGGTGGCGGTGGCGGTCGCGGCGACGGCGTCCGCCTTGGCCGGGGGCTCTTCGCCGGTACGGGGTACGGGCGCGAGGGCCACGGCGGTGGCGTCGTGCGCGGCGCCCGGGCGCCGCGCCGGAGCACCGGAGCGGCCCGGACCCGCGGGAACGCCCCGGGCGTCCGCCCCGGCCGGAGCGTCCGCGTCCAAAGCGTCCGCGTCCGGAGCATTCGCGTCCGGGCGGGCGACGGGGGCCCCGGCGTCCGGCGCGTCCGGCCCGGACGGGGCTTTCGGCCCTGTCGGCGTCGACGCGCTCCGCACGGAGGAGGGGCGCGCCCGGCCTCCGGCCGCGGACCGCCTCCGGCCCCGGAGGCGCCCGTTCCCGCCCCCGTCTCCGCTTCCCTTCCCTGGCATGGGCCGCCACCTCTGACCGCGATCAGTCTGTGATGCGTGCTTTTGGGGGTATTTGCGGGCACCACTCTCTCAGAGGGCGCGCGGTGGGCGGCGATCCGCCACGCGTACGTCCCGCACGCCCCGGCCGCCGCCCCCCGGCCGCCGCGCCCGGAGCCGAGGAGCGCCGGATCGCGCCAGAGGTGCGGATAAGGGCTGGATAAAAGTTGAGCGGGGGTGACTCAGGTCTGTTGACTCCGGCGCGGGGCTCGTGCATCCTTGAGCCAGATCCACTCAAGTAGTCAGCTGGAGGAATTGACATGGCACGTGCGGTCGGCATCGACCTGGGCACGACCAACTCGGTCGTCAGCGTTCTGGAGGGCGGCGAGCCCACCGTCATCACCAACGCCGAGGGCGCCAGGACCACGCCGTCCGTCGTCGCCTTCGCGAAGAACGGCGAGGTGCTGGTCGGCGAGGTCGCCAAGCGTCAGGCGGTGACCAACGTCGACAGGACCATTCGGTCGGTCAAGCGCCACATGGGCACTGACTGGAAGATCGAGATCGACGGCAAGAACTTCAACCCGCAGCAGATGAGCGCCTTCATCCTGCAGAAGCTGAAGCGCGACGCCGAGGCGTACCTGGGCGAGAAGGTCGCGGACGCGGTCATCACCGTCCCGGCGTACTTCAACGACTCGGAGCGCCAGGCCACCAAGGAGGCCGGTGAGATCGCGGGCCTCAACGTCCTGCGCATCGTCAACGAGCCCACCGCGGCCGCCCTGGCCTACGGCCTGGACAAGGACGACCAGACGATCCTGGTCTTCGACCTCGGCGGCGGCACCTTCGACGTGTCGCTGCTGGAGATCGGCGACGGCGTGGTCGAGGTGAAGGCCACCAACGGTGACAATCACCTCGGCGGCGACGACTGGGACCAGCGCGTCATGGACTACCTGGTGAAGCAGTTCGCCAATGGTCACGGCGTGGACCTGTCCAAGGACAAGATGGCTCTCCAGCGTCTCCGCGAGGCCGCGGAGAAGGCGAAGATCGAGCTGTCGTCCTCCACCGAGACGTCCATCAACCTGCCGTACATCACCGCGTCGGCCGAGGGCCCGCTGCACCTGGACGAGAAGCTCACTCGCGCCCAGTTCCAGCAGCTCACCGCCGATCTGCTGGACCGGTGCAAGACGCCGTTCCACAATGTGATCAAGGACGCGGGCATCAACCTCTCCGAGATCGACCACGTCGTTCTCGTCGGCGGTTCGACCCGTATGCCGGCCGTCGCCGAGCTGGTGAAGGAGCTGACCGGCGGCAAGGAGGCCAACAAGGGTGTGAACCCGGACGAGGTCGTCGCCATCGGCGCCTCGCTCCAGGCCGGTGTCCTCAAGGGCGAGGTCAAGGACGTCCTGCTCCTCGACGTGACCCCGCTGTCCCTCGGCATCGAGACCAAGGGCGGCATCATGACCAAGCTGATCGAGCGCAACACGACGATCCCGACCAAGCGCTCGGAGATCTTCACCACGGCCGAGGACAACCAGCCGTCCGTGCAGATCCAGGTCTACCAGGGCGAGCGCGAGATCGCCGCGTACAACAAGAAGCTCGGCATGTTCGAGCTGACCGGTCTGCCGCCGGCCCCGCGCGGGGTCCCGCAGATCGAGGTGTCCTTCGACATCGACGCCAACGGCATCATGCACGTGACCGCGAAGGACCTGGGCACGGGCAAGGAGCAGAAGATGACCGTCACCGGCGGCTCCTCGCTGCCGAAGGACGAGGTCGACCGGATGCGCCAGGAGGCCGAGCAGTACCAGGAGGAGGACCACCGCCGCCGTGAGGCCGCGGAGGCCCGCAACCAGGGCGAGCAGCTGGTCTACCAGACGGAGAAGTTCCTCAAGGACAACGAGGACAAGGTTCCGGGCGATGTGAAGACCGAGGTCGAGACCGCCGTCGGCGAGCTGAAGGAGAAGCTCAAGGGCGAGGACGTCGCGGAGATCCGTACCGCGACCGAGAAGGTCGCCGCCGTCTCGCAGAAGCTGGGCCAGGCGATGTACGCCGACGCCCAGGCGCAGCAGCCCGCGGGTGACGCCCAGGGCGACGCCGGAGCCGGCGCCGGCCAGGCCAAGGCCGACGACGATGTCGTGGACGCCGAGATCGTCGACGACGAGAAGGACTCCAAGGGTGGTGCCGCGTGACGGAGGAGACTCCGGGATTCGACGAGAAGCCCGACGTCCCTTCCGGCGCCACATCTGACGACGCCGCCGCCGAGTCCGCCGAGTCCTCCGAGGAGGAGGGCAAGGCGGCCCCGGCAGGGGACGAAGCGAAGCTCATCGGCCTGACGGCCCAGCTGGACCAGGCTCGTACGGCGCTCACCGAGCGCACCGGCGACCTCCAGCGGCTCCAGGCCGAGTACCAGAACTACCGCCGCCGGGTGGAGCGGGACAGGGTCACGGTCAAGGAGATCGCCACGGCGAATCTGCTGTCCGAGCTGCTGCCCGTGCTGGACGACGTCGGGCGGGCGCGCGAGCACGGGGAGCTGGTGGGCGGCTTCAAGTCGGTCGCCGAGTCCCTGGAGACCGCGGCCGCCAAGATGGGCCTCCAGCAGTTCGGCAAGGAGGGCGAGCCCTTCGACCCGACGATCCACGAGGCGCTGATGCACAGCTACGCGCCTGATGTCACCGAGACCACATGCGTCGCGGTGCTTCAGCCGGGGTATCGCATCGGCGAGCGGACCATCAGGCCCGCCCGGGTCGCGGTGGCCGAGCCCCAGCCCGGTGCGACGCCCGCGTCCGGCAAGGACGAGGCGGCGGACGACGAGGAGAGCGGTGGCCCGGACGAGGGCTGACGCCAGACAGGCGGAGAACGGCCGGGAGCATCTCCCGGAGGGCTTCCGGGGGATCTCCCCGGAAGCCCTTCGGGGGCGCTTCCCGCAGACCGTCCGGAAGGAGGGATGTCGATGAGCACGAAGGACTTCGTCGAGAAGGACTACTACAAGGTCCTCGGCGTCCCCAAGGACGCCACCGAGGCCGAGATCAAGAAGGCGTACCGGAAGCTCGCCCGCGAGTTCCACCCGGACGCCAACAAGGGCGACGCCAAGGCGGAGGAGCGCTTCAAGTCGATCTCCGAGGCCAATGACATCCTCGGCGACCCCAAGCGGCGCAAGGAGTACGACGAGGCCCGCGCCCTCTTCGGCAACGGCGGCTTCCGGGCCGGACCCGGCGCGGCGGGCGGCGGCGGTTCGTTCAACTTCGACCTGGGCGACCTCTTCGGCGGCGGCCCCCAGGGCGGCGGCGGGCAGGGCGCTCCCGGGGCCGGCGGCTTCGGCGGCGGTCTCGGCGATGTGTTCGGCGGCCTGTTCAACCGGGGCGCCGGCCCGGCCGGTCCCCGTACCCAGCCCCGGCGCGGCCAGGACGTCGAGTCCGAGGTGACGCTCAGCTTCACCGAGGCGGTCGACGGGGCCACGGTCCCGCTCCGGATGTCCAGCTCGGCCGCGTGCAAGGCATGTTCGGGCACCGGCGACAAGAACGGCACGCCCCGCGTCTGCCCGACCTGCGTCGGCACCGGCCAGGTCTCGCGCGGCGGCAGCGGCTCCTTCTCGCTGACCGACCCGTGCGTCGAGTGCAAGGGGCGCGGACTGATCGCGCAGGACCCGTGCGAGGTCTGCAAGGGCAGCGGACGGGCCCGTTCCTCGCGCACCATGCAGGTCAGGATTCCGGCGGGCGTCTCCGACGGCCAGCGGATCCGGCTGCGCGGCAAGGGCGCGCCCGGCGAGCGCGGCGGACCCGCCGGCGATCTCTATGTCGTCGTCCACGTCGGGGACCACCCCGTCTTCGGCCGCAAGGGCGACAATCTGACCGTCACCGTGCCGGTGAGCTATCCGGAGGCGGTGCTCGGCGGCGAGGTGAAGGTGCCCACCCTGGGCGGGCCCCCGGTCACCCTGAAGCTGCCCGCGGGCACCCCCAACGGGCGGACGATGCGCGCCCGCGGCAAGGGAGCGGTCCGCAAGGACGGCACCCGCGGCGATCTGCTGGTCACCGTCGAGGTCGCGGTCCCCGAGGAGCTGAGCGACAAGGCGAAGGACGCGCTGGAGGCCTACCGCGAAGCCACCGCGGAGGAGGATCCGCGGGCCGAGCTGTTCCAGGCCGCGAAGGGAGCATGACATGGACGGAAGGCGTCGCAATCCCTATGAGCTGACCGATGAGTCGCCGGTGTATGTGATCTCGGTGGCGGCTCAGCTCTCCGGTCTGCATCCGCAAACGTTGCGGCAGTACGACCGGTTGGGTCTGGTCTCGCCCGGCCGTACCGCCGGGCGGGGGCGGCGCTATTCCGCCCGTGACATCCAGCTGCTGCGCACCGTGCAGCAGCTGTCGCAGGACGAAGGCATCAATCTCGCCGGGATCAAGCGGATCATCGAGCTGGAGCACCAGGTCGCGGCCCTTCAGTCCCGGGTGGCCGAGCTGTCGGCCGCCGTCGAGAACGCGGCCGTGGCCATCCAGCAGCGCGAGGCCCAGGTGCACGCCTCCTACCGGCGCGATCTCGTGCCGTACCAGGACGTGCAGCAGACCAGCGCGCTGGTGGTCTGGCGGCCCAAGCGCGGCGAGTAGGGCCCTTCCTCCGGACCGGGCCGCCGCCGCAGGGACCGCAGATGGGCCGGTGAGCCGCTGTGCGGCCCACTCGCCCGCCTACGGGGCCTGGACGCCCTTCCCGGTCCGACAGGCCGTCAGACGCCCCGTAAGGGGCTGTCACGGCCGGAGCCACACACATCGCCCCCGGCGCGGTTCGCGCCGGGGGCGATGGTTTCCGGTCGTTCCCGGCCGTTCTTCCGCCAGGAGTGCCGTGGAGCGCTCCTACGATCGGCAGGAGTCGTGCTCCAGGATCCTCGACTGGGCGATCAGATACCCCAGCTGGGTCCGGCTGCCGCTGCCCAATGACGATCCCAGCTTGGCGATATGGGCCCGGCAGGTACGGACGTTCATCCCCAGCCGGCGGGCGATCGCCTCATCCACATGCCCTTCCACCAGCAGTTTCGCGATGGAACGCTGCACTCCCGTGATGCCGTTGAGGTCCGGCCCGTACGACACCGGCTCCTCCCAGGGCAGTCCGTGCAGCCAGAACTGCTCGAAGACCCCGACGAGATACTCCACGATCCCCTTGTGCCGCAGCTCCAGCGCCGAGAGCCGGTCGCTGCTCGCCGGGATGAAGGCGACTCTGCGGTCCACGATGATCAGCCGGTCGATTATCTCCTCCAGCGTCCGCACCTCCACGCCCGAGGGCCCCACCTGCTCCATGTAGGCGAGCGTCGCCGGGTGGTGCCTGGCGGTGTGCTGGTAGAGCGTGCGCATCCGTACACCCCGCTCGATCAGCGGTTCCACCCTGCGCAGCGCCTTCTCCAGGATGTGGGGCTGCCGCCCGCTGCCGGGCTGGACGGTGAGCAGCTCCTCCGTGCAGTCCGCGGTGACCTGGTCGAGGGTCGAGTTGATGCGGTTGAGACCCTCCAGGACGGTTACGCCCTGGGGGGCGGTGGAATTCTGAGCGGTGAAGGCCATGAATGGCTCAAGAGCATCGGTCAGAGCGACAGTTCGTCGTCTCCTCTCTTGGATCTCCCGCTCAATGGGGTGTATCAGCTGTGTCAGCGCGGTGGTCGGAGGCACCGGACGGAGCCACTGCGCGTCGTCGGGATCCGGGTGCAGCAGGGCGAGATCGAAGAGGCAAGGCATGGGTTCCGCCTCCGACCGGGCGATTCGTCCGGTGCGAAGAGCGGTGATGTACAGACTTTTCCCAGCCTCGCACAGCTCGCCGTCTGCATGAGGGTGTCCGAATTCGCCCTCGTTAGACGTCATATGCACCCCCTCAGGCTCCTGCATTACAGGAACATGATGCCTGCCGTCGCTGGTGCAAGCGTTCGGAGTGAGACATCGTCTTATGCGCGGGGGAGGAGGAATGATCAAAAGAGGTGGAGATCACCCATGTCTAGGACGCTACGTGCTCTTTGTGCTCTTGCCATAGCGGCTGCCGCGCTCGGCGTGGGAGCCTCCGGTGAGCCCTCCTGGGGTAGCTCTCCTGCCGGCAAGGTGGCGGGGACCCAGGGTGAGCCTTCGTGGGGACTCAATGGTGAACCTTCGTGGGGGTCCGCTCCCGTGAAGACGGTCGCGGCCGCGCACGGCGAGCCTTCCTGGGGTGCCGCTCCCTCGGGTGAGCCCTCGTGGGGCTTCGCGCCGACCGGTGAGCCCTCCTGGGGAGTCCCTCCGACCAGCAGCACCGAAGCATGACCGTTCCACCGGACGACCGGGTCTTCCGGCGTGAGATGGCGACGGCGTACCGCTCGGGGTGGCATTTCATCGACCTCGTCACGGCAATCCCCCACCGTGGCGACTCGTTGATGGTCACTCTGTTCGGCGAGCCGATCGTCGTGGCGCGCGAGGAGGACGAGGACGTCCGAGCGTATCGGTGCCTTCGCCGGCCCCGTGGCGCGCCGCAGCCTGTACGGTGCGCGATCCGCTACGGAATGATTTTCGTCAACCTGGACCAGCGCGACCACCAGATGGTCGAGCCCGACACCACCACCGCCACCCCCCGCAGTGCTTGAGCGATTCCCCCGTCGTTCCAAATCGCTCAAGCGCTTCCCCCACACAGCGGCGTCATCGCGGACCTGAAACGCGATGGCGCCGCTGTGCTTTTCCCGCCGGGCGGCCCCCGCCGAGCCGGGGCCCGCGCTCTTCCGGCCGGGCCCCGGCCCGGGGCCCGAGTGCGGGCCCCGGACGCCGCCGCCGCTCTCAGGCGGCGCGTGAGATGCCGGCCCCTCGGCCGAGCGCCCGCTCCACCGCGATCTCGATGACCACCCGGTCCGGATTGGGCGCCGGCGTCCGCTCGTACCGCTCCGCGTAGCGCCGTACCGCGTCCGCGACCCGCTCCGCGTCGGTCAGCACCCGCGCGCGGCCCTCCAGCGTCGCCCAGCGCGCCCGGTCCACCTGGCAGACCGCCACCCGCGCGCCGCCCTCGTCCGGCGACCTCAGCACATGGACGACCTTCCGGCTGCGCTTGTTGGCGATCACCCGCGCCAGGCCCGTCGCGGGGTCGAAGGTCACGCCCACCGGCACCACGTGCGGGCTGCCGTCCGGGCGCAGGGTGGTCAGCGTGCACAGATGGCGCTCCCGCCAGAACGCGAGGTAGTCGGGGCTGAGGACGAGGGCGTCGGAGGTCATGGCGTCA
The DNA here is from genome assembly GCF_043080985.1 of Streptomyces sp. NPDC014894. Classification (NCBI taxonomy): domain Bacteria; kingdom Bacillati; phylum Actinomycetota; class Actinomycetes; order Kitasatosporales; family Streptomycetaceae; genus Streptomyces; species Streptomyces sp. NPDC014894. Next base: position 439,519 of record NZ_JBIBWD010000007.1, read on the forward strand.
GGGTAATTGCGACTGCCAATGATCGAACGTCCGGCCGGTCGCGGGGCGCTCCTGGGATGGCGCAAAAGGATTGAGTGGAATAGACTCAACTTTGTGCAGGTTGACAGAGTCAGCCCGCAGGGGAACATCTCCTGGCGACAGGACGCGGAGACGGTCGCGGACGCGGACGCCCGCGACCGGAAGCCGTCGCCGTCGCCGGGAAGAGGCCCGTACACGGGAAGCGGGGGACGTGCCCGTGCGCGGGAACGACCCGGGTGCGGAGGACGGACCCGCGCACCGGAACGGCCCCGGTACGGGAAGAGACCCCGTACACCCCCACACCGTTGCCCGCCCACCCCGCCGCCAGGAGGAGAGACCGCACGTGGACGCCGAGCTGACCAACAAGAGCCGGGACGCCCTCAACGCCGCCACCCAGGTGGCGGTGACCGCGGGGCACCCCGATCTGACACCCGCGCATCTGCTGGTCGCGCTGCTCGCGGGCCAGGACAACGAGAATCTGACCGATCTGCTGGCCGCCGTCGAGGCCGACCAGGCCGCCGTGCGCTCCGGCGCGGAGCGGCTGCTCGCCGCCCAGCCCAGCGTCACCGGATCCACCGTCGCCCCGCCGCAGCCGAACCGTGAGTTCCTCGCCGTCATCGCCGACGCCTCACGCCGCGCCAAGGAGCTGGGCGACGACTATCTCTCCACCGAGCATCTGCTGATCGGTCTGGCCGCCGAGGGCGGCCGGGCCGGCGAGGTGCTCCGACAGCAGCGCGCGTCGGCCGAACGGCTGCTGGACGCGTTCGAGACCGTGCGTGGAGGCAGGCGAGTGACGACGGAGAACCCCGAGGGTCAGTACAAGGCGCTGGAGAAGTTCGGCACGGACTTCACCGCCGCCGCCCGTGAGGGCAAGCTCGACCCGGTCATCGGCCGGGACCAGGAGATCCGCCGGGTCGTCCAGGTGCTCTCCCGGCGCACCAAGAACAATCCGGTGCTCATCGGCGAGCCCGGCGTCGGCAAGACCGCCGTCGTGGAGGGCCTCGCCCAGCGGATCGTCAAGGGCGACGTGCCCGAGTCGCTGAAGAACAAGCGCCTGGTCTCGCTCGACCTCGGCGCGATGGTCGCGGGCGCCAAGTACCGCGGCGAGTTCGAGGAGCGGCTGAAGACCGTGCTCTCCGAGATCAAGGCGAGCGACGGCCAGATCATCACCTTCATCGACGAGCTGCACACCGTCGTCGGCGCGGGCGCGGGCGGCGACTCCGCGATGGACGCCGGCAACATGCTCAAGCCGATGCTCGCCCGCGGCGAGCTGCGCATGGTCGGCGCGACCACGCTGGACGAGTACCGCGAGCGGATCGAGAAGGACCCGGCGCTGGAGCGCCGCTTCCAGCAGGTGCTGGTCGCCGAGCCCACCGTCGAGGACACCATCGCGATCCTGCGCGGACTCAAGGGCCGTTACGAGGCCCACCACAAGGTCCAGATCGCCGACTCCGCGCTGGTCGCGGCCGCCACCCTCTCCGACCGGTACATCACCTCCCGCTTCCTGCCCGACAAGGCCATCGACCTGGTGGACGAGGCCGCCTCCCGGCTCCGGATGGAGATCGACTCCTCCCCGCTGGAGATCGACGAACTCCAGCGGTCCGTGGACCGGCTGCGGATGGAGGAGCTGGCGCTCAAGAACGAGTCCGACGCCGCCTCCAAGCAGCGGCTCGTCAAGCTCCGCCGCGACCTCGCCGACAAGGAGGAGGAGCTGCGCGGCCTCACCGCCCGCTGGGAGAAGGAGAAGCAGGGTCTCAACCGGGTCGGCGAGCTGAAGGAGCTGCTCGACGAGTCGCGCCGGCAGGCCGAGCGCGCCCAGCGCGACGGCGACTTCGACTCCGCCTCCAAACTGATCTACGGGGAGATCCCCGCCCTGGAGCGGGAGCTGGCCGAGGCCTCCGAGGCGGAGGCCGAGGTGCGGACGGACACCATGGTCAAGGAGGAGGTCGGCCCCGACGACATCGCGGACGTGGTCGGCTCCTGGACCGGGATCCCGGCCGGGCGGCTGCTGGAGGGCGAGACCCGGAAGCTGCTCCGGATGGAGGAGGAGCTGGGCCGCCGGCTGATCGGCCAGGGCGAGGCCGTGCAGGCCGTCTCGGACGCGGTCCGGCGCGCCCGCGCGGGCATCGCGGACCCGGACCGCCCCACCGGCTCGTTCCTCTTCCTCGGCCCGACCGGGGTCGGCAAGACGGAGCTGGCCAAGGCGCTCGCCGACTTCCTCTTCGACGACGAGCGGGCGATGGTCCGCATCGACATGTCCGAGTACAGCGAGAAGCACAGCGTCGCCCGGCTGGTGGGCGCGCCCCCCGGCTATGTCGGGTACGAGGAGGGCGGCCAGCTGACCGAGTCGGTGCGCAGGCGCCCGTACAGCGTGGTGCTGCTGGACGAGGTGGAGAAGGCGCACCCGGAGGTCTTCGACATCCTGCTCCAGGTGCTGGACGACGGCCGGCTCACGGACGGCCAGGGCCGCACGGTCGACTTCCGGAACACCATCCTCATCCTCACCTCCAATCTGGGCAGCCAGTTCCTGGTGGAGCCGGCGACCGGTCCGGAGGAGAAGAAGCGGCGCGTCCTGGAGGTCGTACGGGCCTCCTTCAAGCCCGAGTTCCTCAACCGGCTGGACGATCTGGTCGTCTTCTCCGCGCTGACCAGGGACGAGCTGGCGCACATCGCCGAGCTGCAGATCGGCCGGCTGGCGGCGCGGCTCGCGGAGCGCCGGCTCACCCTGGACGTCACGCCCGCCGCCCTGGAGTGGCTGGCCGACGAGGGCAACGATCCGGCGTACGGGGCCCGGCCGCTGCGCCGGCTGGTGCAGACGGCGATCGGCGACCGGCTGGCGAAGGAGATCCTCTCCGGGGAGGTCGCCGAGGGCGACACGGTCCGGGTCGACCGCTTCGAGGACGGGCTGATCGTGGGGCCCGTGCCCGGCGAGGCCGTCCAGGACCTCCCCTGAGGAAAGACCCTGCGCGCGCACTCCCCCGCACCGGCCCGGGCGCCGTCCCGCGCCGGTGCGGGGGTAGGGGTTGTCAGTCCGGCCCCGCGATGGGGGAGGATGGCCGCATCCGTACGAAGGGAAATCCACGGTGACCATCGATCCGTCCTCGATTCCGAATTTCGGGGGCCAGCCCCAGCCCCAGGCCGAAGGACCGGCGGGCCCCGTCGTTCCCGACCAGGACCTGGTGAAGCAGCTCCTTGAGCAGATGGAGCTGAAGTACGTCATTGACGACGAGGGCGACCTCGCCGCTCCGTGGGAGGAATTCCGCACGTACTTCATGTTCCGCGGCGAGGACGACCAGCAGGTCTTCTCCGTCCGGACGTTCTACGACCGGCCGCTGCCGGTCGAGGCGCGGTCCCAGATCCTCGACGCCATCGACGACTGGAACCGCCGCACCCTGTGGCCCAAGGTCTACACCCACCTCCACGAGGACGAGGAGGGCGGCGCGACCATCCGCCTCATCGGCGAGGCGCAGATGCTGATCGGCACCGGCGTGGCGCTGGAGCACTTCGTGTCCTCCACCGTCAGCTGGGTCCGGGCCGCGATCGAGTTCGACAAGTGGCTCGTCGAGCAGCTCGGTCTGCAGCCCCCGTCGGAGGACGAGAAGCCCGGCGACGACGCCTGACCCACGGTGACCGGGCCCGCCGGCGGTCCGTCCGCCGCGGTCCGGGCCCGGGCTCCCGCCGGCTCGAACGACCGGGACCCCGGGCTCAGAGCGCGATCGGGGAGAGCGTCAGCAGGTACGTCCCATAGGCGAACGACAGCCCGGCCAGGGCGGCGGTCATCACGGCCGCCGTCCCCGGCCGGGCTTTCGTCAGCGCCCGCGCCGGAGCCAGCAGCAGCGGGAAGGCGGGCAGCAGAAAGCGCGGTTTGGACTCGAAGAAGCCCGAGCCGCCGACGGTGATCAGCACCAGGACGCCGGTGTACACCAGCAGGGCCAGCGGCGGCCGGTCCAGCACCAGCAGCGCGAAGAGCGCCAGCGAGACCGCCACGATCACCACCGTGATCACCAGCGGGAACATCGTCGGCCGCAGCACGATCTCGCGCACCGCCCGCAGCGCCCCCGCCCCGAAGTCGAACCGCGACGTCCAGCCGCGCTGGACCGCGAAGTAGCCGCCCGGCGGATCGCCGGTGCGGAACCCGACGTACAGCACATAGGCCGACCAGCCGGCCGGGGCGAGCGCCGCCGACGCCCAGATCCGCCACTCGCCGCGCCGCCCCCGTTCACGCAGCAGGGTGTATCCGGCGACCGCGCAGACGGCCGCCGCCACCGCGATCCCATTGGGCCGGGCCAGCCCCGCCAGCACCGAGAGCGCCCCCGCCCAGAGCCAGCGCCCGCTGAGCACCGCGTACAGCGACCAGGCGGCGAAGGCGGTCAGCAGCGGTTCGGTGTACGCCATGGAGAGCACGACCGAGTGCGGCAGCAGGCCCCAGAGCAGCACCAGCGCGGTGGCCACCCGCCGTCCGTACAGCCGCTCGCCGATCGCGTAGACGCCCCAGGCCGCCGCGCCCGCCGCGGTCCAGGAGATCAGCAGACCGGCGCTGCCGCTGGTCACCGGGAGGACGGAGGTCACCGCGCGGATCAGGGCGGGATAGAGCGGGAAGAACGCCAGATCGCTCTGGACCGCGCCGTCGGGCCAGGTCAGGGTGCGTCCGTAGCCGTGCTCGGCGATCAGCATGTACCAGTCGGAGTCCCAGGACCTGGCGAGGGTGCGGCGCGGCGGCCGGTCGATGCGCCAGGCCCAGCAGGCCATCACGAGCAGCCCGGTCAGCCGGGCCGCGGCGAACAGACCGAGCGCGGGGGCCGCCCGGAGCAGCGCGGCCCGCCACCGCGGCACGGGCCGTGCGCCCGTCCGCGCCGTGCCGCCCGGTGTGCCGTCTGTTTCGTCGAAAGTCTCGGCGGACAGGGAGCACCTCCGGGCACGCACAGGGTTCGGTCAACCCGACCATGGGCGGCGCGGGCGGCTCATGCGAGCGCTGAGCAGCCGACAGGGCCGGTTGCGCCCCCGTTCCCACCCGGTCGGCTGAAAGCCGCCCGCGCCCCGCTGCGGACCCGTCGCCCCGCTTGGCGGCCGCCCGCGGGGAAGGGGTGCCGCGGCCCGGTTCGCGGGGCGCGGGCCCGAGGGCCGCCGGCGCGGGGGAGGCGGTCGCGGAGGCGGGCGGGCCGCTCCCGGGGAGCCGACGGGGCGAGCGGCGGACCGTACGGCCGTGTCGACCCCGCCGCGCCGAGCCGGAGATCCTGGCGTCCAACGCCCGCGTACTCGAACGCGTGGCGGCCGTCGGGCGTCAGCCGATGTAGGGCGCCTTCCGCGTCTCATCCGTCTCGCGCGCCTTCCGCGTCCGGCTCGGCCGCCCGGATCCGGGCGGATCCGCACCGGCTGTCCGGCAGGCTCCGGAGCCGGAGCGGGAGCCGGACCGCTCGGGTCTGAGGGGCGGGGACGCGCGGGCGTTCGCGGGTGATTGACGTGCCGGGGGCGTGAGTTCAGGAGGTGAGGACCCGCAGGCGGCTCGCCGCTTCCTCGAGGATCTCGTCGGCTTTGCAGAAGGCGAAGCGCACTTGGCCGCGGCCGATGTCGGGGGCGTCGTAGAAGACGGAGCTGGGGATGGCGACGACGCCGCAGCGCTCGGGGAGGGTGCGGCAGAAGGCGTAGGCGTCCTGTTCGCCGAAGGGGGCGATGTCGGTGGTGATGAAGTAGGTGCCCTGGGGCTGGTAGACCTCGAAACCGGCCGCGCGCAGGCCGCCGCCGAGGAGGTCGCGCTTGCGGCGGAGGTCGGCGCGGAAGCCGTCGAAGTACGAGTCCGGCAGGCGGAGGGCCTCGGCGACGGCGTACTGGAAGGGGCCGCCGCTGACGTAGGTGAGGTACTGCTTGGCGGTGCGGACGGCGGAGACGAGAGGGGCGCTCGCGGTCACCCAGCCCACCTTCCAGCCGGTGAAGGAGAAGGTCTTCCCGGCCGACGAGATGGTGACCGTGCGCTCGCGCATGCCGGGCAGGGCCGCCATGGGGCGATGGGCGCCCTCGTACACGAGGTGCTCGTAGACCTCGTCGGTGACGACGAGGAGGTCGTGTTCGACGGCGAGTGCGGCGATGGCGCTCTGCTCTTCGGCGGTGAGGACCGTCCCGGTCGGATTGTGCGGGGTGTTGATGAGCAGCAGGCGCGTCCTCGGGGTGATCCTGGCGCGCAGCTCGTCCAGATCGGGGCGGAAGGACGGGGCTCGGAGCGTGAGCGGGACGCGCTTCGCGCCGGCCATCGCGACGCAGGCCGCGTAGGAGTCGTAGAACGGCTCGAAGGCGATGACCTCGTCGCCCGGCTCCAGGAGCGCGAGCATGGCGGCGGCGATGGCCTCGGTGGCGCCCGTGGTGACCAGGATCTCGGTGTCGGGGTCGAAGGAGAGGCCGTAGAAGCGCTGTTGGTGCTCGGAGATCGCGGTGCGCAGCTCCGGGACGCCGGGCCCGGGCGGGTACTGATTGCCCTTCCCCTCCCGCAGGGCGCGTACGGCGGCCTCGCGGATCTCCTCGGGCCCGTCGGCGTCCGGGAAGCCCTGCCCCAGGTTGATCGCGCCCGTCGCGGCCGCCAGCGCCGACATCTCCGCGAAGATCGTCGTCCCGAGCCCGTCCAGCCTTCGGTTCAGCAGTGGCCTGGCGTTCATGTCGTCACCGTTCTCACTCGCGTACCCGCCGATTCTCCGGGGGCCATCCTGACGCATCGCCCTTCGCGGCCCCGCGCGGCGCGGGGACCGGCCGCCCGGGCGAAGCTCTGGACTTGCTCAAGTCTGCTTTGGCCCGGTGGCGCGGAGGGCATCCCCCTCTCACGCGAGAACTAGGGGGCGGATCCCGGACGGGAACGCGGGGCTCAGGAGAACGGCGGGTCCCGGGAGAAGGACGGTGTCCCACGAGATCGCGGGAATCGCGGAGATCGCGCAATATCGCGCGGGAAGCGCGGAGAAGCATTCGGCGAGAAGCGGTCACGCAATGGCGCGGGGGGCTCGCTTCGGGGGAATGAAGGACGGTGAGGGCTATGGCTGCTTTCGTCGGGATTCTGTTGTTCATCCTCTTTGTGGTCTTCGTGATCGCACTGGCGAGGATGGAGTTCGGCGCCCGCCGTGCCAGAAGCGGTATCGGTTCGTCCCGCCACGGTTCGCGAAGGGGCGGCGACGGCGGGTCCGGTGGCAGCTGGTGGGCGGGGGACAGCGGGTCGGGGCACTCGTCCTGCGGTTCCTGGAGCGGGGGAGGCGGCGACGGGGGATCGTCGTCCGGCGGCGGCAGCAGTTGCGGCGGTGGCGGCAGCAGCTGTGGCGGCGGCGGATGAGCTGACACGGGGCAGCTGATCCGCGAGCGGGACGGGGCATCCGGCGGGAGCTTTCCGCCGGATGCCTCTTTTCTTCGGTTCTGATCCGCCCGGACCGCATTCACCAGATTTTCCCGGGGCATTTTGTTGAACAGTTGAACCGCAAGACCCCCTAGGGGATGGAAACCCCTGCAAGTTGGGTAAAAACACTGCGAGCGCCGCGTACTTCATGATTCAGTCGTTGACGGAACCTGTTGGAACCATCCAGCCCCCGGGCCGGCTTTCCGGCCCCGAGCAGGCGGTCCCCCACCTTCGTTCATGACTCCCGCCGAGGGGCGCCTCAGGTTCACGTATCCACCGCCGAAGCGTGTTTGCGGAGCCGACCCATGCTCACCACCCTCAGTACCGCCTACACCGACACCCGTGCCGACGACCTCGCCTGGGCACTCGGGCGGGAGCCGCTTCCCGCCCTCGCCGTCCTCGACCTGGAGCTCTCCGGAGCCAAGCTTCAGCTCAGACTGCTCGGCGCCTCCCACCAAGTGCTCCTTGAGGAGGAGCAGGGCAGTTGTTCCGAGACCGTCGCCTGCATGTCAGGCAGCAGCACCCCGCTGCCGCTGGGCGTCGCCAAGAGAGTCGGTGACTGGGAGTACGAGTTCGCCGCCCGCGTCGAGACGCTCTCCGAGGGCTCGTTCGCCGGGCGCGCGCAGGAACTCCTCGCCCTCGTCACCGATCACCCCAACTCCCTCGCCGGCACCTTCCCCGGCTCCCCGCACGCGTTCACCGCGATGATGGCGCAGTGGCAGGAAGGCCAGGTGCGCTGGCGCACCTGGCACGCCTATCCGCAGGAGGGACGGCTCGTCGTCACCCGTACCAGGGTCGGCGCGGTCTCCCGCCGGCAGCGGGTCAGACGGCTCCCCGAGCCCGTCGCGCTGTAGCCCGGCCGGGCCCGGGGCCGCTCCCCGGGCCCGGCCCGTACGCCGTAGCGCAGGTACACACGTGTGGGTGACACTTCGCGTGCCAAACGTGACGTAGCGTTACTGCAATGATCGACCGTACGCAGCAACTGTCACCGCCCCAGGGCCCGGTGCGGTTGCCGGTACGCCCGGCGGCGGGCCGGCATCTCGTGCTGCTGGTCGTCTTCGTCTGCGCCGCCTGCGGACTCGTGTACGAGCTGGAGCTGGTCGCCCTCGCCTCCTATCTCATCGGCGACTCCGTCACCCAGGCCTCCGTCGTCCTGTCGGTGATGGTCTTCGCCATGGGCGTCGGCTCGCTCCTCGCCAAACGGCTGCGCTGCCGGGCCGCCGTCGGCTTCGGTCTGCTGGAGCTGTCGCTCGCGCTGACCGGCGGCTGTTCGGCGATGGCGCTGTACGCGTCCTTCGCCTGGTTCGGCGAGTCCCAGATCGTCCTCGTCGCCTTCTCGCTCACCATCGGGGTGCTCATCGGCGCGGAGCTGCCGCTGCTGATGGCCCTGATCCAGCGCATCTCCCGACAGGACGTCGAGGGCACCGTCGCCGACCTCTTCGCCGCCGACTACGTGGGAGCGCTCGTCGGCGGGCTCGCCTTCCCCTTCCTGCTGCTGCCCTGGCTCGGCCAGCTCACCGGCGGACTGCTCACCGGAGCGGTCAACGCGCTCGCGGGCGGGCTGCTCGTGCTCTGGCTCTTCCGCCGCGACCTCACCCCGCGCTCCCGCGCCTGGCTGCTCTTCGCCAACGCCGCCGTCCTCGCCGTGCTGGGCACCGCCGCCGTCCTCGTGGACGACTTCGAGCGCGCCGCGCGCGCGGCGGTCTACGGCGACCGGGTGCGGGTCGCCGTCCAGACCGAGGTCCAGGAAGTGGTGATCACCGGCGGGCGCGAGGGCCCGCTCGACCTCTTCCTCGACGGGCGGCTGTGGGTCAGCGAGCGCGACGAGCACCGGTACCACGAGGCCCTCGTCCACCCCGCGATGCTCGGCCCGCACAGCAGGGTGCTGATCCTCGGCGGTGGCGACGGGCTCGCCGCCCGCGAGGCCCTGCGCTATCCCGACACCGCGTCCGTGACCGTCGTGGAGCTGGATCCGGGCGTCGTCCGGCTCGCCCGCTCCGACCCGGCGCTCACCGCGCTCAACCGAAGGTCCCACCACGACCACCGGATACGGGTGGTGACCGCCGACGCCTTCACCTGGCTGCGCTCCCCGCGCGGCCGCTGGGACGTGGTGATCGTGGACCTCCCCGACCCCGGGATCACCCAGAGCGCCAAGTTCTACTCCCAGGAGTTCTACGGGCTGATCACCGCGGCCCTCGCCGACGGCGGCCGGCTGGCCGTGCACGCCGGACCGCCCGACTCCCGCCCGCGCTCGTACTGGACGGTGGACGCCACCCTGCGCGCCGCCGGATACGCCACCAGCCCCTATCGCGTCCCCGGGCGGCTCTCCGGCTTCGCGGGCGGCCCGGACCGGCTCACCGCCGACGCCGCCGCCCCGCGCGACTGGGGCTTTCTGCTCGCCGCGCGCGGAGCGGAGCCGGCCCTCGGGCTCGATCCCGGCGCGCCCCCGCTGCGGGCGCTGACCCGGGCCGGGCTGGCCGCCGGGGCGTGGAGCGCGGAGCGCACCCGGGTGCCGGGGGCGCTGCCCTCGACCCTGGTCCGCCCGCGCTATCCGGACTGACCGGCCTCCGTTCCCCGTGCCGTGACGGCGGCGGCGCCCTTCGTCCGGGGAATGGTCGCGGATACACGGACGCAGACGCAGACGAGCGCGGGCCCGCTGGGTACGCTCGATTCCCATGAACCATGAGGTGTTCGTTCCGGTACCGGCCGAGACCGTTCGACAGGTGCTGAGGGACCCCGCGCGGGTCGCCCGCTGCGTCCACGGACTGCAACAGGACGCCGACGGCGGGGCCGGACCGCTCTCCGGGCGGCTCAAGATCCGTGCCGGCGGACACTCGATCACCTACCGGGGATCCCTGCGCCTCCTGGAGCGGGACGGCGGCTTCACCGCCGAGGGCGAGGGCTCCGAGGCGCGCGGCGGCGGCACGGTGACGGTCGCGCTGACGATCCGTCCGGACGCCGTCGACGGCGGTACGACGCTGAGCTTCACCGGCTCCGCGCGGGCGGGCGGGCGGCTCGCCGAGCTGTCCGCCGAGGCACGGGACGAGGCCGCGCACCGGCTGCTCGACCGGTTCGGCGAGCGGCTCGCCGCCGAGGCCGTCCGGGAGATCGACGCCGCTGAACCCGCGGACTCCGCCGGTTCCGGTCAGCCGGCCGGCTCCGCCGGACCGCCCGCCTCCGGCGCTTCCGGCGTTTCCGACGATTCCGCCGAGCCCGCCGGACCGCCCGCTTCCGACGCCTCCGACGCCTCCGGCGATTCCGCCGCCTCCGCCGAACCGGGCTCCGAGGGTCCCGGTCCCGTCAGCAGCGAGGACGCCGAACGGCTCGGCATCGTCGGCGAACCCGCGCCCGGAGGGGACGGCGCGGACACGGCGAAGGGCACGGCGGAGGGCACGACCCGCCCGGTCCCGGAGGACGCGTTCGACGACATCCTCGCCGCGGAGATCGGCACGGAGGGCGGTGTGAACGGGTCCTCCGGCGCGGACGCCGCCCGCGCCGGCACAGCCGCTGCCGACGGCCGCCCCGACGACGCGGACGACGTCAGCGACGCCGACGACCTCGCCGCCGAGCTGGACGACCTCGACGAGCTGGACGACCTCTCCGGTATCCCCGACGAACTGCCCGCCGAGGCCGCCCACGCCCGGCGCACCATGATCGGGCGCAGCGCCGAGGAGGTCGACCACGCCCCGCCGCGCGGCCGTTACGCCCCCGTCCCCGCCCCCGACGCGACCGCCGCCGGTCTGTCCCTGCGCTGGATCGCGCCCGCCGCCGCCCTCGCGGTCGCGTCGGCCGTCGTCGTCGGCCGGGCGCTGCGCCGCCGCAGATGACCGCCGCTGCCAGTAGTGTCGTGGGGTGAGCAGCAGCGAAGAGAACGTCAGGCTGGCGGCCTCGGACGTCGAGTTGACCGTGGACCCGAGGCACGGCTGCCGGATCGGCAGTCTGACCGTCGGCGGCGTCGAACTCCTGCGCCAGGGAGAGCGGTACGGGTCGTTCCCGATGGCCCCCTGGTGCGGCCGGGTCGAGAACGGGCGGTTCCGCAACGGCGCCGAGACGCGTCAACTGCCGCTGAACGCGGCCCCGCACGCCATCCACGGCACCGTCCGCGACATCCCCTGGCGCACCGCCCGCACCGGCCCGGCCGAGGCGGCCTTCACCTGTGATCTCGCCGAGCCCTGGCCGTACCCGGGCCGCGTCACCCAGCTCTTCGAGCTGACCGGGGACTCGCTCACCCTGACCATGGGCGTCGAGGCCTTCGGGGAGTCCTTCCCCGCGCAGGCGGGCTGGCACCCCTGGTTCCTGCGCAATCTGGGCGGCGAGGACGCGCGGATCGACTTCCGGCCCGAGTGGCAGGAGGAGCGCGGCGAGGACCATCTGCCGACCGGCCGGCGGATCCCGCCCCGCCCGGGCCCCTGGGACGACTGCTTCGGCATGCCCGACGGGGTCGAGGCCACGATCACCTGGCCGGGGCAGCTGGAGCTGACCGTGACCAGCCGTGCCGAGTGGGTCGTGATCTACGACGAGCAGCCCGGGGCGATCTGCGTCGAGCCCCAGTCGGGACCGCCGAACGGCCTCAACACCCACCCGCGCCTGGTCACCCAGATCGACCCGCTGGAGGTCTCGACCACCTGGACCTGGCGCCGGCTCTGAGACGGCGCGGCCGCGGCCCGGGGGCGGTCACGGCAGCGGTCGGGGGCGGCTTCGGGCGGCGGGGCGGCCCCGGGGGCGTGTCCTAAGCTCAGGGGCATGAGTGATGTACGCGCTGAGCTGCTCCAGCAGATCAAGGACAAGGCCGTGGTGCACGGCAAGGTGACCCTCTCCTCGGGTCTTGAGGCCGACTACTACGTGGATCTGCGCCGGATCACGCTCGACGGCGCCGCCGCTCCGCTGGTCGGCCAGGTCATGGCCGAGCTGACCGCCGACCTCGACTACGACTGCGTCGGCGGGCTCACCCTCGGCGCGGACCCGGTCGCGACCTCGGTCCTGCACGCCGCCGCCGCGCGCGGCCGCCGGGTGGACGCCTTCGTCGTACGGAAGGCGGCCAAGGCGCACGGGATGCAGCGCCGGGTCGAGGGCCCGGACATCAAGGGTCGGCGCTGTCTGGTGGTGGAGGACACCTCCACCACCGGCGGCTCGCCGCTCACCGCCGTCGAGGCCGTCCGCGAGGCCGGCGGCGAGGTCGTCGCGGTCGCCACGATCGTGGACCGGGCCACCGGCGCGGGCGAGCGGATCAGCGAGACGGCCGGGGTGCCCTACCTGTCCGTGTACGCCCTGGACGAGCTGGGCCTGGCCTGACCGAAAATCGCCCCTGACCTGCGGTGACGGCAGGTCGGGGGCGGGCGGTCCGCTTCCCGCCGACCGCCGTCCCGCGCCGCCGGGAGCCCCTGGGGGGCCGCTCTTGACCGGGCGGGGTGGAGTCCTGACGCGCGTCTGGAAAGATGGGGTCCGACGATGACGTCGCCCCAAGGTCAGGGCCAGCACCTATCGCACACCGCACATCACAAGGAGCGGACAGATGCCCATCGCAACCCCCGAGGTCTACAACGAGATGCTCGACCGGGCGAAGGCAGGCAAGTTCGCCTACCCGGCCATCAATGTGACCTCCTCCCAGACTCTCCACGCGGCGCTGCGCGGCTTCGCGGAGGCCGAGAGCGACGGCATCATCCAGATCTCCACCGGCGGAGCCGAGTTCCTGGGCGGCCAGTACAGCAAGGACATGGTCACGGGCGCGGTCGCCCTCGCCGAGTTCGCGCACATCGTCGCCGCGAAGTACGACGTCACCGTCGCGCTCCACACCGACCACTGCCCCAAGGACAAGCTGGACACGTACGTCCGTCCGCTGATCGCGGTCTCCGCGGAGCGCGTCGCCCGCGGTGAGAACCCGCTGTTCCAGTCCCACATGTGGGACGGATCGGCCGAGACCCTCGCCGACAACCTGGCCATCGGCCAGGAGCTGCTGGCGCAGGCCGCCGCCGCCAAGATCATCCTTGAGGTCGAGATCACCCCGACCGGCGGCGAGGAGGACGGTGTCACGCACGAGATCAACGACGAGCTGTACACCACCGTCGACGACGCCCTGCGCACCGCCGAGGCCCTCGGCCTGGGCGAGAAGGGCCGCTACCTGCTGGCCGCGTCCTTCGGCAATGTCCACGGCGTCTACAAGCCGGGCAATGTCGTCCTCCGCCCGGAGCTGCTCAAGGACCTCCAGAAGGGCGTGAGCGAGCGGTACGGCAAGGCCGACCCGTTCGACTTCGTCTTCCACGGCGGCTCGGGCTCCACCGCCGAGGAGATCGCCACCGCGCTGGAGAACGGCGTCGTGAAGATGAACCTGGACACGGACACCCAGTACGCCTTCACGCGTCCGGTGGCCGCGCACATGTTCAGCAACTACGACGGCGTCCTGAAGGTCGACGGCGAGGTCGGCAACAAGAAGACCTACGACCCGCGCACCTGGGGCAAGCTCGCCGAGGCCGGCATGGCTGCCCGGGTCACCGAGGCGTGCGGCGCGCTGCGCTCCGCGGGCACCCGGCTCAAGTAGCCGTATCGGGCGGTAGCGGGCCGTATCTGCCGATACGCTCCCGTACCGCCCCGCAACGCTTGTAACGCTCGTACCGGCCGAGGCCCGGCGTCCCGACGGACGCCGGGCCTCGGCCGTACGGGGGCGGGCCTCGGCCGTACGGGGACGGTTCTCCGCCGTACGGGCGCGGTCCGGGCCCGGGGCGGCGGTCCGCCCGGTCGTGGGGAGCGGGTCCCGCTGCGATGATCCCGGTATGGATGACCGTCCGGGAGACATCAGGCTGTCCACGGCGACCGGCCGCTGGGTGATCCTCACCACCGTCCTCGGATCCAGCATGGCCCTGCTGGACTCGACCGTCGTCAATGTGGCCCTGCCGCGCATCGGCGAGGACCTCGACACGGACATGGCGGTCCTCCAGTGGACCGTGAACGCGTACATGCTCTCCCTCGCCGGGCTGATCCTGCTCGGCGGGGCGCTCGGCGACCGCTACGGGCGGCGGAAGATCTTCGTCGTCGGCGTGGTGTGGTTCGCCGTCGGGTCGCTGCTGTGCGGAATCGCCCCCAGCGGCGAGACCCTCGTCCTCGCCCGCGCCTTCCAGGGCGTCGGCGCCGCGCTGCTCACCCCCGGATCGCTCGCCCTGATCCAGGCCAGTTTCCATCCCGACGACCGGTCGCGGGCGGTCGGCCTCTGGTCGGGGCTCGGCGGGGTCGGCGCGGCGATCGGGCCCTTCGTCGGGGGCTGGCTCGTCGAGGGGCCCGGCTGGCGCTGGGTCTTCCTGATCAATGTGCCGCTCGCCGCGCTCTGTGTGCCGGTCGCCCTGCGGCATGTGCCCGAGTCCCGCGACCCGCGCGCGCACGGCAAGGGCTTCGACGTCCTCGGCGCGGTGCTCGGCGCGGGGGCGCTGACGCTGGTGACGTACGCGCTCATCGCGCCCGCCTGGTGGGCCGGGGCGGCGGGAGTGGTGGTCGGGGCGGTCTTCGTCGCGGTGGAGCGGCGGCGGCCCGATCCGATGCTGCCGCTGTCGATCTTCCGGTCGCGGCTGTTCACCGCGGTGAACCTGGTGACGCTCTGTGTGTACGCGGCGTTCGGCGGCTTCTTCTTCCTCGTGGCGCTCCAGCTCCAGGTGGTGTCCGGGTACTCGCCGCTCCAGGCCGGGGTGGCGCTGCTGCCGACCACCGTGCTGATGCTGCTGTTCTCCGCGCGGTCGGGGGCGCTCGCGGAGCGCATCGGGCCGCGGATTCCGCTGACGGTGGGGCCGTTGCTGTGCGCCGCCGGGATGCTGCTGATGCTGCGGGTCGGGGAGCACGCGTCGTACGTACGGGATGTGCTGCCCGCGCTGCTGGTGATGGGCCTCGGGATGGTCACGCTGGTGGCGCCGCTGACCGCGACCGTGCTGGCGTCCGTGGAGACCGGGCGGGCCGGGATCGCCAGCGGGGTGAACAACGCGGCCGCGCGGGCGGCCGGGCTGATCGCGGTGGCGGCGCTGCCGCTGCTGGCGGGGATGGGGCCGGAGGCGTACCGCTCGGCGGCGGAGTTCGGGGCGACGTTCAAGCGGGCGATGCCGATGTGCGCGGGGGTGCTGGTGGTGGGGGCGGGGATCGCGGTGGGGTGGGTGAGGAGGCCGGGGGAGGGTGGGGTGAGGCCGGAGTGCAGGGTGAATTGCGGGGTGGGGGCGCCGCCGCTGGAGGTGGGGGAGCGGGGGTGAGGTGCGCCTGGCGGGGGGTGGGGTGCGGGGACTCGTGGGGGGGGGGGGCCCCCCCGCCCCCCCCCCCCCAAAACCCCCGGGGGGGGGGGTTTGGGTGTGGAGGGGGCCCCCGCCGGGGGGGGGTGGGTTGTGGGGGGGGGGGGGGGGGGCGGGGGGGGGGGGGGGGGGGGGGGGGGGGGGGGCCGGGGGGGGGGGGGGGGGCGCGGGGACTCGTCGGGGGCGCTGCCCCCGAGGCCCCCGCGCCTCAATCGCCGGCGGGGCTGAGTTTGGGCTGATGCCGTCGGCCAGGCGGGGCTGGGTCTGCGCCTCAATCGCCGGCGGGGCTGGAGTGGTGTGTCGGCGGGGCTGGGTTTGGGCTGGTGTCGGCCGGTCAGGCGGGGCTGGGTCTGCGCCTCAATCGCCGGCGGGGCTGGAGGTGGCCGGCGGGGCTGGGTTTGGGCTGGGGGTGGTGCGTCGGGGGAGGGGGGATTGGGGGGTGGGAGGATGGGGGGATGGGTATTCACGAGAACCTTCTGGGGGGACCGGCCCCCACGCATCTGCCGGATGAGAGCGAGCCGCGTGAGCTGCTCGCGTCCGGGTCCACCGCGGCGGAGGTCGCCGCGAAGTTCCCCACCTCCTCGCTGGCCTGGGCGCTGCTCGCGGACGAGGCGTACGAGCGGGGCAGCGTGGTGGAGTCGTACGCGTACGCGCGGACCGGGTACCACCGGGGGCTGGACGCGCTGCGGCGCAGCGGCTGGAAGGGGCACGGGCCCGTGCCCTGGGAGCATGAGCCGAACCGCGGGTTCCTGCGGGCGCTGCACGCGCTGGCGCGGGCCGCGGGGGCGATCGGGGAGCAGGCGGAGTACGAGCGCTGCTCGACGTTCCTGCGCGACTCGTCCGAGACGGCGGCGGCCACGCTCGGCTGAGCGCGGCAGGTCCGGAAGACAGGCAGGCCCTGGGGCCCGTGTCCCCTGTGCGGCGTTCAGCCGTGGAGGCGGTGCGGGCCCCGGCCTATGATGCGGGTGGGGACCGGGGCTCCCACACCACACAGGAAGGGGCGGACCGCTACCCGGACACGTCGAGGAGACAGCGATGTCACATGACGCGACCCCGAATCTCGATTTCGCGGGGACCACTCCCTACGAGGACTACGTCCAGGCGGACGTTCTGACCCATCTCCAGCACCTTCGGTCCGACGACCCCGGCGAGATGGTCTTCCTGGTCACCACCCAGGTCATGGAGCTGTGGTTCACGGTGATCGTCCATGAGTGGGAGACCGCGGGCCGCGCCCTGCGCGAGGACCGGGTCCCGGTGGCGATGGACGCGCTCAAGCGCTCGGTGCGGGAGCTGGACGCGCTGAACGCCTCGTGGCGGCCGCTCGCCCAGCTGACGCCCGCGCAGTTCAACGCGTACCGGGGCGCGCTCGGCGAGGGCTCCGGCTTCCAGTCGGCGATGTACCGGCGGATGGAGTTCCTGCTCGGCGACAAGTCGGCGTCCATGCTCGTACCGCACCGGGGCGCGCCCCGGGTCCACGCCGAGCTGGAGAAGGCGCTGCACGAGCCGAGTCTGTACGACGAGACGCTGCGGCTGCTGTTCCGCCGGGGGCTCCCGGTGCCGGGGGAGGTCCTGGAGCGGGATCTGTCGCGGAAGTACGAGCCGAGCGCGGCCGTGGAGCGGATCTGGGCGGAGCTGTACGCGGACCCGGACCAGAACGGCGAGCTGATCCGGCTCGGCGAGGCGCTGACCGACGTCGGCGAGCTGGTGTGGCGCTGGCGCAACGATCATCTGGTGGCGACCCGGCGGGCGATGGGCGCCAAGACGGGCACCGGCGGTTCGGCCGGCGTGGCCTGGCTGGAGAAGCGCGCCCGCAACAATGTCTTCCCCGAGCTGTGGACGGCCCGCAGCCATGTCTGACGCGCTGGCCCGCAGGGCCGCGGCGCTGGACGCCGCAGACCCGCTCGCCGCCTCGCGCGAGCTGTTCACCCTGGACGACGGGGTCTATCTCGACGGAAATTCGCTCGGCGCGCTCCCCGCGCACGTCCCCGCCCGGGTCGCCGACGTCGTCGCCCGGCAGTGGGGCGAGCTGCGGATCCGCTCATGGGACGAGAGCGGCTGGTGGACCTCGCCGGAGCGGGTCGGCGACCGGATCGCGCCGCTGGTCGGCGCGGGCCCGGGGCAGATCGTCGTCGGGGACTCCACCAGCGTCAATGTGTTCAAGGCGGTGGTCGCGGCCGTCCGGCTGCGGCCCGACCCGGGCCGTACCGACATCGTGGTGGACGCCACGACCTTCCCCACCGACGGCTATCTCGCCGAGTCCGCGGCCCGGATGACGGGCCGTCGGCTGGTGCCGGTCGACCCCGCCGAGGCGCCGGCCGCGCTCGGTCCTGCCACCGCGGCCGTCCTCCTCAATCATGTGGACTTCCGCAGCGGGCGGCTGCACGATCTGCCCGCGCTGACCGCCGCGGCCCATGACGCGGGCGCGATCGCGGTCTGGGACCTGTGCCACAGCGCGGGAGCGCTCCCCGTCGGGCTGGACGCCCACGGGGTGGACCTCGCCGTGGGGTGCACGTACAAGTATCTGAACGGCGGGCCGGGCGCGCCCGCGTTCCTCTATGTCGCCGAGCGCCACCAGGGGGCGTTCGACTCCCCGTTGCCGGGGTGGAACTCGCACGCCGACCCGTTCGCGATGGATTCCCGCTACACGGCGGCCGACGGCGCGGTCCGCGGCCGGGTGGGGACGCCGGACATCCTCTCCCTGCTCGCTCTCGACGCGGCGCTGGACGTCTGGGAGGGCGTCTGTCTCGACTCCGTACGGGCGAAGAGTCTGGCCCTGACCGACTTCTTTCTGGAGTGCGTCGGGGAGTACGCGGACGGTGGGCTCAACTCACCTGATTCCAGGGTGAGTTCACTGACTCCCGCCGCGCATTCCGCTCGCGGGAGTCAGATCGCGCTGCGCTGCGCGCAAGCCCCGGCGGTGATGGAACGGCTGGTCGAACGCGGGATCGTGGGGGATCTGCGCAGGCCCGACGTGCTGCGTTTTGGGTTTACGCCCCTGTACACCGGGTTCGAGGACGCCCGGCGGGCGGCGCTCGCGCTGGCCGGGGTGCTCGCGGAAGTGCCCCGGGCTTGACTCGGGATTGAAACTGGTCGGCGGGGGGTACTGGTAGCGTCCCCGCTGATCAGATCATTTCCGCGGTCGCCTTCCGAAGCCGCGGTCAAATACGCGACTCCCTGGGAAGGTTGATCCCGCATGCCGGACCCTGTCGCCCGTGACACCGCCGAGGCCGAGTCGGCGTTCTCGCATCCGGCCGTGGCTCCGGATGCCTCCGTCGCATACGGCGACCACCCCGATCAGACCGTCGACTTCTACGCACCGCGCGACGGCCGGGAGAGCGTTCCGCTCGTGGTCGTCCTGCACGGCGGCGCGTGGCGGACCCGGTACGACCGCGGGCACATGACGCCGTTCGCGGGCTTCCTCACCCGGCACGGGCTCGCGGTCGCCAACGTCGAGTACCGGCGCGGCCGTGACCTGCCCCAGCAGGGCGGGGCCGCGCCGGTCGCGGGGCGCTGGCCGGAGACCTTCGACGATGTGGCCGCCGTCCTGGACGCGCTGCCCGAACTCGCCCGCAAGGCGATGCCGCAGGCCGACGTCCGGCGGACCGTGCTGACCGGGCACTCGGCGGGCGGCCATCTCGCGCTGTGGGCCGCAGCCCGCCATGTGCTGCCCCTCGGTTCGCCGTGGCGGCTGCCCGCGCCGCCGCCGCTGCGCGGTGTGGTCGCGCTGGCCCCGATCGCCGATCTCGCGCGCGCCGTGGAGCTGGAGGTGTGCGGGGGCGCGGTGCGTCAGCTCCTCGCCGGGGACGGCGGCGACGACGGCCTTCTCGCCGAGCGCCGCGAGCACAGCGATCCGGCGGCCCTGCTGCCCACCGGGATCGCCACCACCCTGGTCCAGGGCCGGGCGGACATCACCGTGCCGCATGTCCTCGCCGAGTCGTTCGTCGACGCCGCCGCCAAGGCGGGCGAGACCGTCGGGCTCACCCTGCTGGAGGACATCGGGCACTTCGCGCTCATCGATCCGGCGGCGGACGCCTGCGCGGTGGTGGCCGAGGAGATCGCCCAGCTGGCCTGGTGAGCGGCCCGCGGCGAGCCCGCCCGCGTACGACCGCCTCCGCGCGGGCCGGCGCCTCCCGCACCGCGCGGATCGCCCGACGCGGACCGAAGGTGTCCGCAAGGCTTCCTACGGTGCTCCCATGACTCATCTCGTCACCGGAGCGACCGGGACCGTCGGCCGCCGCATCGTCCAGGAACTGCTCGACCGGGGCCGCCGCGTACGCGCCCTCACCCGTGACCCGGAGCGGGCCGGGCTGCCCGCGGGGGTGGAGGTCGTACGGGGCGATCTCACCGACCCCGACAGCCTCGCCGCCGCGCTGGACGGGGTCGCCGGACTCCATCTGATCACCTTCGGCGGACCGTACTTCACCCCGCTGGAGACCGGCCCGCGCATTCTGGAGCTGGCCCGCGGGGCCGGCGTACGCCGGATCACCGTGCTCCACGGCGGCGGCCCCAGCCCGCTGGAGGACGCCGTGCGCGCCGGGGGCATCGCCTGGACCGTGCTGACGCCGGTGGAGTTCATGTCGAACGCCCTGGAGTGGACCGAGTCCATCCGCACCGCCGACGAGGTGCGCGAGCCGTTCCCGGACCGGCTCAGCGCCATGGTCCACGAGTCCGACATCGGCGCGGTCGCCGCCGTCGCCCTCGCCGAGGACGGCCACGGCGGCCGGGAGTACGTGATCACCGGACCCGAGGCGCTGACCGTCGGGGACAAGGCCGAGCGGCTGGGCGCCGCCCGGGGCCGGGACGTCCGGGTGGTGGAGCTGAGCGAGGACGAGGCCGTCGAGCGGTGGCGGGCGGCCGGTCAGCCCGACGACGTCATCGAGTTCCTGCTGATGGTCTACCGCGACACCCCGCCCGTCGGCCGCACCGTCACCGACACCGTCGAGCGGGTCACCGGCCGCCCGGCGCGGACCTTCGCCGAGTGGGCGAAGGAGCACGCCGACGCCTTCCGGGCGGACGGCTGACCCGGCGCGGGGCCTCTCGTCCGTCCTGATCCTCCAGGAGAGGCCCCGCCGTAGTCCTCAGGGCGGACGCGGCGGAATCCGCAGCCAGCGGGACGACCGCGCCCGCCCCGCCGCATACCGTTCCACAGGTGACCGAGAAGACCCGAAGCCCTGAGTACCGTCTGGCCGCAGGAGCCTTGCGAGGACTGCGCCAGGACCTCTTCGACAACGCCTTCGCCTACCGCCCGCTGCCGCCGATGCGCGTCGACGGACCGCTGACCCGCAGGCTCCCGGAGCGGATACGCGAGCACGCCTGCTGGACCCCGCACGCCGCCGTGCTCGGCCTGGCGGCGGTGATCGCGCTGGGCGGCCTCTCGACCACCTCGGGCAGCGCCGTCCAGCTCGTGTTCGCCCTGATCTCCGGCGGCGTCGTGGCGATGACCCTGATCCGCCCGGTCGGCGCGTTCTGGTGCTCGCTGGCCGCCACTCCCGTCATCTCGGCGCTCACCCCCTACTGGGACATGTGGCCGTGGACCCCGGCCGGCTTCGCCGCGCATCTGGCGGTGCTGTCGCTGGTGGCGCTGCGGACCCGCCCGCGCACCGCCGCCTGGATGTGGGCGCTGACCGCCCTCTACGCGACGTTCTTCGAGCTGTTCTTCTCCCGGGGGTACGGCAGCAACTCCATCGCGCTGCTCTTCTGCGCCGCCCTGCTGCTGCTCGCCACGACCGTGGTGTACGTACGCCGGGAGGCCCGCCAGGAGGTCGCCGCCCAGCAGTCCGTCACCGCCGTGGAACGCGACCGCCGCACCCTGCTGGAGGAGCGCACCACCATCGCCCGCGAGCTGCACGACGTGGTCGCCCACCACATGTCGGTGGTCGCGATCCAGGCCGAGGCCGCGCCCTACCGGGTGGAGAATCCGCCGCCCGAGCTGGAGAAGGCGTTCGCCACCATCCGCGAGAACGCGGTCGCGGCCCTGACCGAGCTGCGCCGGATCCTCGGCGTCGTCCGCGCGGAGGACTACGAGGCCCCCGACGCCCCGCAGCCCGTCCTCGCCGATCTGGGCCGTCTCCTCGACAACGTCCGCGAGGCCGGCCTGGAGGTGGAGAAGACCGTCACCGGAGCGGTCCGCCCGCTGCCGCAGGGCGTGGAGCTGTCGGCGTACCGGATCATCCAGGAGGCGCTGAGCAACGCGCTGCGGCATGCCCCGGGCTCCTCCGCGAAGGTCGAGGTCAGCTATGTTCTGGGCGGGCTCGGGCTGCGGATCGTGAACACCGCCGCCAAGGGCCTGGTCAAGCCGTCGCCGGGCGCGGGGCACGGCATCACCGGGATGCGGGAGCGGGTCTCGATGCTGAACGGCGAGATGACCGCCGAGGCCGCGGGGGACGGCGGCTACGAAGTGACCGCCTTCATTCCCGTCCCCGTCGCCCTGACCGCCGAGGAGCCGGCATGACCATACGCGTACTGATCGTGGACGACCAGATGATGGTCCGCGAGGGATTCTCCGTCCTGCTGAACGCGATGCCGGACATCGAGGTCGTCGGCGAGGCCGTGAACGGGCGCGAGGCCGTCGCCCGCGTCGCGGAGCTGCGGCCGGACGTGGTGCTGATGGACATCCGGATGCCGGAGCTGAACGGCATCGAGGCCACCCGCGAGATCGTCGCCGCGGACACCGCGTCCAAGGTGCTGGTGCTGACCACCTTCGATCTGGACGAGTACGTCTATCAGGCGCTGCGGGCCGGGGCGTCGGGCTTTCTGCTCAAGGACGCCTCCGCGCGGCAGCTCGCCGACGGGGTGCGGGTGGTCGCGGCGGGCGAGGCGCTGCTCGCGCCGACCGTGACCCGCCGGCTGATCACCGAGTTCTCCAGGCTCGGCGCCGGGCCGAAGGTGGCCGCCGTCTCCCAGGTCGGGGAGCTGACCGAGCGGGAGACCGAGGTGCTGGTGCTGATCGCCCAGGGCCTGTCCAACGCGGAGATCGCCTCCCATCTGGTGGTGGCCGAGTCCACCATCAAGACCCATGTGAGCCGGGTCCTGGTGAAGCTGGGACTGCGCGACCGGACCCAGGCCGCGGTCTTCGCGTACGAGGCCCGCTTGGTCACCCCCGGCTGATCAATGGCCCAAGGTCCCTGGTCAGCGAGGTTCACCAGGGTTAACGTCCCGCTATGAACGCACTTTTCGAACCGTGGTCGCCCGCCTTCGTCGCGGATCCCTATCCCGCGTACGAGCGGCTGCGGTCCACCGGGCGGGTGCACTGGTACGAGCCCACCCGCCAGTGGCTCGTACCGCACTACGAGGATGTGTCCGCGCTGCTGCGGGACCGCCGGCTGGGGCGGACGTATCTGCACCGGTTCACCCATGAGGAGTTCGGACGCACTCCGCCGCCCGCCGCGCACGAGCCGTTCCACACCCTCAACGACCACGGGATCCTCGATCTGGAGGCCCCGGACCACACCAGGATCCGGCGGCTGGTGACGAAGGCGTTCACCCCGAGGACGGTGGCCGCGCTGGAGCCGACCGTCGCCCGGCTCGCCGCCGGGCTGGTGACGGAGCTGCGGAAGGCGGGCGGCGGCGATCTGCTGGCCGATGTCGCCGAGCCGCTGCCGGTCGCGGTCATCGCCGAGATGCTGGGCGTCCCGGAGGCCGACCGGGCTCTGCTGCGGCCCTGGTCGGCCGATATCTGCGGAATGTTTGAGCTGAATCCGTCCGAGGAGACCGCGCGCCGGGCGGTGCGGGCGTCGGTGGAGT
The DNA here is from genome assembly GCF_043080985.1 of Streptomyces sp. NPDC014894. Classification (NCBI taxonomy): domain Bacteria; kingdom Bacillati; phylum Actinomycetota; class Actinomycetes; order Kitasatosporales; family Streptomycetaceae; genus Streptomyces; species Streptomyces sp. NPDC014894. The sequence goes on from NZ_JBIBWD010000007.1 coordinate 462,898, forward strand.
TCTCCGACTATCTGCGGGTGCTGATCGCCGAGCGGCGCGGCGATCCGGGCGAGGATCTGATCTCCGCCCTGATCGCCGCGCACGACGCGGACGACCGGCTCAGCGAGCAGGAGATGATCTCCACCTGTGTGCTGCTGCTCAACGCGGGCCACGAGGCCACCGTCAACACCACCGCGAACGGCTGGTGGAGCCTCTTCCGCCACCCCGAACAGCTGGCGCGGCTGCGCGCGGACCACTCCCTGCTGCCCACGGCGGTGGAGGAGCTGATGCGCCACGACACCCCGCTCCAGATGTTCGAGCGCTGGGTCCTGGACGACATCGAGATCGGCGGGACCCTCGTCCCGCGCGGCGCGGAGCTGGCCCTGCTCTTCGGCTCCGCCAACCGCGACCCGGCGCGCTTCGCGGACCCCGACACGCTCGACCTCGGCCGCGCGGACAATCCGCACATCACCTTCGGCGCGGGCATCCACTTCTGCCTGGGCGCGCCGCTGGCCCGGATCGAGCTGGCGGCCTCCTTCGGGGAGCTGCTGCGGCGCGCCCCGGAGATGCGGCTGGTGGGGGAGCCGCGCTGGAACCCCGGATATGTGATCCGGGGGGTGGACGAGCTGCTCGTGGAGCTGTAGGGCCCGGGGGCCGCGGGCGTCGGGCCCGGGGCTCGTGGTGCGGCGGCGGGCGTCGGGCGGCGGGTCTCGCGGTGCGGCGGCGGGCCCCGGGGCTCGGGGCGCGGCGGGCCCGGGGCGGCGGGGGCGCGGGCCGCACGCCCGGGTCCCAGGAGGTCATGTGCGCAGGTCCCGTCGCCGCAGCCCGGCCAGGCCCAGCGCGGTCAGCGCGACGGCCGCCGCCGTCAGGATCAGCGCGGGCGGCCACTCCATCGCCGAGCCCGGCAGCTTGGGCAGCACCTCGAACGGGGACAGCTCCAGCACCGCTTCCGGCAGCCGCAGCGCCGGGCCGATCCAGCCGGCCGCCAGACAGACGCCGACGACGGCCCAGGCGGCCGGGGCCGCGCGGGGGACCGCCCCGTACAGCGCCGTCGTGACCCCGCCGATCAGCCAGACGGCCGGGATCCGCGCCAGGGCCGCGCCCAGCAGCGGTCCGGCGTCCTCGCCGTGGCCGATCGCCATGCCGAGGCCGGCGGCGGTCAGGACGAGGACCGAGCCCCCGAAGGCGATGAGCAGATGGCCCGCCGCCCAGCGGGTGCGGCTCAGCGCGCCCGCGAGGAGCGGCTCGGCGCGCCCGGCGCCCTCCTCGCCGTGCGGCCGGAGCGCCGACGAGGTGATGTACACCGCCGCCGCCAGGCCGAACAGCCCGGTGATCGAGGCGAGGAAGGCGTCGGTCATCCCGGACCGCCCGCCCATGCGTTCGAAGATCTGCCGGATTCCGTCATTTCCGCCGACCAGGTCGGCGACGCCGGACGCCATCGATCCGAAGGCGGTCCCGGCGACGAGGAAGGCGGCCGTCCAGCCGAGCAGCGCGCCGCGCTGGAGCCGGAGGGCGAGACCGGCCGTGGAGAGCCGTCCCGACGCGGGCCCCGGGCGGGCCGGCAGGAAGCCCGTCCCGAGGTCGCGCCGGGCGGCCAGCGCGTACGCCGCGGCGATCGGCAGGAGCGCGGCGAGCGCCAGGGCGGCCGCGAACCACCAGCGCTCGCCGGCGTACGGGCGCAGCTGTTCGGCCCAGCCGAGCGGGGAGAGCCGGGTGAGCGCGGAGGAGCCGTCGGCGCTCGCCGAGTCGCCCGCGGCGCGCAGCGCGTACGCGCCGCCGAGCGCGGCGGCGGTGAGCCCCTTCGCCGCCCGGGCGCTCTCGGTGGCCTGGGCCGCGACGGCGGCCAGCCCCGCGAAGACCATGCCGGTCAGTCCGACGGCCAGCCCGAGCGCGAACGCCCCGGCGGCGGAGCCGGTCGGCCCGGCGAGACCGGCGGTGATGAGCACGGTGAGGGCGGTGTTGGCGAGGAGCGCGGTCAGCAGCGCGGCGGTCAGCGGGGCGCGCCGCCCCACCATCGCGGAGGAGAGCATCTCCTGCCGTCCGCTCTCCTCCTCCTCGCGGGTGTGCCGGATCACGACGATCAGGCTCATCGCGGCGGCGGCCAGCCCGGCGAAGACGCCGAAGCGCCAGGTGACGAGCGCGCCGAGGGAGTCGTCGAAGGCGGGCCCGAGCATGGCGCGCAGGGAGCTGTCGGCGGCGAGGGAGCGGACGAGGGCGGCGCGTTCGGCGGCGGTGCCGTAGAGCGAGCCGACCGTGCCCGCGCCGCTGACGACGACCAGCGCGAGCGGGACGGCCCAGAGCGGGAGCAGCAGGCGGTCGCGGCGCAGCGCGAGGGCGAGCAGGGCTCCGGCGCCGGCGAAGGGGCGGGCGGAGCCGCCCGCGGGGGCCGGGGCGGTGCGCGGGGCGGGGGCGGTGCGCCGGGCGGTGGCGGTCATCGCGTGGTCGCCTCCTCGCCGGTGCGGCGGCGCCCGTCGGGGCTCGGGCGGCCGTCGGCGTGGTGACGCTCGTCGGTGTAGTGGCGGAGGAACAGCTCCTCCAGCGTGGGCGGGGTGCTGGTCAGCGACCGTACGCCGGACGCGGTGAGCGAGCGCAGCACCGCGTCCAGCCGGTCGGTGTCGACCTGGAGGCGCACCCGGCCGCCGCGGACGTCGAGGTCGTGGACGCCGGGGAGGCCGGCGAGCCCGTCCGGCGGCCCGGCGAGTTCGGCGGTGACGCTGGTACGGGTGAGGTGGCGCAGTTCGGCGAGCGCGCCGCTCTCCACGGTGCGGCCCCGGCGGATGATGCTGACGCGGTCGCAGAGGGCCTCGACCTCGCTGAGGATGTGCGAGGAGAGCAGGACGGTCCGGCCGAGGTCCCGTTCCCCGCGCACACAGCTCTGGAAGACCTCCTCCATCAGCGGGTCGAGCCCGGAGGTCGGCTCGTCGAGGATCAGCAGATCGGCGTCGGAGGCGAAGGCGGCGACGAGGGCGACCTTCTGGCGGTTGCCCTTGGAGTAGGTCCGGCCCTTCTTCGTGGGGTCGAGTTCGAAGCGTTCGACCAGCTCCGCGCGGCGGGCGGGGTCGAGTCCGCCGCGCAGCCGCCCGTAGAGGTCGATGACCTCGCCCCCGGAGAGGTTGGGCCACAGGGTGACGTCCCCGGGGACGTACGCGATCCGGCGGTGCAGCGCGACCGCGTCGCGCCACGGGTCCCCGCCGAGCAGCCGGACGGCGCCCGCGTCGGCGCGCAGCAGTCCGAGCAGGACGCGGACGGCGGTGGACTTTCCCGCTCCGTTGGGGCCGAGGAAGCCGTGGACCTCGCCGGTCCGGACGGTGAGGTCGAGGCCGTCGAGTGCGTGGGTGCGGCCGAAGGACTTGCGCAGCGCGGAGACCGTGATTGCCTCAGTCATGTTTTGGAAATTACGCTAACTTCACAACTTTGTGAAGATAAGGAAACGTATAAAGTTGGATCCGGCGGTGCGGGCCGGGAGAGGATCACGGGCATGACGGACGAGACGGGCGAGACGGGCGGGGCCCGGGAGTCCCGGGAGCCGCGGGAGCCGCAGCGGCGGGACGCGGGCGTACGGGACGCCGGCGCGCGCGGTACGGACGCGCGCGGTACGGACGCGCGCGGCGCGGACGGTCGCGGCGCGGACGGTCGTGAACCGGGCGTACGGGAAGCGGGCGTACGGGAAGCGGGTGACGGGCGCGCACCGGGCCCGCCGGACGCGGGCGGGCGCGATCCCGAGGTGCTGTCCGCCTTCGTGGAGCGGTTCGCCGGGCAGCTGGTGGAGGCCGGGATGGCGCGGATGCCCGCGCGGATCTTCGCGGCGCTGCTCGCCTCGGACTCCGGGGCGATGAACTCGGCCGAGCTGAGCGCCCAGCTGCGGATCAGCCCCGCCGCGGTCTCCGGCGCGGTGCGCTATCTCGCCCATGTCGGCATGGTCTCCCGCGAGCGCGAACCGGGCTCCCGGCGGGAGCGGTACCGGGTGCACAGCAATCAGTGGTACGAGGCGCTGGGCAATCGCGACCAGATCATCAAGAAGTGGGAGGACACCATGCGCGAGGGCGTGGCGAGCCTCGGCACGGACTCGGCCGGCGGGCGCAGGCTCGCCGAGACGCTGGAGTTCTTCCAGTTCCTCCAGAAGGAGCTGCCCCTGATGCTGGAGCGCTGGCGGGAGCACCGCGAGCGCACCTTCGGGGCCTGAGCGCCGCTCCCGGGCCCGCTCCCGGGCCCGGCCGGTCGGACCGCCGTTCAGGCCGCCGTTCAGACCGCCGGGCGGCCCCGGCCCTCGGGCGCGGCGGACCGTCCCGCGGGGCGGGACGGCAGCGTCAGCCCCCAGGCGCCCGCGCGCAGGGTCCAGGTGCGCGTCCGCACCGGGCCGGTGATCAGCGTGTCCGCCCGATAGCGGAAATCCGCCCCGGCGACCGTCACCGACAGCGCCTTCACCGTCGTCGGCTCACCCGCGCCGCCCGGCTGGACGACGACCTCCGCCCGGCCCCCGGCCGTGCGCACCGTCACCGCCTCCACCTCCTGGTCCAGATCGGTCAGCAGCACCCCGTCCGCCTCCACCCGCAGCCGTCTGCGGTGGGACCGGGCCGCCGGGACCGGGGCCGGGCGCACCAGCGACCGCGCGAGATGGCGGCACGCGCCCCACACCGACCCCGCGCCCAGGACGGCCGGCGACGCCGGGATCGCCAGATCCCCCACCACCACCCCGTCGCTCTCGTCCACCAGCAGATCCAGCCGCCGTACGGAGCCGTCCAGCACCGCCCGCGCCGAGGCCACCGCGCCGCGCGGCACCCCCAGCGAGTGCGCCAGCTCCACCGCCGGGCCCACCGGGACCAGCGCCAGGGCCCCGTCGCCGAGCCAGCGGTCCCGGTGCAGCAGCGCCACCGCGCGCAGCAGCGCCCGGTCGTCCCCGATCACCACCGGCCGCCTCGGGCCCCGCCGGGCCAGGGCCCGCGCGAACTCCTCCGGACCCTCGGGAAGACAGATTTTCGCCTCCGACCCGCCGCACAGAACATCCTTCGCGATCCGAACGGACTCGCCGTCACTTCGGCGGGCGACCGGGTCGATGACCACCAGCAGCTGGTCGTGAGCCGACACCTCGGTCCTTCCTCGGGTAGCATCTTTGTGCAAGAGCCCCTTGCGCTATTGCGCCAGGGGCTTCGTCTATTCCGGGGCAACCGGTCCGCGGACTCAGGCACGGCTCACGCCCCCTGACCTTGGACATGCCCCGCCCGGAAGGGGTGTACGCCTGTGCCCGCACTTGTGCTGCTCGGTGCTCAGTGGGGTGACGAGGGCAAGGGAAAGGCCACCGACCTGCTCGGTGGTTCAGTGGATTATGTGGTGCGCTACCAGGGCGGCAACAACGCCGGCCACACGGTCGTCGTCGGCGACCAGAAGTACGCGCTGCATCTGCTCCCTTCCGGAATCCTCTCCCCGGGGTGCACCCCGGTCATCGGTAATGGAGTGGTGGTCGACCCGGCCGTCCTGCTCTCCGAGCTGAGCGGGCTCAATGACCGCGGAATCGACACTTCCAAGCTCCTGATCAGCGGAAACGCCCACCTGATCACGCCGTACAACGTCACCCTCGACAAGGTGACGGAACGGTTCCTCGGGACCCGCAAGATCGGCACCACGGGCCGGGGCATCGGCCCGACCTACGCCGACAAGATCAACCGGGTCGGCATCCGCGTCCAGGACCTCTACGACGAGTCGATCCTGGTGCAGAAGGTCGACGCGGCGCTGGAGTCCAAGAACCAGCTCCTCGCCAAGGTCTTCAACCGGCGCGCCATCGAGTCGGGCCGGATCGTGGAGGAGATGCTCCAGTACGCGGAGCGGCTGCGGCCCTATGTGGCCGACACCACGCTGATCCTCAACGACGCGATCGACGCCGGCAAGGTCGTCCTCTTCGAGGGCGGTCAGGGCACCCTGCTCGACGTGGACCACGGCACGTACCCCTTCGTCACCTCCTCGAACCCGACGGCCGGCGGCGCGTGCACCGGCGCCGGCGTGGGCCCGACGAAGATCTCCCGGGTCATCGGCATCCTCAAGGCGTACACCACCCGCGTGGGCGCCGGTCCGTTCCCGACCGAGCTGTTCGACGCGGACGGGGAGGCGCTGCGCCGCATCGGCGGCGAGCGCGGCGTCACCACCGGCCGCGACCGCCGCTGCGGCTGGTTCGACGCGGTGATCGCCCGGTACGCGACCCGGGTGAACGGTCTGACCGACTTCTTCCTCACCAAGCTGGACGTGCTGACCGGCTGGGAGCAGATCCCGGTCTGCGTGGCGTACGAGATCGACGGGAAGCGGGTGGAGGAGCTGCCGTACTCGCAGACCGACTTCCACCACGCCAAGCCCGTCTACGAGATGCTGCCGGGCTGGTCCGAGGACATCACCAAGGCGAAGACCTTCGCGGACCTGCCGAAGAACGCGCAGGCGTACGTGAAGGCGCTGGAGGAGATGTCCGGCGCGCCGATCTCGGCGATCGGGGTGGGCCCCGGCCGCACCGAGACGATCGAGATCAACTCGTTCCTGTAGGGGACCGGGAGGCAGACCGGTGGCCGGGGACCCGTTCGGGGCCCCGGCCACCGGCTTTCGGACGGCGGATACGCTGGCCGGTGTCAGCGGCGGACGGACAGCACGGCCGGCAGGGCCGGCACGGAACGGATCGGAACATGCGGAAGCCCACCACCCGGATGTGGATCTGGACGGCCGTCGCGGCCGTCGCCGTGACCGGTGGGCTCCTCTACGTCGACAGCCACCGCGTCTCCGCCGCCCCCCACGCGGACGACGCCAAGTGCGGCAAGGTGGTCGACCGCCTCCCCGACGACATACCCGGCGCCTCGCGCGACTGGGCCCTCGGGGACGGCGTCGCCTCCTGGGGCGGCCAGAAGGCGGTGTTCCGCTGCGGCGCCGAGGAGCTGCCGCCCAACATCAACCTCTGCGTCACGGCCGACGGCGTCGACTGGGTGCTGGACGAGAAGCGGCTCAAGGCCGACGGTGTGAGCGTCCTGCGGACCTACGGGCGCTCCCCGGCCGTCGAGCTGACCTACACCGGGCCGCGCGAGGAGGTGGGCGGTGTCCTGGCCGTGCTGGACCCCGCCGTGAAGTGGATCCCGCAGGAGCGCAAGTGCGTCGGCCTCCAGGACGCCGAGATCGCTCCCTAGGCCGCACCCCAGCCGTTCGGCCCCCTTCCCCGGGCGTCGGCGCGGGGCCTGGTGTCGGATCGTGGGCATGACCGACCGCGACCGCGCCGCTTCCTGCCGGGGCCCGTACGGCGGCGAGGGCGTCCCGGAGGACTGCGGCGACCCGGCCCGTTTCGAGGTCGCCCGGCACCGCAGGACGCCGCTGCGGGTGTGCCCGGTGCACCTGGGCCCGTCCCTGCTGCTGGCGGACGGAGTGCTGTGGCCGCCGGGAATCTCCTTGATCCGCTGAGGGCACCGGGCG